>CALKXH010000128.1 GCA_938005675.1 uncultured Anaerolineae bacterium
TTCTATTTACTTCTAGGAGTTTTTTTATAACTTCAGTACTAAGTTGGAATATTACAGACAGTGCAGAGTATTTTTCACTTCCGCTTTGTGAGGTTATTCTTTCGAAAAATTCTTTCTGGACCATAACAAAAATATGTTCAATTTTAAATTCGTTAATTACTTTTTTTAATATTTCTCCGCATACGTTGTAAGGTAGGTTTGAAACAAAAACTGTGTCTTTGTTGTTAAATTCTGAAATGTCGTTTGGAGAGATCTTTAAAAAATCCTTGTTTATTACTTTTACCTTACTACCGAGTTTATAGAAATTTATAGCTTCTATGAAGCATTCTGATATACCTTTGTCTATTTCTACTGCTAGTACTTTTTTAGATGTTTCTGCTAAAGGTATGGTTATTGCTCCTAATCCACTTCCAACTTCTAATATCTTTAGATCTGTATTTTCTGGTACCAAGCTTTTTACCTTTTCTGCTATCTTATAGGCTATATTTTTGTTCACGAGATAATTTTGTCCTCTGTTACTTGACAGAAAATACCGGTGTTTTGACAAGATCGCTTTAATACCTGAAGGTGAATATATTTCCATAAACTTTAGAATGCACTTTGCATAACCGATAATGATAAAACCGAGGTTTTGGGCACAAGTTCCCCTCCCATTCCTCAGGCCCCGAGGTAGGTTATCTACCCGGGGTTTTTTTATTTTTTCCTAAATATTAAACTACCTATTCTTAGAACGTTTGCTCCTTCTTTTATTGCTATCTTATAATCGTTTGACATTCCCATTGAAAGATATTTTAACTTTATTTTGTATTCGTTTTCTACTTTTTCCTTTAGTTTTCTAAGTGTTTCGAAACATTTAGATATTTTAATTTCGTCGTTTGTTAGAGGTGCCATTGTCATTAAGCCTGATACGGTAATACCTTTTGAAATTAGATTTCCAAAAAAATCAATTACCAACGTTGGTGGTATTCCGTGTTTTGTAACTTCTTCGCTTGTTTTTACTTCTACTAACATCTCTCCTTGGTAATTTCTTTTTAAAAGTTCTTCTGGAATTTTTAAATTTTCAATTGAATGGACAAAATCGAATAACTTTATGACTTTGTTTATTTTGTTGCTTTGTATTGGTCCTAACATGTGTTTTTTTACACCTTCTAAAAGGTTTTTGCTTGAAAGATAGGAAAACTTCTTTTCTGCCTCTTGTACTCTATTTTCTCCGATGTGTTTAACTTTTGAATTTTTCAAAAGATCTTCTATTTCTTCTACGGATGAATACTTAGTTACTACAACTACTTCAATGTCGTAGTTTATTGAATAGAGTGATTTTAGTTTGTCAATTTCTTCAAGTAGGGAAAGGTAATTCTCAGAAGGTTTCATTATTGGCGACGCTGGGATTCGGACCCAGGACACAGGGCTTATGAAACCCCTGCTCTACCGCTGAGCTACGTCGCCTTGCACTTCCAATTTTATGCAGGCGGGGCGGCTTGTCAAGGCGGAGTTATCACCACGTTGGGCTGCATTCGCTCAGCTCCGCCAGCTGCAAGCCGTCGATGAGCGCCGTTGAGAGGTAGCCCGCCGAGAACTGCACCAACTCGTTCGGCAAGACGTTCAGCAGGCGCGCCTCAGGGCGATGCTGCCTGCCTCCGGCGTACAGCGAGGCGATGCCGCGCAGTGCGCCGTCCGCCGCCCGATACGCCAGCAGCGCGCCATCCGCCGTCAGGACGTACAGCACGCAGCCATCGCCAACTGCCAGCAAGGGCGGCTGAGTCGGCAGCGAGGGCAGGCGCACCATCCAGCGCAGACCGCCGCCCGCGTTATAGGCGTAGACCGCGTTGCCATAGCCGGCATAGACGTACAGGTTGCCCAGACCATCCGCCGCGACTTGCGCGCCGCGTCCGAGCGCGATGCCCGTATCCAAAAGCGGGGTCAGGACGGCGTCTGGGCTGAGCAGACTGACCTGCGAGCCGACCGCGATCAGGAATCCGCCGCCCTGCACCGGCATCGGCGCGATGGGCGAGGGCGCGCGCGCCGCGTAGAGCAAGCGCCCCTCCGCGTTCAAGACCAGCAGCTCGTGAGCGTCCTCGTTTTGCACGGCGGCAGCCAGCAAGGCGCCGCTCACGGCGTAGCGCTCCACGCGCGCGCCGAGCGGCTCGCTCTGCCAAGCCACGCGCCCGTCAACCTCATAAGCCACAGCGCGATTTTGCCCGTCTAGGAAGGCGATGCGCTCGCCGAGTCGCAAGGGCGGCGTGCGCAAGGGGCGATCAGCCCGCCACGCCCCCACAAAGCGCCCATTCTCGACGATAAAAGCCTGTCCGCCCGCCGTGACGCCCAAGATGCGTCCATCGGGCAACGGCGCGATGCCATTCAGACCTTCCACGCGCAGCGCCCAGCTCGCAGAGAGCTGCGTCTGCGCATTGGTGGCGAGCGGGCGTGCCTCCAGCTGGAAGCGCGTGGCGTAGACGGCGGTGCCGTCGGGCAACCAGATCGGCGGGGCGGCGGGCGCGCTGCTGGCGGTCACGATGGCGCGGAAAGCGGGCTGCAAGCGCAGCCGCCACTGCTCGGTGAACTCAATTGGGTGCAGCCAGCCGCCCTCCAACGGATCGGTGTTCCAGTAGCCCGGTCCGCCCGTGCTGGCGCGCATCCGCCGAATTTCGTAGTGCAGGTGCGGCGCGCTGCTGCGCGGCTCGCCTACCACGCCGATGATATCGCCGCGCAGCACGCATTGCCCCACGCGCGGAAAGACGTACGGCTCGCGCGACTCCATGTGTCCGTAGAGCGAGAAGACGATGCTGCGATCCGGCAGAGTATGTTCGATGATCACCACGCCTTTTTCGGTATCCCAACCTTCGGGGTCGCTGAAGGTGACTCTGCCGCGCGCCGCGGCGCGCACTGGCTCGCCGACGCGCTCAAAGGCGAGGTCGACGCCGCTGTGGTAGCCGTTGAAGCCGGCGCGGAACAGCCCGAAATCGTCGTGATCGAGGCTGATGCCGTCAATGGGGTAATCGAAGCGCTCGACCACGCCACAGTCGAGGTCGGCTTGGGCATGGCTGAAGGCTTGCGGCGCGACGAGCAGCCCGATCAGGCTGAGCAAAAGCGCGCGGCGCAAGGTCGCAAAAGTCATCATGCTCGAATTCATCCCATCCAAACCAGCTGAGCGTTTTTTCGCCCGAACAAGGGCGCACAGGGCATGTCCGTGATGGATGCTGCCCGTCCATTCTACCGCAGGGCGCTCCGCTGACGCACCGCTGCGCACTTTATGTTATACTTATCCTCATAAACCCGCGCAGGCAAGTTCTCTCTCGCCTTTTGTATTCAGCCCAATCTATAGTGAGTGTCTGCATGATAACGAATTCCAAGAACGGCGTAACGCGCCACGTCCTGCCCAACGGCTTGGTCGTCCTGCTCAAAGAATCGCACAAGGCGCCCGTGATCAGCTTCTGGGTGCTGTATCGGGTGGGCAGCCGCAACGAGCCGAGCGGCAAGACGGGCATCTCCCACTGGGTGGAGCACATGATGTTCAAAGGCACGCCAACTTTCCCTGCCGGCGTGCTAGATAAACTGATCGACCGCGAAGGCGGCGTCTGGAACGCCCAGACCTCGCTCGATTACACCGCCTACTTCGAGACGATGCCTTCAGAGCGCATCGATCTGGCATTGCGCGCTGAGGCGGATCGCATGATCAACGCCCAATTCGCCCCCGACGAGGTTGAGAGCGAACGCACCGTCATCATCAGCGAGCGGCAAGGGCTGGAGAACAGCCCATCCTTCTGGCTGAGCGAGGAAGTGCAAGCGGCGGCTTTCCGCGTGCATGGCTACCACCACGAGATCATCGGCGACATGGCAGACCTCGAGCGCATGACGCGCGACGATCTCTATGCGCACTACCGCACTTACTACGCGCCCAACAATGCCATCCTCTCGCTGGTGGGCGACTTCGAGAGCGCGGCGATGCTGCGCCGCATCGAGGAACTCTATGGACACATCCCGCCCTCAGAGCTGCCCAAGCCCTTCGTTCGCCCAGAGCCGCCCCAGCAAGGCGAGCGCCGCGTGCGCGTCGAACGCCCCGGTCCGACGCCCCTGCTCGCCGTCGCTTACAAGGCGCCCGCCGTCAGCCATCCCGATTGGCTCAAGCTCTTCGTGCTGGATAGCATCCTTGGCGGCGCCAGCGGCTTCGGCGGCGGCGGAGTCGGCAATCGGACCTCGCGCTTGTATCAGGCGCTGGTCAAGACTGAGCTGGTGGCGGGCTTCAGCTCCGGGCTATACCCCTCCGCCGACCCGTACCTCTACTCCATCGACTTGACTCTGCGCGAGGGGCGCACGTTGGAAGAGGTTGAGGCGGCGCTAGATGCCGAGATCGCCAAAGTCCGCAACGGCGAGATCGCTCAGGCGGAGCTGGATAAGGCGCGTAAGCAGGCGCGCGCGCTCTTCGCCTACAGCACCGAGAGCGTCACCAATCAAGCGTTTTGGTTAGCCTACTTCGAGCATGTGGCGGGCGGCTACGAGTTCTTCCTGACCTTTGAGGAGCGCCTGCGCGCCGTGACCCTTGAGGATATCCACGACGTGGCGCGGCGTTATTTGCGTCCGCAGTTGCGCACAGTCGGTTGGTTCGTGCCGACCGAAGAGTCGGGCGGCGGCGAGCTAGAAGACTCGCTGACAGAGGAATTTCTCGGCAACGCACAAGAGGAAGAGACGGAAGATGATGACGAACTCGCTCTCTCTGCCCAGCAGCGCTGATATCCTGCGGACGGTCTTGCCCAATGGCATCACGGTGCTGGCGCGCGAGAATTTCGCCAACCAATCGGTCGTGATCGGCGGCAGCCTCGCCGTGGGCAGCCTGCTAGACCCTGCAGGCAAGGACGGTCTGGCAGATTTTGCCGCCTCGGCGCTGATGCGCGGCACGCGCAACCGCCCTTTCGATGCGCTGCACGAGGCGTTGGAAAGCATCGGCGCCAGCTTGAACGTCAGCGGCGGCGGGCACAGCACGGCTTTCGGCGGCAAGGCGCTGGCTGAAGACTTGAGCGCGCTGTTGAGCATCCTCTCCGACGTGCTGCGCAACCCCGCTTTCCCGCCCGACCAGACCGAGCGGCTGCGCGGCGAGCTGCTGACCGCCCTCAAAATCCGCGCGCAGGATACGCGCAGCGTTGCCTATGAGAATTTCCGCAGCCTCGCCTATCCGCCTGAGCATCCCTACAGCCGTACCATGTTCAACGTCGCTGAGAGCTTGCCGCGCCTGAGCCTTGACGATCTGCACGCCTTCCACGCCCAGCATTACGGCGCGCAGGGCATGATCATCGCCATCGTCGGCGCGGTGAAGGCAGAGGATGCCCTCAAGCTGGTGGCGGAGCAGTTCGGCGATTGGCATAACCCCGCTCAACCGCCCATGCCGAAAGTCTCGGAGCCGCCGCCCCTCTCAGAGGCGCGCCAAAGCTTCAAGACGGTCGCGGGCAAGACTCAATCGGACATCGTGATCGGCTGGGCGGGTCCGTCGCGCTTCGCGCCCGATTTTCAGGCGGCGAATCTCGCCAACAACATCTTGGGCGTCTTCGGCATGATGGGCAGGCTGGGCAAGAGCGTGCGCGAGGATCAGGGCTTGGCGTACTACGCTTACAGCACGGTGCGCGGCGGTCATGGCCCCTCGCCGTGGACTGCCTCCGCTGGGGTCAATCCCAAGAATGTGCGGCGTGCCATCGAGAGCATCCTGCGCGAGGTCGAGCGGCTCACCTCGGAGCTGGTCAGCGAGGAGGAGCTGGCGGATAACAAGGCAAATTTCACCGGTCGCTTGCCGCTGACCCTCGAAACGAACGAGGGCGTCGCCGCCGCCATCCTGAACATGGAGACCTACCAGCTCGGTCTGGACTACTTGCTGCATTATGCCGAGGCGATCAACGCCATCACCCGCGAGGACGTGCTGAAAGCAGCGCAGCGTTACCTCTCCGCCGAAGCCTACGCGCTCTCAGTCGCCGGTCCGGAGCTGAGCGACTGATCGGAGCGCGCCTTGAGCGGCGGCGGCAAGGGGCGCTCTGGCGGATGGGCGGCGATAAAACGAGCCAAAATCACGGCGGCGGCGTGTCCGTCAAGGCGCTCAGGGCGCGCCGCGCCGATCTGATCCAGAATCTCCTCCGCCTCGGCGCTGCTGTACGACTCATCCCACAGGTAGATGGGCAGCGGCAACGCCGCCGCCAAGCGGCTCGCCCAGCGCCGCACCGTGCGGCTTTGCGCCGTCTCGCCTTCGGGCAGGATCGGCACGCCCACCACCACGCCGACGGCGTGCTGCTTCTCGGCGAGCGCAGCCAGCTTGGCGAAGTCGGCGGCGCGCGTGGTGCGGGCGATCAGGGCGAGCGGACGCGCGATCAGCCATTCGGCATCGCAGCACGCCACGCCGATCACGCGCGCGCCGTGATCGACGCCTAGCAAGACGCCGCGCGCCGCGCTCACGGCAACCTCGCGCTCTCAGGCGCGCGCAACGTGACCGTGATGCGGGCGGGCAGAGCGGGCAATCTGCCCAGCAGGTCGGGATAGAGCGCGATCTGGGGCGGGCGCAACGGATCGAGCAGCAGCTCCCGATTCAGGCGCGCCAGCGCCTCTGTCACGCTCAAGCCCGCCAAGCGTTGCCGCACTAAGGCGCTATCCACGTTCGCCATCACGGAGGCGGTCGCGTACATCAGGAAGGTCACGCGCCCTTGTGCATCGGCGGCTTGCAGCGGACTGCGGTTGTAGACGATGCTATCCAGCAGCAGGCGATAGCCGCTCGGAATTTCGCGCGAGAGCCGCGCTAAGACCGCTTGCCGCGCCGCCCGCTCGTCGATCACCAGCGCCTGAACGCGCGCGCGCAGAGTCAGGCTCAGCACGTCGGCTTGATCGCCCACAAAGGCGCTATAGGCGGCTTCCTCAGCGCCCTCGTTCAGGATGCGAATGCCGTTCGGCACGACGATCTGCGTGCCGCCCAAGCGCGCGCTCGCCTCGGCGAGGGCATTTTGGAGCAGCTGCGCCCGTCCGATGGTCAGCAGGCGGTCGTAATCGGCGCGCGTGACGACGCGTTGCTCACGGACGGTGCCGCCGCGCGTCGGCTCTAAGTTGCGGACTGAGAGAGCGCGGCTCAAGCCGCCCTCGATGTTGATGATGGCGCCGGCTGGCACGTTGCCCGCCACGCCCAGCGACTCGTCGAGCGCCTCGATGGGCACTTTGACCGTGCTGCCCACGCCTGCGGGCAACGTCGCGTCGGTCAGGGTGCGGAAGCGGACGCGCCCGCCCACCGTGCTGAGGATCGTGTTGGCGGGCACCTCCACAGCCGATTCGACCAAGTTGTAGAAGATCACCTCGCCCGTAGCCCGTCCGCTCGGCACGTCGATCAAGCCTGAGGGCGGCAAGCTGACCGTCGCCTCGACCTCCAGAAATTCGGCGGTGGCGGGCACGCGCCCGCGCTCGACGTCGATCTGCGTGGCGTTCGGGTCGGCGATGATCGGCAGCGAGGCGCTGATCTGCGCCTCAGCGGGCGTGAGGATGACCTCGGCGGCGGGCAGCAGCAGATACGCCGCGATCAGGGCGACGGCGAATAGCGCGAAAGCGGCGCTATAGCGAGCGAGTCGCTCGCGGCGGCGCTGCTGCGCCGTGCGCGGGCGCAGACGGCTGGCGCGCAGGCGCAGCTCGTGCAGATCGAGCGCGTCGGGCTGCTCCGGGCGGCTGTGGCGATCCCAGAAGACTTGCTGGCGCGGCTTGTGCCATTTTTTGCGCTGACTCTCGCGCAGGCTGCTGAAGACCGAGATATTCAGCTCGCGGGCGTTCTCGATCACGCTCGGATCGCGGCTGATCAGCGCCAAGCGCGCGCCGCGCCGCGCCGCCTCGCGCTGCAGCAGCACCAAATCCAGCTTGCGCTGCAAGATGCCGCCCTTGCGAGGCAAGATCAGCAGCACGCGCTCCGCCTTGACGAAAGTGAGCCTATCGCGCGCCGAGACCACGTCATCGTACGGCTCTAGCTGGATGATCTGCAGGCGCATCGCGCCCTCCTAGCCCCTCAGAGCGCCCTAGCGCGCTCCACGAACGCCGCAAGGCTGACCATGTCGTCGATCTTGATGCCGACCGCCTCGCGATCGATGCGTTTGAGCAAGCCGATCAGCACGTCTTTCGAGCCGAGCTCGAGGAATATCTGCGCGCCCATGCCGCGCAAGGTCTGCACGCTCTCCGTCCAGCGGACTCTGCCCGTCAATTGGGCGCTCAGCTCCGCCACGATCTCTTCGGGCGTGTTGAGCGGCGCGGCGGTCGTGTTGCCGATCACGGGGAAGCGCGGCGCTCGGAACGCGACCGACTCGAGGGCGCGGCGGAACGCCTCGGCTGCGCTCGCCATCAGCGGCGAGTGCGCCGCCACGCTGACCGCTAACTTCACGGCGCGCTTGATGCCGCGCGCTTTGGCGAGGTCGAGGGCGCGCTCGATAGCCGCCTCCGCGCCGCTGATCACGATCTGACCGATGCAATTGTCGTTCGCCACCACCACAGGCTCTGCTTCAGTGCTGACTGCCTCGCAGATGGCTTGGGCGTCTGCCAGCTCGGCGCCTAAGAGCGCCGCCATCGCGCCGCGCCGTGCCGCGCCCGCCTGCGCCATCAGCTGAGCGCGCAGACGTACTAGGCGCAAGCCGTCCTCAAGGCTGAGCGCTTCGGCGGCAGTCAGGGCGGTGAACTCGCCCAGACTGTGACCGGCAGCCGCCAGCGGCGCAATCGGCGCGCCCTCGTTCAGGGCGGAGGTCAGGGCGCGCCACGCCGCCATGCCCGCGATGTAGAGCGCCGGCTGCGTATTTTCGGTCTGATCGAGCGCCGCGCCATCCTCAAAGCGCGCCGAGAACGGCTCGCCGTAGAGGCGATCAGCCATCTCGAAAACTTCGGCGGCGCGGGCGTAGTTGCCCTTGAAACTGAGCGCCATGCCCGCCCCTTGCGAGCCTTGTCCGGGGAACAACAGGGCTACGCGCGACCAGTCTATCATGCGTTGTTCTCTCCTAGTGCGCCCGTCCGTCGGTAGACGGCGAGCGTGCGTTCTACCATCTTAGAAACACTGAATTCGGCGGCTAGGCGCGCCTTTCCGTTGGCGCCAAGCCGTTCCGCCAATGCCCGATCCGAGAGCAACTGCGCCATGCGCTCAGCGAGGCACGTCACGTCGCGCGGCGGGCATAGAAAGCCCGTCTCGCCCTCCACCACGATCTCCGGCAAAGCGGAGACCCGCGAGGCGAGGATCGGCAAGCCCGCCGCCATAGCTTCGAGCATGACCAAGCCGAAACCCTCCCACAGCGAGGGCATCACGAAGACATCGAAGGCGACCATGCGCGCGGCGGCATCCGCCCGCCAGCCCGCCAAATGTACGCGCGCCCCGATTCCGAGCGCCTCTGCTTCGGCGCGCAGCGCCTCGCGCAGGATGCCATCGCCGACGATCACGTAGTGCGCCTCTGGGAAGCGCGCTGCGATCTGCGCGAAGGCGCGCAGGGCGTAGGTCAAGCCTTTCTGCTCGATCAGGCGGCAAACCGAGCCGAGCACGGACGCCTCCAGCGGGATGCCCAGCTCGGCGCGGAAAGCGGCGCGCATGAGCAGATCGGGCGGCGGCGGCGCGATGCCGTAATGCACTGTGTGCACCTTGTGCGGCGGCGCAAACTCGACTCGCAGCATGAATTGGCGGACCGCCTCGCTGATGGCGATGCCCGCCGTGAGGCGTCGCCATAGGTACGCTTGCACAAGGCGGATGGGCGGGCGGCGGCGGAAGGGGTCATCATTATGCCCCGAAGTGTACACATGGCGCACGCCTGCGCGCCGCGCCGCAGGGATGCCGTGCCAGTCGGCGTGGATCAAGTGCGTGTGGACGGCATCGGCGTGCAGCGCGCGCAGCCGCGCCGCCAAGCCGCCGATCAGCCGCCAATCGAGGTCGCTGTGAATGGTGACCAGTTCGGTCGGCACGCCCAAGCTGCTCATCTGAGCGGCGTAGGCGTACATGGGCTGATCGGGCTCGCACAGCACGATCAGCCGCACGTCGAGTCCGCGCGCCCCCAGCTGCGGCAGCAGGCTGAGGAGGTGATTCTCCGTGCCGGCGACGCCCGTCATCTTGGCGAGGTGGACAATCCGCACGGATGGCTACACCTCAAGGATGGCGGGGCGAGCGATGGGCTGACCGTCTATGGAGAGGCTCAAGGTTGGGAAGCCCTCCATCGCCGTGAGAATCTCGATGCCCTCTTCAGTCAGCAGGATGCTATCCTCGCTCTTGACGCCGCGAATGGACGGATTCCACGCGAACATCTGGTTGAGGGCGATGGGCGTCGGCACGTCGGGGCGCGCCACCACCTCGCGCGGGAGGTAGGCGGCGCTGCCGCCCTGATGATGCTCGTCAATTGCCTCAGGATAGCCTTCGTCGGCGTAGGCGTCGCGGGCGAGGGCGAACATCTCGCCGAGCGTGCGCCCTGCCCGCGTGCCGAGGATCAGGCGGGCATCCACGCGGGCGCACGACTCGGCTTTGCGCCTCAGCTCGCTCGGCACGGCGCCGAAATGCACGAGGCGCGTCAAGGAGATCACCAAGCCATCCTTACGGAAGCACAGCACCAGCATGGCGTAGCGCTCAATGAGCTTATCGGTCGGCAATGGGTGGCGATAGTTGAAAATCCGCTCGTCGCTGGCGACCAGCACGACAATCGGCACGCCGCCCCGCTCGTAGGCTTCAGCGGCAAGCCGCGCGGCGGCGTCATGCTCGCTCTGCCCGATCTGCACGGCGCGAATCGCCTCGTGCATGGCTTCGGCGGCGAGGCGGCTGTTGGCGCGCAACCGCTCGATCTCGCTGGGCATCAGGGTGCTGCGCAGGCGTTGCAGCTCAGCCGCCAAGTTTGCGCCGCGCCCCTCGCCGTCCTGCGCCAAGCGCAGACCGCCCGCCAAGCGCTCTAGGGAGTCGTCCCGCTGATGCCACGTCTGCGCGATCAGCTCAAAACCGAGCGCCTCGACTTGCGCCTCCTGCCCCAGACGCGGCGCTTCAATCGAGTCGGTCAGCAGATAAGCCCGCTCAGGCGTGATCAGGGCGCGGGCGGGGCTGGTCTCGCTGGCGACGTTGATGTAAGTGGCAACTCCGGCGGTCAGCCACGCTAGGTTCGCCGTCTGACGTATCTCCAGCGCCTCCAGTCCGCGCGCGGCGAGCGCTTGACGCAGATGTGTCAGTTTTGCCGAGACTTCAGCAGCGCGCACGTCCAATGTTTGCATGACGTTTTACCTTTTGTAAGCAGCAATTTTTGCAAATTTGCCCCTTTTATTCTACAATAGGCGTGCTGAATGTCAAAAGGGCTGCCCAAGCGCAGAGCGTGACCTTGAGGCAAGCAGCATGGAGGTTGTAAGCATGAAAGGGAACGTGATCACTGTGGATTTATGGCGGACGCCGATGCATGAGCTGGACTATGTAGTGTTGAACGTCGACGTGCCAGAGTACGGCTTGCGGGCGGGCGATGTGGGCATCCTGATCGCCGAGCCGATGGGCGATCAGCCCTATGAAGTGGAATTCACAGCGCTCAGCGGAGAGGTGATCGCCGTTCTAGCGCTCTTGCGCTCCGAGATTCGGGCGGCGCGGCGCGGCGAGATGCCGCACGTGCGCCAACGGGCAGCGCACAGCCACTGAGCGGCGCACTCTGGACAGCGGCGCGCCTTTTTGCTACAATGCTGCCCACCAACACGCCATTCGATGGCTCAGCTGAGGAGTGAGACAGCATTGGCTAACCACAAGTCTGCTTTGAAGCGGATTCGCGTCAACAAGCGCCGCCGCCTTGAGAATCGCCTGCACATCAGCCGCTCGCGCACCGAGATTCGCCAAGCGCGCGATGCCATCGCTGCTGGCGACCTCGAGGCGGCGCAGCAAGCTACCCTGACTGCCATTCGCGCCCTAGATAAAGCAGTGCGCAGTGGCGCGCTGCATCGCAACAACGCCGCCCGCCGCAAAAGCCGCTTGATGGCGCGTTTGAATGCACTCAAAGCCGCGCAGAAAGCCTAGGTTCAGCTTTCTGCACCCGCTGGAGTTGGGCGTGAGCAAGGTCGCTCAGCTGGCTGCCACGCCTGCTTTCCTTGCCTTGCGCGCGGCGCTGGAGGCGTACCAAGCACGCCTGATCGCCGAGACCATCGCCATCCAACAGATCGCCGCGCCCACTTTTGAAGAGTCGGCGCGCGCTGAGTACGTGCGAGCGCGCTTTGCCGCTATGCCCGCCCTCGATCCGAGCAGCCTGTGCATCGATGATCTGTATAACGTCTATGCGTGCTTGCGCGGCAACGATCCGAGCCTGCCCGCCTTGCTGGTCAGCGCGCACACCGATACCGTCTTCAGCCGCCAGACGCCTTTGAGCGTCCGCCAGACGGCTGAGAACATCTGTGGCGCGGGCATCGGCGATAACAGTCTGGGCGTGGCGGCGCTGCTCGCCGCCGCTGAACTGCTCTCCCAGAGCGCGATCAGCTTGCCCGCCGATGTCTGGTTCGTCGCTAACAGCCGCGAGGAGGGTTTGGGCAACCTCGATGGCATCCGCGCCGTCCATGCGCGCTTGGGCAAGCGCTTGGGACACGCTATCGTGATCGAAGGCATGGCGCTTGGGCACGTTTACATCGGCGGGATCGCCGTCAAGCGCTTGCGCATCGCCTGCCAGACCGAAGGCGGGCACAGCTGGCTGCACTTCGGACGTCCGAGCGCCATCCACCACCTGATGCGGCTGGGCGCGCAAATCGCCGCCTTGCGCCCGCCCGAATCGCCGCGCAGCACTTACAACATCGGCGTGATCGAAGGCGGGCGCTCGGTGAATTCCATCGCTGATCGCGCCGCGCTTCTGCTCGATCTGCGCTCCGAGACCCGCGAGGGCTTAGCTGCCCTTGAGCGCAGCGTCCTCAACCTGATCGACCTGAATCGCACCAATGGCGTCCAGTTTGAGGTGAGCACCGTCGGCGACCGTCCCTCAGGCAGCATCCCGCGCAGCCATCCGTTGGCGCAGCTCGCCCACGAGACGCTCAGCTATCTGGGCATCCAGCCGACCTTTGAACACGGCAGTACGGATGCCAACGCCTTGCTCGCCAACGGCTTGCCGACCATCACCATTGGCATCACGCGCGGCGGCAACGCCCACCGCGAGGATGAATTCATCGAGATCGAGCCGATCCGCGATGGAATCTGGCAGCTGCTGCTCCTGATCGGCGCTGCTGCCGCCCTGCCCGCCCGCGCCAGCTGATTTACGATTGCCTCCCCGCAAAAATTTTTAGCACTCTCTAACACAGAGTGCTAAAAATCCTCTTGACAGCCTTCCCTAAGCTGAATATATTTATGAGCGAGTTTAGCACTCGCACGCTGAGAGTGCTAGAAGCATCAGATAGGCACACCAGACTTTGGAGGAAAGGCATATGACGCTCAAGTTGCGTCCGCTTGCAGATCGGGTTGTGGTCGAGCCGATGGAAGGCGAAGAAGTGACCGCCGGCGGCATCCTGCTGCCTGAGACGGCGAAAGAGAAGCCGCAGCAGGGCAAGATTCTGGCGGTCGGTAACGGTCGCCGCGACGAAGATGGCAAGCTCATCCCGATGGAAGTCAAAGTCGACGACAGGGTGCTGTACGCCAAGTACGCTGGCACGGAAGTCAAAGTGGATGGCAAGAAGCTGTTGATCCTCAAAGAGAGCGATATCCTCGCTATCGTCACTGACTAATTCCCCTGAAAGTAAAGCAGAAAGGAAACAAACCCATGCCCAAGCAACTGGTATTTGGCGAAGAAGCTCGCCGCGGCTTGAAGCGCGGTATCGATAAACTGGCAGAGGCAGTCGCTACTACGCTCGGTCCGAAGGGGCGCAACGTGGCGCTGGATAAGAAGTTTGGCGCGCCGACCGTCACCCATGACGGCGTGACCGTTGCCAAGGAGATCGAGCTGGAAGACCCCTTTGAGAACATGGGCGCCCAGCTGCTCAAGGAAGCCGCCACCAAGACCAACGACATCGCCGGCGACGGCACCACCACCGCCACTGTCCTCGCCCAGACCATCGTGACTGAAGGCTTGAAGAACGTGGCAGCCGGCGCCAACCCGATGCTGCTCAAGCGCGGCATTGAGGCTGCAACCGAGCGCATCGCCAGCGCCATCCGCGATATGGCGGTCGAGATCGACACC
>CALKXH010000129.1 GCA_938005675.1 uncultured Anaerolineae bacterium
TGAAGACTGGACGTTCAGCGGCGCCCCGACCCGCACCTTGACGCATTGCTATCACGACTATCCGGCGCGCATGATCCCGCAGATCGCCGCGAGGCTGCTGGAGCGCTTCGCGCCGCAGCCCGCCGTGCTGCTCGATCCGTATTGTGGCACGGGCACCAGCCTTGTGGAGGGCTTGCTGCGCGGTCACGAGGCGCACGGCGCCGACCTGAATCCGTTAGCGCGCCTGATCAGCCGTGCCAAGACCGCGCCGCTCCCCCTTGAGAGGCTCGATGCCGCCCGCGCCGATCTAGAGAGCTGGCTGCGGATGCCGCTCCGCGTGCCTGAGCGCCTGCCCGCAGGCATCGACCTCGCCTTTTGGTTTCAGCCGCGCGTGATTGAGCAGTTGGCGCACGTGCGGGCGTGGCTGGATCGCCTCGCTGAGGACGAGCTGCGCGCCTTTTTCGCCGTCGCCTTCAGCGAGACCGTCCGTGAGTGCTCCAACACGCGCCCTGAGGAATTCAAGCTGTACCGTCTGCCACGCCCGCGCCTCGCCGCCCACGCGCCTGACGTCTTTGAGATGCTGCGCGCCAAGCTCGCTCGCAACCGCGAGGGTCTGCGCCAGTTTTTGGCAGCGTATGAGGCTGCGCCGCATCGGGGTCAGGCGCACATCCACGCCTTCAACAGCGTACAAGGCATTCCGAGCGAGCAGATCGCGCCTGAGTCTGTCTCAATTGTGATCACCTCGCCGCCCTACGGCGACTCGCGCACGACAGTCGCTTATGGGCAGTATTCGCGCCTCGCGGCGGAGTGGCTGGGCTTGCCGAGCGCGGCGCAAGTGGATCGGACGTTGATGGGCGGGACGCCCCTGCAAGACTTGCCGAACTTCAAACTCGCGCCGCTCGATTCGGCGTTACAACGGATTCACGCCCAAGCGCCGCGCCGCGCCCTTGAGGTGGCGGCGTTCTATGCCGATCTGCGCGCCTCAATCGGCAACGTGGCGCGAGTCATTGCGTGGGGCGGGGCGGCGTGTTACGTGGTCGGCAATCGGACGGTTAAGGGCGTGCGCCTGCCCACTGATCGCGCCATTCAAGGCTTTTTTGAGCAGCAGGGCTTCAGCCACGTCGCCACCTATCGGCGCGCCATCCCCAACAAGCGGATGCCCCTGCGCAACAGCCCGACCAACCAAAGCGGCAGCGCCGAGCCGACCATGACGCACGAAGCCATCGTAGTGATGAGAAAGGTCTAGAAGTGTCTGAGCAGCCGTTCATTGTCTGCGAGAATCTGGTCAAAATTTACAAGGTCGCCGACCTTGAAGTGGTGGCGCTGCAAGGCATTGACCTGACCATTCAGGGCGGCGAGATGTTGGCGCTGGTCGGTCCGAGCGGATCGGGCAAGTCCACGCTGATGAACATCCTCGGCGGCTTGGATGCGCCCACCGCCGGGCGAGTCAGCGTCGGCGAGTACAACTTGCTGGAGATGACCCGCCGCGAGCAAGTCCTCTATCGCCGTCGGCAGGTCGGTTTCGTCTGGCAGCAGACGGCGCGCAATTTGCTGCCCTATCTGAGCGCGCAGGAGAACGTCGAGCTGCCCATGGCGCTCGATGGCGTGCCCGCCCGTCAGCGACGGCAGCGCGCTCAGATGCTCTTGGAGCAAGTCGGGCTGGGCGGGCGGCTCAAGCACCGTCCGGATCGGCTCAGCGGCGGCGAGCAGCAGCGCGTCGCCATCGCGGTGGCTATGGCGAATCAGCCGCGCCTGCTTTTGGCGGATGAGCCGACCGGCGAGGTCGATAGCGAGGCGGCTGAGCAGATTTTCAAGACCTTGCGCGCCTTCAACCGCGAACAGGGCGTGACCATCATCGTGGTGACCCATGATGCGAGCGTGGCGGCGCGCGTGGATCGGGTCATCGGGATGCGCGACGGGCGCACCAGCACCGAAATCTTGCGGCGCAGGGCGGAGGACGGGCAGATCGTCGGCGCGGATGAGTACGCCATCGTGGATCGGGTCGGCAGGTTGCAGTTGCCGCAGAGCTACCTCGAAAAACTCGGCATTGCCGAGCGCGCCCGCCTGAAGCTGCGCGAGGATCACGTCGGAGTCTACCCCGATAGGCAGGATAGCCAGTCATGAGCGCCAACGGCAAGACTCAGACGGCGAACGCCGCCATCCAGACCGAGAACCTGACGCGCGTCTACCATTTGGAGGGCGAGGATATCCGCGCGCTGAGCGGCGTCTCGCTCGCCATCTATCCCTGCCAGCTGACGGCGATTGTCGGGCGCTCCGGCAGCGGCAAGACCACCCTGCTCAACTTGATCGCCGGCTTGGACGATCCGAGCGAGGGCGAGGTCTGGGT
Source organism: uncultured Anaerolineae bacterium (assembly GCA_938005675.1). Taxonomy (GTDB): domain Bacteria; phylum Chloroflexota; class Anaerolineae; order Aggregatilineales; family UBA2796; genus CP2-2F. Next base: position 2,327 of record CALKXH010000129.1, read on the forward strand.
GATGGGGCAATCGCTGCAGAAGATGGACGAGGCGGCGCGCCTCGCCCTGCGCCGCGAGAAGCTCGGCTTCATCTTCCAGAGCTTCGGCTTGCTGCCGCTGCTGACCGCCGCCGAGAACGTCGGCGTGCCGCTGCGGATGCGCAACGTGCCCGCCGCCGAGCGCGAGGCGCGCGTCCGCGAGGCGTTGGAGTGGGTCGGCTTGGGACGGCGGGCGCGCCATCGCCCCTACGAGCTGAGCGGTGGCGAGCAGCAACGCGTCGCCATTGCGCGGGCGCTCGCCGCCCAGCCCCAGATCGTGCTGGCGGACGAGCCGACCGGTCAGCTCGATAGCCAGACGGGCAGGCGCATCCTGGACCTCTTGCGCCGCCTCGTGATCGAGCGCGGCATCACTGTCGTGATCGTCAGCCACGACCCGATGGTCATGGCGGAGGCGGACGTGGTGCATGAGCTGCGCGACGGCAAACTGATCGAGACGCGCTACAAATCCGCCTGATCGCCGCCTTTGTGGTAGACTGGGCGTATGGACGCACGCCACCTGACCGCCACCTTGAGCGACCATCATAAGCAGGAGCTGCTGACAGCCAGCGCGCTGCTGCTCGCGCCCGATCTGCGCCTGCCCGAATCGGCGCTGGATGCCCTCGCCGTGCAGATGCGCATCGAGCCGCCCCGCCCGCGCGACCTGCCCCTCTTGCCGCCCAGAGCCTTCCGTCGCTTCGCCCCGGAGTCGGTCGAGGCGGCGCGCGTCGCCCTACAAGCGCCGCCGCCCGTCTCGCTGATCGGGCGCGAGGCGGAGCTATCGCGCGCGGCGCGGGCGCTCTGCGAGGGGCGCGCCGTTTACCTCGCCGCGCGCGGCATCGGCAAGACCAGCTTTTTGCGCGCCCTCGCCGCCGAGTCGCACTTGCGCGCGCACTTTGCGCACGTCTGGTGGCTGGAGCAGCCGCTGGAACGCGAGAGGTTCGTGCGCTTGCTCGCCCTCGCCCTCGACGCGCCCGTCGCCCTCGACGCCCCGCCCGAAGGTCAGCTGAGCATCCTGCGCAGCGCGCTGGGGCAGGCGAAGGCGCTGCTGCTCTGCGATTGGGCATCCCCCGCCGACTGGCTGAGCGCCTTGGCGCCGTACGCCGTCGGGCGGGGCGACCCGCCGCCTGAGGCTGAGTTGATCGCCCTCGATGCCCTGCCCGAATCGGTTGTGTTGGATTACCTCGCCGCCCAGACGCGCCTTGCCGAGTCGGAGCGCGCTCAGCTCGCCGCCCTGATCGGCGGAGCGCCCGCTCTGCTACGCCTGGCCGCCGCGCTCTTGGCGGAGGACGACCTCACGCCATCCCTCCTGCTGGACTTGCTGCGCGCCGCCCCGCCTGAGCGCCGCTACACCGCCCTGCTCAGCGAGGCGATCAACAGTTTTCCCGCTGAATATCGCGCCATCTGCCACGCTCTGGCAGCGACGTCCGCCCAGTGCCTGCCCGCGAGCCTGATCGCGGCGCGCTTTGCGAGTCCGTTGGCGGCGCGGCGCGCCCTGAGCTTCCTAGCTCGCCGCCAACTGATCGCCCTCCACCCGACGCCCGAGGGCGAGCTGTGCAGCGTCCTGTTCAGCCTGCCCCCGTCGCTGCGCAGCCCAGAGAGCGCCCCTTTTGAGGTCGCCGCGCCCGATTTTGAGCGTCTCGCTCAGGTGGAGTACCTCGAAGACGAGCGCGAGGCGCGGGCTGTCTGGCTGCAGCGGCAAGGCATCGGACTCACCGAGGAGAATCGTCCTGAGGAGGCGCGCCAAGCCTTCGAAGAGGCGCTCGCCCTGCGCCAAAGTCTGAATTTCTCCTACGGCGTCGCGGAGACCCTCAGCGGCTTGGGCAGGCTCGCCTACTTGAACGGGGAAGTCAGCGCCGCCATCGCCCATCTGGAGGCAGCCGCTGAAATTCTGCACGAGTTGGGCGACTCAGCCGCCCTTGAGACCTTGCGCGTGGCGCTCTGCCGCGCCTACGCTTTGGCGGGCAGGCTTGAGGCGGCTCTGGCAATCGCTGATGAGGAGTCTGTGCCAGCCATCGACTTGGCGGCGCTGCATCGCGCGCGCGGCGAGTGGGAGGCGGCTCTAGCCTGCTACGAGCGCGCCCTCGCCGACGAATCCGACGAGGAGGCTTGGCTGACGGCGCAGGTCGGGCGCGCTGAGACGCTGCTGCTCGCCGATAGACGGGCTGAGGCGCTGCGCAGCGCACCGACGGGCAGTTTCGCTGCGCTGTGGGCGCGGGCGCTCGCCGCGCACCGCGACGGAGATTTCGAAGGCGCGCTCGCCGCCCACGCCGCCTTGGAGTCGGTCACGCCCTACGCTTGGCGCGGCACGGTCGCCCGTGCGAAGGCGCGGGCGTTAGCGGCGGCGGGCGCCCTGCGCGAGGCGGCGCTGCTGGTCGGCGCGGAGGGAGTCTGGTACGAGGCGCGCCAGCCCTACCCCGCCTTCGCCCGTCAGCGCCTGAGCCTAGCGCTCTACGCCCACTTTTGCCTGCTGTTGGGCGATCTTGACGCGGCGCGCCACGCCGCTCAGGAGGCGCGCGCGCTGCGGGCAGAGCGCCCCGATCCAGAGGCGGAGGGGATCGCCTGTTGCGCACTAGGACGCCTCGCCTTGCGCGCGGGCGACTTGACGGGCGCCATCGCGGCGTTTGAGGCGGCGCTCAAAGCGCTCAACGCCCTGCGCGAGGATCAAGCGCGCGCCAACCTGCTGCACTTGCTGGGCGATCTGCACGTTCAGCGTGGCGACCTCGAACGCGCCATCGCCAGCTACCGCCGCGCGCTCGGCTTCGCCGCCTCCGAGAGCCTCCTGACGCAGCTTGCCCTCGCCGAGACGCTTGAGGCGGCAGGTCGGCTGCCTGAGGCGCTTGAGGCGGGCGGCGAGGCGATTGCGGCGCTGCATCCGCAGCGCATGACGGCGGACTTGACGATCTTGGGCTTCGCCTACGCCCGTCAAGCGCGCCGACAAACCCGCGCAGGGCGCGCCGAGCGGGCGCAAGTGCTCGCCGATCAATGGCTGCACAGCCTCGCGGCGCGCCTCGCTGAGGCATTAGCGCAGCCCGATCCCGCCCTCAACGCGCTCGCCATCGGGCTGTCTCTGCGCGCCGACTTCGAGAGCGCTTTCGCCCAGCGCGACCCGATTGAGCTGATCGACCTCGCCGAGCGCGCCGTTCAGGTCGCTGAGGAGCGCGCTGCAGGCAGCCTCGCGGTCTGGGCGGCGCGTCGCGACCTCGCCGAGCTGTACAGGCGCTTGGGGCGCGGCAGCGAGGCGCTCGAAGTCCTCGCCCCGCTGCTCGCCGACGCTCGGAGCGAGACGGGCGAGTCCCTCACGTGGCGGGATATCTTCTTGTGCGCGGCGCGCGCCTGCCCACCCTCCCAGCAGAAATTCAATTACTATCGCGCGGCGCGCGAGCGCGAACCCGACCCCTACGCGCGCGGGCTGCTCAGCCTCGAAGAGGCGCGCCTGTATCGGCGGGCGAGCGAGGCGCGCGCCGCCGCCTCAGCTCGCCTTGACGACGCAAGCCTAGACGCTTTCTTCGCACGGCTCGATCTGAACGACTTGCAGCGCGCGACGGTCGCAGCGTACGAGGGCGCGGTCTTCGATTTCAAGCGGGCGGGCGATGAAAAGCGCCTAGCGGAGGCTCTGCTGGAGGCGGGCGAATTCTGCACGCGCATTGGGCAGCACGGCAAAGCGATCAAAGCGCTGAAAGGCGCCTTGCGCGTCTTCGGGCGGGGCGCCAAGCCCGATCCCGCCCGCTTGGCGCAGCTCTACGCCGATCTCGGCACGGCGCAGGCGAACGTCGGGCGGGCGGCGCAGGCGGCGGAGTCCTTCAGGCAGGCGCTGCGCCTGATCGATCAGTTCAGCGCGCCCTCGCGCTACGCCGCCATCCTGACCGCCTTCGCGCGCGCCGAGCTGCGCCTGAGAGCCTATCAGAGCGCCGCCACCGCCTATCAAGAGGTGCTGCAGTTCGATCAGCCGCCCGCCGAGCGCCAACAGCTCTTGTCAGAGCTGGGCAAGGCGCTGCGCAAGCTGAATCAGCACGAGGCGGCGGCGCGCGCTTACGAAGCGGCGTTGAGCATCCCTGAGGGCGACTCCGCGCGCCGAGCCGCCCTTGAGCGCGCCCTCGCCGAGTGCTATCTCGCCCTCGCCGACTACGACTCGGCGCAGCGGCACTACGAGCGTGCCCTCGCGCAGGCGCCATCGCACTTGATCGGCGTTTTGTGGGGCATGTTGGGCGATCTGCAGCGCCGCCGCCCCGATCTTCAAGCGGCGCGCGACGCCTACCGACAAGCCATCGCTCACTTGAATTGGCGGCGACTGCCCGCGCGCACCATAGCCGTCGAGCGGGCGCTCGGCGAGGTCTACCTCGCCCTCGATCAGCCCGATCAGGCGCTCCCGCACCTTGAACGCGCCTTCAAGCTGGAGAAGTGGCGCAAGCGCAAAATCCCCGCCAATTTGATCGACTTGGCGCAGCTGATCGCCACTGCCCACGAGCGGCGCGGCGATCTGCGGCGGGCGACGGCTTACCAGCACAGCGCGCTGGTCTATCAGGATGAGCAGCGCGACCCTGAAGCGGCTCTGGCAACCTTGAGCGAGCTGCAGCGTCTATACGCCCAGCTCGCTCAGCACAGCGAGGTGCTGCGCGTCTGCGCGGAGGCGCTGCGCCTCGAAGAGATCGTCGCGCGCCCCAATCCAGAGCGCCTCAGCCAGACCTACCTCGCCATGGGCAGGGCGCAGGCGGCGCTGCATAGGCTCGATCACGCCCAGCAGAGCCTGCAACAAGCTCTGCGCAGCGCCGCCAACCCTGAGGCGGAGCGCGCCCTCGCCGAAGTGCGCGCCCAGATCGCGCGGCATGAGCAGGCGCTATCAGCGGCGACCCAATCGCGCGCCTTGCTGGAGCGCGCCCGCCTGCCCGATCTGTACAGCCTTGTCTTCGTGATCGCGCTGCAGCTGCAGCACAGCCTGCCGCTCGGTCGCCGCGAGGAAGTGCGCGCCTACCGCGCCGACCTGACCCAGTTGCTGCGCGCGCGCCGCCACGAATTGACCTTCGCCGCCGATGACCCGACCGCGCAAGCGCTCTTGGCGCTCTTGCGCGGCGAGGAAGCCGCTGAAGCGCGCCTCGCCGCCGCCGAGTACCGCGCGGCGCTCGATCTGCTGCGGCGCGCGGCGCAGCCCAACGCCGCGCTCCTGAGCGTGCTGGAATACTTGCTGGAGAGCGCCTCAGCCTGAGTCGGCAGCGCTCGGTTCGCCGCCCGACGCGCTGAATAGGGCTAGACGGGCTAATTTTTTGCCCCGTGTGAGATTTTCAGATAGATGCGCTATAATGTGAGATACTTTGAGAAAGACTGCATCTCAGGACGATAGCGCCTTATGCTGGAACTCTCACATCACGCCGAGCCTGCCTTGTATTGGGAGGGCGGACACTACGAGCTGAACCTGAGCTTCGAGACTCTGCGCGATAGACAATGGCAGGAGGTGCTGCACGCCCTGTGGGATCACATCTTCCTGAACGGACCGTTGGCGGAGCGCTACATCCCCGATCAGCCCGCCGCAGAGAAAATCGCCATTCAAGTGCCGCCGCCCACAGCCGTCGTCAAGCAGCACGGGCAGATCGCCGTGAACGGCTACGCCGTTGGCTGTGATGTGCAAGCCACCCGCTCGATCTTCGAGTGCCTCTCGATTTTGGTGCCGATTGGCATGTTCAAGGGCATCGGTGGCGGGGTGCTGATGCGCCGCGAGCATCCCGATTTGCAGGCGCTCGATGAGGTCTTCTACGACGTGGCACTGAGCCTGTATAGCGTGGCGCCTTTTCAAATTGCCGTGCTGGGCTATGAGCGCTCTTGCCAGCTGCCCTCCGAGTTGTGCAGCGACGGCGAGGCGCGTCACAATTTTCTGGCGGCAGGCAACTTTTTGATCCAAGAAACAGTCCTACGCCTGTTGGAGCCTGACCTAGCGCCCTATCAAGAGGTCAGGCAGGGTTTGTACTGGTTGCCAGCGCGCTTTTAGCGTTTCAGCGCGAAAGGTTGCTATCTTATGGGCATCTCGACACTGATTCTGATTGCAAGTATCGGCGTAGCAGGCGCGCTGGTCATCTATGCGGCGCTCAAGGCGCTGCGGCGCAGCCAGCCGCCCACCACCTCCCCAGAGAGCCTGTGGCCGCCGCGCTACTTCTTGGGCGATCCGCGCCGCCCCGCCCCGCCGACCGTCTCCGCGTGGCGAGATGACCCGCCGACCGCACCTGTGCGCCCCGACGCGCCGCCGACCGCCCAATTTGATCGCCCTGCGCCGCCGACCTCTCCCGTGCCCGCAGCGGATCAGCCCACCCGCTTGAGCGTCACCGAGAAGACCAGCGAAATCCCACGCGAGGCGCTGCAGCCGCCCACCCAAACCGACTCGCCGTTAGATCGCACCAGTCAAATCAAACATCCAAAGCCACCTGCCGAGTCTGAGTAGCGCCATGAGCCGCACCACTTCTCTGCAGCCCTGAAACCTTATGTATCTCTTCGAAAACGTCCGCGCAGTGACGCCTGAGGGCAACGCCGACTGGCTGCTGACCGACGGCGCGCGCATCGCGCAGATTGGCTTGGGCAGCCCGCCCGACCTGCCCGATGCCCGCCGCATCGATGGCGCGGGCGGCTACCTCCTGCCCGCCTTCATCGATGTGCACGTTCACGGCGGCGACGGCGCCGACACGATGGACGCCACGCCTGAGGCGCTCCGCCGCATGGCGCGCTTTTTCGCCGCGCACGGCGTGGCGTCTTTCCTCGCCACGACGATCACCGCCTCCGGCGAGGCGCTCAGCCGCGCCCTGCGCAACGTCGCCGAATGTCTGGGCGCGCAACCTGATGGCGCGACGCTGCTGGGCGTGCATCTGGAGGGTCCGTACATCAATGCGAAGGCGCGCGGCGCTCAGCCCGCCGATGCTGTCCGCCTCGCCGATCCCGCCGAATATGACGAGTGGCTCGCCCTAGACGTCATCCGCCAAGTGACCGTCGCGCCCGAATTCGCCGAGAATCGCGCTTTCATGCGCGCCTGCGCCCAGCGCGGGATCGTCGTCAGCATCGGGCACACGCAAGCGAGCTACGAACAGGCGCTCGAAGCCGTTCAGTGCGGCGCGCGGCAAGTCACGCACACCTACAACGCCATGACGGGCTTGCATCATCGCGCGCCGGGCGCAGTCGGCGCCGCCCTGACCTGCGACGCGCTCATCTGCGAGTTGATCGCCGACAATCTGCACGTCCATGCGGCGGCGATGGCGCTGCTGCTGCGCGCGAAGGGCGCGCATGGCGTCATCGCCATCACCGACGCCATCCGCGCGGCGGGCATGAGCGAGGGCGAATCCGAGCTGGGCGGGCAGCCCGTCTACGTGCGCGACGGCAAAGCGACTCTGGCTGATGGCACGCTCGCCGGCAGCCTCCTGACTATGGACGCCGCCCTGCGCAACTTGCGCGCCGCCACAGCCTTGAGCGTCGAGGCGCTCGCCCCGCTCTTCAGCCAGAATGCGGCGCGGCAGCTGGGCATGGCGCAGCGCAAGGGCATCTTGCGCGCGGGCTACGATGCCGACCTCGTCCTGCTTGACTCGAATTTGCACGTCCAGATGACGCTGGCTGAGGGACGCCTGATTTACCACGCTGCACACGAAGGACTCGCCCGTGCCGACTCTGTTGGCTGAGAACATCCACACCCTGCTGACCTTTGACGATCAGCGCCGCGAGATCGCCGACGGCGCGCTTTTCGTGCGCGACGGCTTCATCGAGCTGCTCGGCACGACGGCGGAGGTGCGCGCCGCCCTGCCCCAGCCGCCCGACGAGCGCCTGAACCTGCGCGATCACGTCGTGCTGCCTGGCTTGATCAACACGCACCACCACATGTTCCAAAGCCTGACGCGCGTCACGCCCGACGGGCAAGATCACGAGCTGTTCGGCTGGCTGCGCGCCCACTACGGCATGTGGGCGCACCTGCGCAGCGAGATGATCTACACCGCGACCTTGACGGCGATGGCGGAGCTGATCCTCTCCGGCTGCACCACCAGCAGCGATCACTTGTACCTGTACCCGAACGATTGCCGCCTCGACGACTCGATCCGAGCGGCGGGCGAGATCGGGATGCGCTTCCACGCCGCGCGCGGCAGCATGAGTCTGGGCGAGAGCAAGGGCGGCTTGCCGCCCGACCGCCTCGTCGAGGCTGAAGATGCTATCCTGCGCGACACGCAGCGCCTGATCGAGACCTACCACGACGCGCGACGCGGCGCGATGCTGCAGATCGTGGTGGCGCCGTGCTCGCCTTTCACCGTCTCGCAAGACCTGATGCGCGAATCGGCGCGTTTGGCGCGCGCTTACGGCGTGCGCTTGCACACGCACCTCGCCGAGAACGACAACGACGTCGCCTACAGCCTTGAGCAGTTCGCCCAGACGCCCGCCCAATACGCCGAGTCGGTCGCGTGGCTGGGCGCGGACGTCTGGCACGCCCATTGCGTCAAGCTGGATGCGCACGGCATCGGGCTGTTCGCCCGCACAGGCACGGGCGTGGCGCACTGCCCTAGCTCCAACATGCGCTTGGCGAGCGGCATTGCGCCGATTCGGGCGATGTTGGCAGCGGGCGTGCCCGTCGGGCTGGGCGTGGATGGCTCTGCCTCCAACGATAGCGGACACCTGCTGGCGGAGGCGCGCATGGCGCTGCTTCTGCAGCGGGTGGGCGGCGATCCGAGGGCGCTCACGGCGCGCCAAGCCCTCGAACTCGCCACGCGCGGCGGCGCGGCGGTCTTGGGCAGAGACGACATCGGCGCGTTAGCCGTCGGCAACGCGGCGGACTTCATCGCAGTAGACCTGAATCAGGTCGCGTTGGCGGGCGCGCTGAGCGATCCCGCTGCGGCGTTGGTCTTTTGCGCGCCGCAGACGGTCGCCTACAGCGTGATCAACGGGCGCGTGGTAGTGCGCGAGGGGCAGATCGTCACGGTCGATCTGCCCGCAGTCTTGCGGCGGCACAACGCTTACGCCCGCCAGCTCGCCGATATGCCCCGACGCTAGTTCACGCGCGTGCCGAAGCCCGGCGCGCTGCACGAGACGTAATCGGCGCCCAGCACGATCCGAAAATCGACTGTCCGATTGGGATCGGGCTGGCTGATGACGCGGTCGGCGCGGATGTTGAGCGCGCGGCGCAGCGCCTGCAAAACTTGCGGCGAGGCGCTGCCCGTGAAGTCGTAGATGACCGTTTGGGCGGTCGCCTCGCCTTGCCCGCGCGCAGTGGCGCGGAAGCCCTCCCAGCTGAGCAGGTCGACCGCCACGAGGTCGTAGTTGGGCTTGGGCGAGCCGTTGATGACCTCGATGCTGCCGACCTCGCGCAGCAGGCGGTTGCGCGTGGGCGGCGTGTAGAATTGGCGGAGCGTCTCGAACATGCCCTCGATGGGAATCTGCACGTCCTCGCCGTAGGGCGTGCGCCAGGCGTCGGTCTCGCGCCCTTTGATCAGCTGGAAGCTGCGGATGTTCTCAGGGGCAAGGTTCAGGGCGATGGGCAGCAAGCCGATCACGTCGGGCAGCCCGAGGTTGGTCTCCAGCAGTTGGCTGGCTTGTCCCCACAGCTCTGGCGCCCGCTGCAGGATGCCCTGCGCGCGCGCCTCGCGCCACATGGCGCGCAAGAGCTGCTGTTGGCGGCGGTTGCGGTCGAAGTCGCTCAGACGTTGGCGCGCCCGCGCGTACCAGAGCGCCAGCGAGCCGTCCATGCGGTAGTAGCCGACGTCGAGCGTGTAGGGCGCGTAGATGGGCGTGCTTTGGGCGTCGTACTGCCCGGTGAAGCGCAGCTGATCGACCAGCGGGCAATCCACGGCGAGGCTGACGCCGCCCAGCGCGTCGATCAGCGCCTTGAAGCCGTTGAAGCTGACTTTGGCGTAGAAATGGATCGGGATGCCGAAATTGTACAGGATCGTCTCCTGGAGCAAGCCGAAGCCGCCGCCGGGCGACCAGCCGACCGACTCGCCCCAGCCATAGGCGACGTTCAGGCGCTGCATCCCCAGCTGCGGCACGCAGACGTATAGGTCGCGGGGCAGGCTGAGCATCGCCACGCTGCCCGCCGTGCGGTTGATCGAGACGATCACCATCGTATCGGTGCGCACGGACGGCTCGTTGGGCTGCAGGTCTTCGTCGGTGCCGAGCAGGATGATGTTCAGGATGTCGTCTTCAGAGCGCAGACGCGGGGCGCGGGGCGGCACAGCCGTCACTTGAGGTTTCTCGGTGCAGACCTCGCGGACGGGCACGCGCGGCAGCGTGCTGGTGGCGGGCGGGGCGGTCGGACTCGGCTCAGGCGTGGGCGTGAACAGGTTCGGATCGGGCGTGTGGGTGGGACGGCGCGTGTTGGTGGGCAGGAGCGGCGGCGCAAAGTTGCCTGGCGGTGCGCTGACGGGCGCAAAACGGACGGGCAAGAGCGCGCTCTGCGCGGGAGGGGTGGGCGTCGGCACGCTCAGACGGTTCTCCTGCAGGGCGGTTGCGGTGGCGGGGAAGCGCGTGGCGTGCCGCTCGATCAGGGCGCGGCGCTCGGCGCGCGCGCTCAGCTCGCGGAAATTGGCGAGGGCGGCGTTGGCGAGGGCGATCACGCCGATCAGCAGCGCGATCAGGAGCGCAGTACGTCCCAAAAAGCTGAAACAGCCTCGAAGTCTCATGGGGATTCTCACATCGGTCAGGATTGGCAAACAGCGCTTGATCATAGCGCGTTTGGGCGGCGCGATCAGCTTTTCTCATATCCTTTTGAGATTAGCGCGCCGCTCAAAAATGACTAAACTTGCTCTGAGCGCAGCAGAAAGTCTGGGATACCATCGATGCACATCTCCGAGCATCAAAATTTGTCGCATTTCATCAGCCGCGCCTTGGAGCGAGGCGCGCGGCTTTGGGCGTGGTTGGTGCGCACGCCGTATCAGGAGGTAGCGCGCAGGCAGCAGGGCGAATTTTTAGCCGGCGCGTTGCTGTTCATCGTATTGATGTCGGCGCGCGCTTTGTTCTTTCCGCTGAGTCAGCCGCCGCGCCCTTTCGGCGACTACTACACGCCCATGCTGAGCCTGATCATCTTGGCTTTCACAGCCGCGTACGCGCTCAATCGGCGCGGCTACTACTCGGCGGCGGTCAGCCTGACCTTAGTTTGGTTCACCTTCAACACAGTCCTAGCGGTGCTGCTCTCGAAGGACGAAGATAGCCTGTTCTTCCTCGTCTACCTGTTGGTGCCGCTTCTGCTCAGCCTCACGCTCTTGCGGCTGCGCTACGCGCTGGTCTTCTACGCTGTGGTCGTGCTAAGCCTCGCCGTCGCTCTTATCGCCCGCCCTGAAGAGCGCCCTTGGCTGCTCAACATCGGGCTGTTCGTCGCGCTGGTGGGCTTTGTAGCGCTGCTGCTGATCTACCATCGCAACCGCGTTGAAGAGGCGCGCGAGCGCAACCTGCGCGAGAGCGAGGCGCGTTACCGCAGCCTCGTCGAGGTCTGCCCGGATGCCATCGTGGTCGTCACGGAGGGCAAGTTCATCTTCGTCAATCCAGCCGCCGTGACGCTCTTCGGCGCCAGTAGCCCCGCCGACTTGCTGGGACGGCCCGCCATTGAGTTCATCGATCCCGCCTTTCAGCGCGACGTCTCGGAGAGCCTGCTGAACCCGCGCGACGATCAGCCTATGGAGCAGCGCATCCTGCGCTTGGATGGCACGTTCCGCACGGTGGAGGTGATCGGCTCTGCCATCCACTACGGCGGCAAGCGCGCCCGCCAATCGGTCATCCGCGATATCACTGAGCGGCAAAAAATGCAACAGCAGGCGCTCGAACTTGCCCTTGAGCGCGAGAAGATCAAGATTCTGGAGCAGTTCATCAGCGATGCCTCGCACGATCTGCGCACGCCCATCACTGCCCTCAGCACCATCAGCTACGTCTTCGAGAAACTGAGCGCGCGAATCGCCGAGTTGGTCGCTCAGGGCGATGCCGAAGCCCTGCAGCGCGCTCTGCAGCAGCTCGCCGAGCGCGCCCAGAGCTTGCAAGCCACCTCGCGCCGCCTCGCCCGCATCGTGGAGAGCATGTTCGACATGGCGCGGCTGGACGGCTTGACGACTTTCACCCTCTCCCGCAGCGACCTGAACCCGATAGTCAAGCGCATCGCTGAGCCGTACTTCGCCGACGCGGCGCAGGCGGGCTGCACGCTCGCGCTGACGCTGTGCGAGCGCCCCTTGCACGTCTTCGTCAACGAGGCGGAGTTCGGGCGCGTGCTGCAGAACTTGATCGAGAACGCCCTGCAGTACACGCCGCGCGGCGGCAGGATTCACGTCTGCACTTATGAGCAAGCGGGCAAAGCCGTCCTTGAGGTGAGCGATAGCGGCATTGGCATCGCGCCTGAGGAACTGCCTTACATCTTCGAGCGCTTCTATCGCACCGATAAGGCGCGCTCCACGCACAGCGGCGGCGCCGGACTCGGTCTCGCCATCGCCAAGAAGATCGTCGAGGCGCACAAAGGGCGCATCACGGTTGAGAGTCAGCCCGATTGCGGCACGACCTTCCGCGTTTACCTCTCTGCGCTCAGCGTACAGGAAGCGTCGCCTTCTAAGTGACTTCACGGGCGGCTCAAAACGCGCTATACTTGCCGCAAATGAGCCAAAAAGTCTGCTTATGCCATGCGCTCCAACCGAGAGCTCGCCGAGACGTTCGATCTGCTGGCTGATCTGCTGCGCTTGAAAGACGCCGCCGCCTACCGCTTCGAGATCGGCGCCTATCAGCGCGTCGCGGAGGCGCTGCGCGAGCTGCCGCGCGACGTGCGCGCCCTCGCCGCGGAGGGGCGCTTGCAACAGATCGATGGCGTGGGCAAAGCAATCGCCGCCAAGATCGCCGAATGGCTGGAGAGCGGCACATTCCGCCTGCTGGAGGAACTCAAAGCCGAGATTCCGCAGGGCTTGGTGCAAGTGCTGCGCGTCGAGGGCGTCGGTCCGAAGCGAGCCATGCTGTTCCACCAGCAGCTGGGCATCACCTCGATCCCTGAGCTGGAGGCGGCGGCGCGGGCGGGCAAATTGCGCGCCCTGCCCGGCATGGGCGCTAAAAGCGAGCAGAAAATCCTTGAGAGCATCGAGGCGTTAGCCCGCCGCACCACGCGCGCCCGCGCCGATATCGCCCTGCACGCCGCCGAGCGGATTTTACGCCCTCTAGCGAGCCTGCCCAACGTCCTGCGCGCCGAGATCGCCGGCAGCCTGCGGCGCGGACGCGCCACCATCGGCGATATCGACCTGCTGATCGCCGCTCACGAGCCCGTCCCGATCATGGATGCCTTCGCCAATCATCCCGATGTGGTGCGCGTCCTCGCCCAGGGCGAGACCAAGAGCAGCGTCGAGCTGGTGGGCGGCTTGCACTGCGATTTGCGCGTTGTGCCGCCCGAACGCTTCGGCACGGCGCTCAGCTATTTCACGGGCAGTCAGGCGCACAACATCCGCCTGCGCGAGCTGGCGCTAGAGCGCGGACTCAGCCTGAACGAGTGGGCGTTCACGGCGACCGATGGGAGCGGGCGCGAGATTCTGTGCGCCACCGAGGAGGAAGTCTACGCCCAACTGGGCTTGCCTTACATCCCGCCTGAGCTGCGCGAGGATCGCGGCGAGATCGAGGCGGCGCAGACGGGCAACTTGCCCCAGCTGATCGAGATCGGCGATATCCGCGCCGATCTGCACATGCACACCACCTGGAGCGACGGGCGTCTGAGCGTGCGCGAGATGGCGTGGCAAGCCCGCGAGCGCGGCTTGGAGTACATCGTCATCACCGACCACTCGCAGAGTCTGGGCGTTGCCAACGGCTTGAGCGTGGAGCGCCTCTGGGCGCAGCGCGAGGAGATTCAGCGCGTGCAGGCAGACTTCGGCGACTCGCTGCGCATCTATCACGGCGTGGAGCTGGAGATTCGCGCCGACGGCACGCTCGACTACCCCGATGAGGTGCTCGCCGCCCTCGACGTGGTGATCGCCTCGCTGCACACCGCCCTGCGCCAAGATCGCGCCACCATCACCGCGCGCCTGCTCAACGCCATCCACAACCCGCACGTCGATATCATCGGGCATCCGCGCGGGCAGCTCATCCCCGACCGCGAACCCGCCGATCTGGATATGGACGCCGTCTTCGCCGCCGCCCTCGCCACCGATACGGCGCTGGAGATCAACGCCAACCCGCAACGCCTCGATCTGGATAGCGCCCACGCCCGTCAGGCACTCAAGCTGGGCATCAAGCTCGCCATCAACACCGACGCCCACTCCGCCGCCGATTTCGCCGCCCTGCCCTTTGGCGTGCGCACGGCGCGCCGCGCTTGGGCAAGCCCTGAGCAGATCATCAATACGTGGTCACGCCAACGCTTTGAGGAGTGGATTAGCGTATGAGCCGCTACGAAGACCCGTACAGCCCCTCTGAGTATGACGACTCGCCCGACGAGCCGACGCGCCCGCTTGAATCGACGCCTATCAAGCCCATCGCCCCGCGCCGACCTCCCCGCGCTGCCCCGCCGCCTGAGCCGCGTCAGGTGCGCCAAGCCCAACCTTTGCGCCGTGTGCCGCCGCCCCCGCCCATCTACCAGCCCGCCGAGCCGCCGCCTCAAGCGCCCGCCCGTCGACGCCCGCCGCCGCGCCCCAGCAAACGCGAGAGCGGCTGGTACTTGCCATGGTGGACTCTGCTCGTGCTGATCGCCTTCGTCGGGGCGGCGGCGGTTGGGGCGTGGGCGGTCGTCGATTCGGTCGGCGGCGCGGCGGCGCCCGGCGGTCAGACGCCCATCGTCATCGTGGTGACCGCCACTTTCACAGTCGGACCGCCGCCGACCCTCACGCCCTTGCCGCAAGTCCAGCCAACCGTCGCGCCCCTGCCGACCGTCGTGCCGACGGCGACCTTGCCGCCGGGCGAGTTCCGTCCGGGCGTGATCGTGGAGGTGGTCGGAGTCGGCATGAATGGGCTGAACATCCGCAACGGGGCTGGCACGGGCGCGGTGTTGCTCTTCGTGGCGCCAGAGCGCACGCGCTTCATGATCCTGAGCGGACCTCAAAATGCCAGCGGCTTGGAGTGGTGGGAGGTGCGCGAGGTCAACGCGCCCAATCGGACGGGCTGGGCAGCCCGCAACTATTTACAGGTCGCCGATCAGCGCTGAAGGGCTGCGCCCTCGCCCGCCACGAGCGCCTCAACCTCGCCGCGGCTGATCAGGGCGGCATCGCCGCGCAGACTCAGCTTGAGCGCTGCCGTTGCCGCGCCGAAGCGCAACGCCTCCGAGAGGGGCGCGTCCTCCATCAGGCGGCACAAGACGCCCGCCGCGAAGGCGTCGCCCGCGCCCAGCCGCTCCACAACCGAGACGTGGAAGGCGGCGCAGGTTGCCACGCCGCTCGGACTGCAAGCCACGGCGCCGCGCTCGCCGTCGGTCACAATGACTATGCCCGACCACAGCCGTTGCAGCTGCTCTGCCTGCGCGATGGCGTTGCCATGCACCTCAAAGAGGGCGGCGGCATCGCGCGCGGCGATGAAGACCACATCCGCCGCTTGGCAGAAGGGCAGCACAGTCGAGCGGGCGCGCTGAGGCGCCCACAGCAGGCTGCGATAGTTGACGTCGAAGGCGATTTTCAGGCTGTGTTGGCGGGCTTGGGCGAGGGCGGCGTGGCAAGTGGCGAGGCACGAATCGCTCAGGGCGGGCGTGATGCCCGTCAGGTGCAGCCAACGCGCCTGAGCGAGGCGCGCGAGGGGCAGATCGCTGGGCTGCAGGCGGCTGGCGGCTGAGTCGGCGCGGTCGTACCAGACGCGCGTCGGGCGGGGCGGCGCGCCGCGCTCCAGAAAGAGCAAGCCCATGCGCTCGGCGGGCGCGAGCAACACATCGTCCACCGCCACGCCGTGCTGACGGATGAAATTCAGGGCGAGCCGTCCCTGTGGCGAGTCGGGCAGGCGCGAGAACCACGCTGTGCGCTTGCCCAGACGCGCCAGAGCGATGGCGAGATTGCTCTCAGCGCCCGCCACGTGGACTTCCCAAGCGGCGCTCTGCTCAAGGCGCAGCCCGTCGGGGGCGCTCAGGCGCAGCAATGCCTCGCCCAGCGTGAAGAGATCGTAGGCGGACACTGACTAAGCGTCTTCCAGCAGGTGCTTGAGCCAGCGCTCAGCCGCGTGACGGGCGCTCTCAGCATCCACAAAGCCGTTGGGATGCTCTTGGCGGTTATCGCCCGCCAGCTGGGCGGTCTCAGCGGGCCCGTCGCAGTAGACGGCGCGCCAATGCCATGCCCCGCGCGACCAACGCACCGTGAAAGACAGATTCTCGTAGTCCGCGATCCAAGTATCGTGAATGCGTACCCACTCCATCGCTCCGAAGCCTCAATTCTGCGAATTGACGGTGTCTTGGGGAGGCTGAAATGCCCGCACCTCGAAGCCGCTGGATAGGCTCAGCGGTTGCTCAGGCTGCGGATAGTGCGCTTGGAGCGCCGCCTGCACCGCCGCCAAGCCGCGCTCCAGCTCAGCATCGCTCAGCCGCCACGTATTCGACCAGCTACGGCTCGCCAGCATCTCATAGACGCTCTGCGGGGAGCGCTCAACTGTGTAAGTCAGGCGCTGCGGCTCGCCCAGCAGACGCCAGCCGAGCGACGGCAACGCCTCTTCGACGCGTTGCTTCAAGCCGATTCGCTCGACCTTCTCTTGCGGGATGGCAGCGCGCCATGCCGCCCAGATCGGCTCGAAAACGGAGTTGTGCAACACGCCCCCGAAGTTCTCGCCGCACAGCAGGACGCCCTCAGGCTTCAGCACGCGCGCGATCTCTCGCACAACGCCCTGCCAATCGGCGATCAGGTGCAGCACATGCACCACCACGACGGCGTCAAAAGCGGCGGCGCGGAAAGGCAAGCGCAGCGCGTTCGCCTCGCTCAGCCGCACGCGCTCAGCGCCCGCTTTGGCGCGCAGCCGACTCATCATCGCCCGCGAGAGGTCTACGCCATAGACCCAGCCGACGTGCCGCGCGAGAGGCACTGCCACGCGCCCAGTCCCCACGCCGACCTCCAGCACGCGGCTGCCGTGGCGCAAATGACCCGCCGCGGCAAACAGGGCGATGGCGGCTGCCTCCTGCCCTTGCGGAAAGCCGCGCGTGGCGTCGTAAAAATCGGCGGCGCGGTCAAAGACGATGCACTCAGGCGAGCTGTGTTCGTTCATCCCAGATACCTCAGCCTTCATTGTTTTGATTATAGACAAATGGCTTGTCTTTGTCTCTCAAAAGCATATGAATTTTTGTTTTCAAGGCGCCGCTAACGCAACGTTTAGTCGCTTTTTACGCTTTTCTGATGCAGCTTGTGTTATCTTTGGAGGCAGTAGCGAACGCAAATAAGCAGTTTTGACATCCGTCAAAACTGTCTCTCCGCATTGCCAAGCCGAGTTCCTGAGAGTAGGTAGCCATGATGCGATTCGACCGATTTACCGAGCGCGCCCAAGATGCTGCGGCGCGCGCCTACGAGATTCTGCAGCGCTACGGGCATAACCAAGTCGATACCGAGCACGTGCTGCTGGCGCTGCTGGAGCAGCCCGACGGCGTCATCCCTCAGATTCTGGAGAAGATGAACGTCGATCAGCAGGCGATGTGCTACAAGCTGGATGAAATCTTGCGCTCCACGCCGAAGGTCTCGATCTACGGCGGCGGAGCGGGGCAAATTTTCATGACCCCGCGCGTCAAGCGCGTGATCGACCTCGCCCAAGAGGAAGCCAATCGGCTGCGCGACGAGTACATCAGCACGGAGCACATCTTCCTCGCCATCATCGCCGAGCGCAACACCGCCATCGCCCGCATGATGAAAGAGGCGGGCATCACCAAAGAGCGCGTCCTCGATATCATCAAGGACTTTCGCGGCGGGCAACGCGTCACCGATCCGCAAGCCGAGACGCGCTATCGCACCCTAGAGCGCTACAGCCGCGACCTGACCCGCATGGCGCAAGAGGGCAAACTCGATCCGGTCGTCGGGCGCGATGACGAGATTCTGCGCGTCATCCAGATTCTGTGCCGCCGCACCAAGAACAATCCCGTCCTGATCGGCGAGGCGGGCGTCGGCAAGACCGCGATCGTGGAGGGCTTGGCTCAGAAGATCGCCAATCACGACGTGCCGGAGCTGCTGCTCAACAAGCGCGTGGTCAGCCTTGACCTCGGCGCCATGATCGCCGGCAGCCGCTTCCGCGGCGAGTTCGAAGAGCGCCTGAAAGCCGCCGTTGAAGAGATTCAGCGCAGCGAGGGCGAGATCATCCTCTTCATCGACGAGCTGCATACCGTCGTGGGCGCCGGCGCCGCCCAAGGCGCCATCGATGCCGCCAACCTGCTCAAACCCGCCCTCGCGCGCGGCGAGCTGAACTGCATCGGCGCCACCACGCTGGATGAGTACCGCCAACACATCGAGAAAGACTCCGCCCTCGACCGCCGCTTCGCGCCCGTCTTTGTGGACGAGCCGACCGTCGATCAGACCATCGAGATGCTCAAGGGCCTGCGCGACCGCTACGAGGCGCATCACAAAGTGCGCTTCACCGAAGAGGCAATCGTGGCGGCGGCGCGGCTGAGCCAGCGCTACGTCACTGAGCGCCGCCTGCCCGATAAAGCCATCGATCTGCTCGATGAAGCCGCCGCCAAGCTGCGCGTGGCGCTCTACAGCTTGCCGCCGCACCTCAAGCAGCTCAAAAACGAGCTGGATCGGCTGACCGCCGAAGAAGAAGCCGCCGGCTTAGCCCGCGATTACGAGCGCGCCGCCCAGTACAAAGTGCAGCGCATCCAGCTGGAGCAGCAGTACGAGCGCGACCTCGAAGCCTGGCAGCGCGAACAGACCCTCGATGACGTGGTCGATGCTAACGACATCGCCGCGGTCGTGGCACAGTGGACGGGCATCCCCGTCAGCCAGATACTCCAAACTGAGGCGGAGAAGCTCCTGCGCATGGAGGAGGCGCTCCACGAGCGCATCGTCGGGCAGGATGAAGCCGTCGCCGCCATCGCCGACGCCATTCGGCGCGCCCGCAGCGGGCTGAAAGACCCGCATCGTCCCATCGGCTCGTTCATCTTTCTCGGCTCGTCGGGCGTCGGCAAGACCGAGCTGGCAAAGGCGCTCGCCGAATTCCTCTTCGATGATGAAGACGCCCTCGTGCGCATCGATATGAGCGAATACCGCGAGGCGCACACGGTCAGCCGCCTGTTCGGCGCGCCGCCCGGCTACGTCGGCTACGAAGAGGGCGGTCAGCTGACTGAGGCAGTCCGCCGCCGCCCCTACAGCGTGGTGCTGTTCGATGAGATCGAGAAGGCGCATCCCAACGTCTGGAACGCCCTGCTGCAAATCCTTGACGACGGGCGGCTGACCGACGGGCAAGGGCGCACCGTCGATTTCCGCAACGCCGTCATCATCATGACCAGCAATCTCGGCACGGAGTACGCCCGCAAAGGCGGCGCGCTCGGCTTTGTGACGGGCAGCGACCCCGAAATGGTCGCCGATCACAAGAAGATCGAGCGCGCGCTGCGCGAGAACTTCCGTCCGGAGTTCCTCAACCGCATCGACGAGGTGATCGTCTTCAGCCCGCTGACCCTAGAGCAAGTCGAGCGCATCGTCGACTTGCAGATGCGCCAAGTTGCCGAGCGCATGGGCGAGCAAGGCTTGATCGTCGAGCTGACGCCTGCGGCGCGCGCTTGGCTGGCGCGGCAAGGCTACGATCCGCAGTTCGGCGCCCGTCCGTTGCGGCGCGCCATCCAGCGCCACATCGAGAGTCCGCTCTCAGTGCAGGTGCTTAAGGGCGCTTTCGCGCGCGGCGATATCGTGCTGGTGGACGTCAACGCCGAAGGCACAGGGCTGACCTTCACCAAGCAAGAGGGCGCCACCATGCCCCTCCCGACCAAGACCGACGCCCAAGCCTGAGCAGGGGGCGGAGTTTTCCGCCCCCTTTTGTCGCCCGTTCAGCCCTAAATTGAGACGCTGGGGCGATACTCGCCGAAGACGCCGCGCAGCACGTTGCAAATCTCGCCCAGCGTCGCCTCGCGCTCAACCGCCTCGATGAAGAGCGGCATGAGCGGGTCGCTCCCGCGCGCCGCCGCCTCGATCTGTGTCAAAATCTCGCTCACCCGCCCTGAGTCGCGCTTGGCGCGCAGCGCCGCGAGGCGTTGGCGCTGCGCCTGCTCAATCGCCTCCGAGACGTGCAAGGTCTCGATGGGCGGCTCTTCAGGCACCGTGAACTTGTTCACGCCGACGATGATCTGCTCGCCGCGCTCGACGGCTTGCTGATAGGCGTAGGCGGCGTCCTGAATCTCGTTTTGGATGTAGCCGCGCTCGATGGCTGCCAAAGCGCCGCCTAAAGCGTCGATCTGCTCGATGTAGCGGCGCGCCCGCGCCTCGATCTCGTCGGTCAGCGCCTCCACGTAGTAGCTGCCCGCCATCGGATCGACCGTGTCGGCGACGCCGCTCTCGTACGCCAAGATTTGCTGCGTGCGCAGCGCCACTTGCACGGCTTGCTCAGTCGGCAGGGCGAGCGCCTCGTCCATGCTGTTGGTGTGCAGGCTCTGCGTGCCGCCCAGCACGGCGGCGAGCGCTTGTACGGTCACCCGCACCACGTTGTTGAGCGGCTGCTGAGCGGTCAGGGTGCTGCCGCCGGTTTGCGTGTGGAAGCGCAACTGCCACGACTTAGGATCGCGCGCCCCGAAGCGCTCGCGCATGATCTCCGCCCACAGGCGGCGCGCCGCGCGGAATTTCGCCACCTCCTCGAAGAATTGATTGTGCGCGTTGAAGAAGAAGGAGAGCTGCGGCGCAAACTCATCGACCGAGAGCCCGGCATCGAGGGCGGCTTGCACGTAGGCGATGCCGTTCGCCAAGGTGAAGGCGACCTCTTGCACGGCGGTGCTGCCCGCCTCGCGGATGTGATAGCCGCTGATGCTGATGGTGTTCCAGTGCGGCACGTGGGCGCGGCAGAAGCGGAAAATATCGGTGATCAGGCGCATACTGGCGGCGGGCGGGTAGATATACGTGCCGCGCGCGATGTATTCCTTGAGGATATCGTTCTGGACGGTGCCGCGCAGCTTCTCCATCGGCACGCCTTGCCGCTTGCCGACCGCGATGTAGAGCGCCAACAGGATCGCGGCGGGCGCGTTGATGGTCATGCTGGTGCTGACCTGATCGAGCGGGATGCCCTCGAACAGGCGCGCCATGTCGTGGATGCTGCAGATGCTCACGCCGACCTTGCCCACCTCGCCCAGCGCCATTGGATCGTCGGCGTCGTAGCCGATCTGAGTCGGCAAGTCGAAGGCGACTGAGAGTCCCATCTGCCCTTGCGAGAGCAAGAAGCGGTAGCGCGCGTTGGACTCTTCGGCGGTGGCGTAGCCGGCGTACTGGCGCATCGTCCAGAGTCTGCCGCGGTACATGGTCGGCTGGATGCCGCGCGTGAAGGGATACTCGCCCGGGAAGCCGACTCGCTCTAGGTAGTGGGCGTCGGCGTGCTTGGGCAGATACAAGCGCTGAATCGGGATGCCGGAGGAGGTCTCGAATTTTTCGGCGCGCTCGGGCGCCTTGCGCAGCGTCTGAGCCAACGTGGTCTGCTCCCAGCGCTGCAACGCCTCTTGGATGCTCAAATGCTCTTTTTCAACCATAAGTCACGCTACTTGTGCTGTGCCTCGCTCAACAAAACTTGGCTTATATCCGTCTGCGGGAGGGCGCGGAAATTCTCGAAGGTCAGGTCGCGGAAGGGCAGTTGGAGGCGCTCGCGCAGGCGCTCGAAGAGCTGGCTGTAGCTGAGCGCGAAGCGCGGTGCATCGCTCATGCCCAAGCGCGCGATGACCGCCTCGACGGCGGCGAGGGAGTCGCCCTCCACCTCGATGAAAGTGCCGAAGGGCAGCTCATCAAGGACGATCTCGCAGCCCGCCAGCGCGTAGGTCGTGCGAAATTTCTCGTAGCGCCACACCACCTCAAAGCCGAGCGCCGCCAGGAGCCGATCCGCCGTCTCAAAGTCGCTGACTGCGATCTCCAGCTCGGTGCGGGTGTAGGGCGCGGCGGCGTGCGGCGCTTTGAAGGTCAAGTAGGCTTGGCGGTCTTGGCGCAGGCGCAAGACCTCGCCGCGCGCGCGCAAGCTGCCATCGGGACGGTCATAGCGCAGGTTGCGCTCAGCCGTGCGCGGCTGATGCAGGCTGGCGCCTAGCGCCTTCAGCCGTTCGGCGAGGGCGGGCAGGTCGGGCGCCCAGAGTTTGATCTCGGTCTCGGTGTGCATGGCGGATGCCGTGCGTCGCTCCTGAAGCTTTGAGCTTGATTATGACGCGCAACGGGGCGGCGTGCCAGTGGCGCAAACAACAAGCTCGCTCGCTCAGCGGCGCGCCACCCGCAGCGCAGCTGAGAGCACCGCTTCGCGCGGGATCAGGCTCAGGCAAGGATGCTTGGCGGGCGAGTCGCCGCTCCAATCGAGGATGCGGCAGGGTCGGCAGCCGATCTCAGCCGTCACGACGGCGTGGCGCGTCGAGTCGCCCCACGGACCGAAGCGCTGCGGGTCGGCGGGTCCGAAGAGCTGCACGCTGGGCGCTCCGACCGAGACCGCGATGTGCAACGGACCGCTATCGGCGCCCAGCACGATGCGCGCCGCGGCGTAGAGCGCCGCCAACTGGCTCAAGTTGGTCTCGCCCAGCAGCGAGTAGGGCGCGGCGCGGCGCATGTGCGCGCTGATCGCCGCCGCCGCCTCATGTTCGCGCTCGCCGCCCGTCAGCGCGATGGCGACGCCCAGTCTTTCCACCAATTGATCGGCGACGTACGCCCAATTCTCGGCTGTCCACGTTTTGTAGGGGCTGCCCGCGCCCACATGGATGACGGCGTAACGGGCGGCGTCCTCGCCCAGCAGAGCGCGCACGTAGGCGCTATCCTCTTCCGTGAAGGGGAAAGGCGCGCTGAGTTGTTGCGGGATCGGCGCGTTCAGCCAGTGGGCGATCAGCGCGGCGCTCTCCAAGACGGCGTGCGCCGCCTGATAGGGCACGGCGCGCGTCAGGAAGGGCGTCACATTCGGCACGGCGTAGCCAATCCGCTGCGGGATGCCCGCCCAGCGCGCCAAGAGGGCGCCCCACCAATGATCGGGGCGCAGGATCAGCGCGGCGCCCGCCTCGACTTGGCGCAACTGCCTCGCCGCGCGCCACGCTTGCAGGTAAGGACTCCACAGGCTGCGCTTGGGCTCGCCGCGCGCAAAGGCGGGGAAGGGCAAGGTCAGGACGCGGTCAATTTCGGGGTACGCCGCGAAGACCTCCGCCGCCCACGCGCCGCACAGGGCGATCAGCTGCGCCTCAGGCTGCAGGGCGCGCAACAGGCGGATAGCGGGCATGCTCAGGACGGCGTCGCCGAGGTGATCGGGGCGGATCAGCAAGATGGTCTTGGGATCGGCGCGGCGGGCGGGCGGCATCGGCAGCTTGGCGAGCAAGGGCAAGAGCGCGTCCCGAAGGCGCTGGCTAGGGCGCGGCGCGTGGCGCTTTTCGGCGAGGGCGCGGTTGCGCGCCGCCAATTCAGCCAGTTGGTGCTCGTTCAAGTCCCAGACCCTCGTAAACCTTGAACAGGCACGGCAAAATGACCGACCAATCGTAGCGCGACCTGACCAGCTCGCGCGCCGCCGCGCCGAGCGCCGCGCGCCGTTCGGCGTCGTTGAGCAAGCCGATGATCGCCTGCGCGAAAGAGAGCGCGTCGTCGGCGATGATGGCTTCGCGCCCGTTTTGCAGGGCGATGCCCTGCGCCCCGATGCTGGTCGAGACGATGGCGCAGCCGACCGCCATGGCTTGCAGCAGCTTCAGGCGCGTGCCGCTGCCCATGCGCAAGGGCGCGATGTAAATCGCGGCGCTATGCAAAAAGGGCGTCACATCCTGCACGAAGCCCGTGATGACCACATCCGAGCGCGGGCGGATGGCATCGAGGCGCGGATGCGGCTTATTGCCCACGATGAACAGCCGCGCCGACGGCACGGCTTGGCGCACCCGATCCAGCACGCGCTCGGCGAACCACAGGGCGGCATCCACGTTCGGACGGTAATCCATCGTGCCTGTGAAGAGCAAGGCAGCATCGCCCAAATTCAGGCGTTGAGTCGGCTGGGCGTACTCGTCGGCGAAGACTCCGTTCGGCACGACGGCGATGGGGCGCTCCGGGGCGAGTTTGCGCAGGGCGGCGGCGTC
>CALKXH010000130.1 GCA_938005675.1 uncultured Anaerolineae bacterium
TGGCGTTCACGGCGTCACAGTCGATGGCACGGATATCCTCGCCGTTTACGACGTGATGCACGAGGCGGTTCAGCGCGCTTACAATGGCAAAGGCGCCACGCTGATCGAGGCGAAGTGCTATCGCTTGACGCCGCACAGCTCTGACGACGATGATCGGACTTACCGTCCGCGCGAAGAGGTTGAAGAGGCGAAGCGCGCCGACCCGATCCTGCGCTTTGAGCGCTATCTGAGCGAGCGGGGCATTCTGACTGACGCGATTAAGCAAGAATACGAAGCGCGCGCCCGCCAAATGGTAGACGAGGCACAACGCTACGCCGAAAACGCCCCCTACCCTGAAGAATCTTCTTTATACGAGGACGTTTACGCCTAGCTGAAAAAGTCGTACAATAAGCGCATAACGACTCTACATAAGTAAGTAGAGGAAGTCATGCGCTTATTATCCTACATCATCATGTTTTGGGCGATGATTTACGCGGTCGGCTGCAACATCACATCCGAAGATAGGTGCGTCAAGTTGACAACCGAGCTAACCTATCAGCCCGGCTTTTTGCCTCTTCAAGTCAGCTTCGATCCAGTGCGCGGCGAGCTAAGCGTAAAGGCTAGGAGAGAATTCGTGACACCTCTCGGTCAGTTTGGCTTAGAAGGCGGACTGGCGACTGATGCAGACCAGATTCGACTGATCGTCATCGTAAAAGATCAGCAGCATGTCTATCGGCTGGATGATCACACCTCCGAGACAACTTTTGCGGTTACTGTCGAGACAGATTCAGCAGCTCAGACAATTATCGCCGTTCGCGGCTGCAAGACCATCGTTGTTGAGGTCAAGACTGAAGGAAATGTGCGATTTTTTCCATCCACGCCAGATAACCGACCGCCCACAGAAGCGTCCAGACGTCTTCAGCCCGTGCCGCTACCGCCCACAGAAGTGCCCAGACGCCTTCAGCCCACGCCGCTACCGCCCACAGAAGCGCCCAGACGCCTTCAACCCATGCCGCTACCGCCCACTGCGACGCCACCGCGGCTTCGTGTGCGCTGATACACTGCCCACGCGCTTGCGCGTCGGCGCACGCGGCTACGTCAGCACTGATCCCGTCAACATACTCTGCCGTGTACCGGGTCCGTGCTTACCATCAGACAGGTTGAATGCGATTGGGCGCGGCGCCCGCTTCACGGTCGTCGATGGACCCGTCTGCAGAGGCGGCTACATCTGGTGGCGAGTCGATCCCGACGATCCGAGAAAGCCAACAGCGTGGACTGCTGAAGCAAATAGCTATGAGTATTGGGTTTCGCCCATCAACTGAGGACGTTTATGCCTGAAATGACCTTGATCGATGCGCTGCGCGAGGCGATGGACGAAGAACTCGCCCGCGATCCGCGCGTCTTCATCACCGGCGAGGACGTCGGCAAGCGCGGCGGCGTCTTCCGCGCCACCATGGGACTCTACGAGAAGTATGGCGAGAAACGCATCGTCGACTCGCCCCTCGCCGAGCTTTCCATCGTGGCAATCGGCATCGGCGCCGCCTGCGCCGACTTGATCCCGATCTGCGAAATTCAATTCGCCGACTTCATCCATCCCGCCTTCAATCAGATCGTCAACGAAGCCGCTAAGATGTACTACCGCAGCGGCGGCACGTGGAACGTCCCGCTGACCATCCGCGCGCCTTACGGCGGCGGCATCGGCGGCGGCTTGTATCACAGCCAGAGCGTCGAGGCGTTCTTCACGCACGTGCCGGGCTTGAAAGTGGTCATCCCCTCCACGCCCCACGACGCCAAAGGGCTGCTCAAGAGCGCCGTGCGCGACCCTAACCCCGTCTTGTTCTTCGAGCCGAAGAAAGGCTACCGCAGCATCAAGGGCGAGGTGCCGACGGGCGAGTACACCGTGCCAATCGGCAAGGCGCGCGTCGCGCGGCAAGGCGGCGATCTCTCCGTCTACGCCTACGGCATGATGGCGCACTACGCCGTCCAAGCCGCTGAAATGGTCGCCCGCGAAGATGGCATCCAGTGCGACGTGATCGATCTGCGCACCCTCCTGCCCATCGATAAAGAGACCATCTTGGCGTCTTTCAAAAAGACGGGCAAGGCGCTGATCGTCTACGAGGATAACCTGACTATGGGCTACGGCGCCGAAATCGCCGCCATCTTGAGCAGCGACGGCTTCGAATACATGGATGCGCCCATCATGCGCCTCGGCGGACCGGATGTGCCCGCTGTGCCGTTCAGCCATCCGCTTCAAGAGGCGTTCATGCCCAACCCACACAAGATCGCCACAGCCATCCGCCAATTGGCTGCTTACTGAGGAGCGCGACCATGCCTACCAATGTGATCATGCCGCAACTGGGCGAGAGCGTGGTGGAAGGCACGCTCAGCCGTTGGCTGAAACAAGTCGGCGAGCGCGTGGAAGAGTTCGAGTCCATCGCCGAAGTCACGACCGATAAGGTCGACACCGAGATTCCCTCGCCCGCCAGCGGCGTCCTCTTGGCGATCTACGTGGCTGAGGGTCAAACGGTTGAGCGCGGCACCGTGCTGGCAGTGATCGGGCAGCCCGACGAGCGCCTTGAGTCGCCGCCGAGCGCCGCGCCCGCTCACGCGCACGAATCTGTGCCTGCGCAGCAATCCGCATCCAGCGCTGAGGCGTACGACTCGCCCAAAGGCGCGGCGCAGCGCTACAGCCCCGTGGTGGCGCGCATGGCGGCTGAGCATAACCTCGATCTCACGCGCATCCGCGGCACAGGTCTGGGCGGCAGAGTGACCAAAAAAGACGTGGAGGCATATTTGGCGGCTCAAGAGCAGCCCGCCGCCGAGTTGGCGCCGTGGGAGCAGCCCGGCGCGGGCGATCTCTTCAAGCCGACCGACGAAATCTTCGCGGCGGCGAACGCCAAGCCCGTCGCGCCCGCCCCTCAGACCGTCGCGGCGCCACAACCGACCGTCGCGCCGCCGCCGACGCCGAGCCAAGCGCCCGCTCAGCCGCCGCTCAGCCCCGAACTGGGCGGGACGCTCATACCGCACAGCGCTATGCGCCGCAGCATCGCTAAACACATGGTGGAGAGCAAGCTGCACACCGCGCCGCACGTCACCACCGTCTTCGAGGTGGATATGGCGCGCGTGATGGCGCACTGGAAGGCGAACGAAGCCGCCTTCGCCGCGCAGGGCGTCCGCCTGACCCTGACCGCCTACTTCATCGCGGCGATTGTGCGCGCCGCCCAAGCTCAACCGACCCTCAATAGCCGCTGGACGGACGACGGCTTGTTCGTGCCGAACAGCGTCAACGTCGGCATGGCGGTCGCCCTCAACGAAGGCTTGATCGTGCCAGTCATCAAGAATGCGCAGGACTTGAGCCTGATCGGCTTGGCGCGCCAAGTCAACGACCTCGCCGCGCGCGCCCGCGCCAAGCAGCTCAAGCCCGACGACCTGCAGGGCGGCACGATCACGCTGACCAACCACGGCGTCTCAGGCAGCCTGTTCGCCACGCCGATCATCAATCAGCCGCAGTCGGCAATCGTCGGCACGGGCGCCGTGACCAAACGCCCCGTCGTCATCACCGACTCCGACGGCAACGATATGCTCGCCATCCGCCCGATGCTCTACGCCACGCTGACCTTCGATCATCGCGTGGCAGATGGCGCGCTAGGCGATGCCTTCATGCGCGTCTTTAAGGAGACGTTAGAAACTTGGCGTTGAGTCTGTGGGGCATTGTGCTATGATGGTAGGTAAAACACATCGGAGAGCAGCACAATGCCTCGCTACGATTATCGCTGTTTGAATTGCGGCGCGCTCTTTGAGGCGCAGCACGGCTTCGATGAACCCGCTCCCGTTTGCCCGCAGTGCGGCGGAGCAGTCAAGCGCGTGATTCGAAAGGCAGCCCCGATGTTGCGCGGCATGGCGGCGCCGGTCAGCAAGTACGCCACCAAAGAGGAGTTGCGCGCTAAATGGGCGGAAGAGACGCCCAAGCTGCGCAAGAAATTGGTCGATAAGCTCGGTGAGGAGACCGTGCGCAGGAACGCGCCCACGCTCGGCGATGCCTGAGGCGCGCTCGCAGTCTTAAATTAACTTTTTGAAAGGCTTTTTATCATGCAGAACGAGGCTTCCCAACGCCGTCCCAAAGCGCGGCGATGGCTGACCATCGCGCTCAGCCTGATCGCCGCTCTGATCGTGATCGCTTATGCGGTCGTCGCCTACTTGGGCTACAACTTTCTCTCGACGGTCGGCAGCAAAGCGCCCGTCCTGACGCCTGAAGGCGTCTATGAGACGGTCAGTTTCCCCGCGCGCGGGCAGACCTATCTCGTCTATGCGCACTACCTCGAAGGCGAGGCGGGGATGCCCGCCATCATCCAAGCGCACGGTTGGCGCAGCTCGCGCTTTGAGCCCGCCGTGCTGGAGCGCATCGCCAAGTATCGCGCGCTGGGCTATCACGTCCTCTCGCTCGATCTGAGCGACGCGCGCGGCGAGACGGTTGGCAATGGGCGCATCGCCATGGGCTACGAGGAGCGCTACGACGTGTTGGGCGCCTTCGATTACTTGCTCACGCGCGGTTTCACAGCCGATCAGATCGGCGTCACGGGCGAATCGATGGGCGCGGTCAGCGCGATCCTCGCCGCTGCGCTAGAGCCGCGCATTCGGGCGGTCTGGGCGGATAGTCCCTTCACGCGCGCGGATAGCGTCGCCAGCGAGCAGGCGGAGACCTTCGGTTTCCCGCGCATCATCGTGCCGGGCGGGATGCTCTGGGGCGCGATCCTCACCGGCAACCGCATCTGGGAGGACGGCGCTCTGGCGCAAGCGGCGCGCCTCGCCGAGAACAAGACGGCGGTTCAGCTGGTGCATTGCGATCAGGATGACTTCGTCTTCTACTACCACAGCCAAGAGCTGTTCGAGGCGTATCGGGCGGCGGGCGTCCCGGTGGAGCTGTGGACGACTCAGTGCAAGAAGCATCCGACCTCGCTGGAGGTGGAGGGCGAGAATTATCTGGCGCGCTTCGACGCCTTCTTCCGCCAACACTTGCGCATGAGCTGACCTGAGCGGCGCGCAGGCTCGTCGGCGCGCCGCCGCTCGCCCGACTCAGTTGGCGCTGCGATGGAGCGAGGTCGCCTCGAGCGGGCGGGCGTACGCCATCGTGTACAGATCGCGGTACATGCCGCCTTTGGCGATCAGCTCAGCGTGCGTGCCGCGCTCCACGATCATGCCGTGATCCATCACGACGATCAGATCAGCGTTGGTGATCGTGCTGAGCCTGTGGGCGATCACGAAGCTGGTGCGCCCTTTCAGCAGGCGCTTGAGCGCCTCTTGGATGACGCGCTCGGTCTGCGTATCGATGCTGCTGGTCGCCTCGTCGAGGATCAGGATGCGCGGATCGGCGAGCAGGGCGCGCGCGAAGGCGATCAGCTGCTTCTGACCGGCGGAGAGCAGCGCGCCGCCTTCGCGCACTTCAGTGTAGTAGCCGTTCTCCAACTTGCGGATGAACGGATCGGCGCCGACCGCCTCCGCCGCCGCCACCACCTCCGCATCGGAGGCATTCAGACGCCCGTAGCGGATGTTATCCATGACCGTGCCGCTGAACAGGTGAGTCTCCTGCGTGACGATGCCCATCTGCCGCCGCAGGCTCTCTTGAGTCACCTTGCGGATGTCGTAGCCATCGATGGTGATGCGCCCTTCGCTCACGTCGTAGAAGCGCGCGAGCAACTTGACGATGCTGGTCTTGCCGGCGCCGGTGTGCCCGACCAGCGCGACGGTTGCGCCGACTGGCACATCTAGATCGATGTGGCGCAGTACGGCGGGCGGCGCGCTCCTCAGGCTATCGGACGGCTCGCCGTGCGCGCCGTTGCCGTGCTTGCCGTTGACGGATTCGCCCTCCGTGCGCGCCTTGTGCCGCTCCGATGGGCGCACGGGCGGATAGGCGAACGAGACGTCCTCAAAGCGCACATGCCCTTTGACGGGCGGCAGCTCGACGGCGTCGGGCGCGTCTTGAATGTCGATGGGCGTGTCCATCAGCGTGAAAATCTTGCTGCCCGCCGCCATGACCGCCTGAAAGATGTTGTAGCGCTGCGCCAACATGCGGATCGGGAAGAAGAGCTGCTCGATATACAGCACGAAGGTCAGCAGCGTCGCCACGCTGATGCTCTGCTCCAGCACCAGCGAGCCGCCGATGAAGATCAGCGCGCCAAGCGCCACGCCGCCCACCAGCTCGATGCTCGGAAAGAACAAACTGGCGATCCAAGCCGCCCGCAAGCTGGACTTCAAATGGGCGCGGTTGATCTGCTCGGCGAAGCGCTGATAGTTATAGGTCTGGCGGGCGTACGCCTGCGTGACCCGAATGGCGTTGAACGCCTCTGAGAGCTCGGCGTTGTTGGCGGAGTTGGTCTCGCGCTGCCAGAGGTATGCCTTGCGCGCGTAGATGCGCCAATAATTCGCCATGATCGTCACGACGGCGACCACCACCAGCGCGATCAGGGTCAGCGGCAAGCTGATGAAGAGCATCGCCACCAGAATGCCCAGCAGGATCAGCATATCGCGCACCGCGCCGACCACAGCGAAGGTGATCGCCTCGCGCAGGACGTTCACATCGCCGATCACGCGCGCGATCAGCTTGCCGGTCTCGTAGCTGCTGAAAAAAGAGAGCGAGAGGCGCTGAATGTGCGCGAACAGCTCATCGCGCAGCTTCTGGATGACGCGCTGACCGGCGTAGGACATATTCAGCACTTGAATGTGAAAGCCGAGCTGCGCCGCGCCGTCTACGGTCAGATAGGCGATCACGCCCAGCAGGATGTAGGACAAATTGCCCTTGAGAATGCCCTCATCCACCACGAAGCCGATCAAGGGCGGACCGGCGATGTAGCCGATCACGGTCATGAAGGCGCCCAAGAACGCCGTGCGCACGTTGCGTCCATATGGGGCGAGATAGCCTAGCAGGCGTTTGGTGATCGCCCAATCGAAGACCTTATCCGCCTCTGCGACGGCTGCGCCCATCAAGCCCATTATCTAGCGTCCTTTCTCTTCCACCAGACCGCCCAAAGCCTGCATCTCGCGGCGCATCCGCTCCTGATCTTGCAGCTGCAGCCGATAAATCTCAGCGTAACGTCCGTTTCTTGCCAGCAGCTCGGCGTGTTTGCCGCGCTCGACGATCGCGCCGCCCTCGATCACCAAGATTTGGTCGGCTCGCTGCACAGTGGTCAGGCGCTGCGCAATGATGAAAGCAGTCCGCCCGTGCATCAGACGCTCCAGCGCCTCTTGGATCAGAAATTCGGTGCGCGTATCGACGCTGCTGGTCGAGTCGTCGAGGATCAAGATGCGCGGGTCGATCAGCAGGGCGCGCGCGATGGCGATGCGTTGACGCTGTCCGCCGCTGACCGTCACGCCGCGCTCGCCGACGCGCGTCTCGTAGCCATCGGGGAACTCGATGATGAAGTCGTGGGCGTTGGCGGCTTTTGCCGCCGCGATGACTTCCTCAAGGCTCGCCTCAGGTCGCCCGTAGGCGATGTTCTCGCGCACAGTGGCTGAGAACAAGAGCGACTCCTGCAAGACGATCCCGATTTGGCGGCGCAGGCTATCCAGCCGAACGCTGCGCACATCGATGCCATCGATGGTGACGCGCCCCTCAGTCGGATCGTAGAAGCGCGGGATCAGGCTGACCAGCGTGCTTTTGCCTGAGCCCGTCAAGCCGATCAGGGCGATCACCTCGCCCGCTTGCGCTGTGAACGAGACGTTTTTCAGGGCGAGCGGCAAGTGCGGCTCGTAGCGGAAGCTGACATTCTCGAAGCGCACCTCGCCCTTGATGGGCGGCATGGGCGCGGCGTCGGGCGCATCGCT
This sequence comes from uncultured Anaerolineae bacterium, assembly GCA_938005675.1. Lineage (GTDB taxonomy): Bacteria > Chloroflexota > Anaerolineae > Aggregatilineales > UBA2796 > CP2-2F. The sequence continues at coordinate 7,798 of CALKXH010000130.1, forward strand.
GAGCGTGAGCGGCGCATCCATGATCTCAAAGACGCGCCGTCCGCTGGTGACGGCTTGCGTGGTCAGGATGATCACGAAGCCGATGAAGCGAATCGGCTGACCGAGCAGCAGCACGTAGGCGTTGAAGGAGACCACCAAGCCCGCCGTGATGTTGCCCATCCCGAAATATGCCAGCACGCCGCCGACCAAAAGCAGCGCGCCGACCGAGAGCGTCACGAAGTACGCGCTGAGCGGCAGAAAGGTCGCCCAGCGGCGCACCAGACCGATCTGCTCCTCGTAGAGTTGGCTGTTCTGAGCGCCGAACTTCTCGACCTCGTGGCGCTCGCGAGCGAAGGCGCGCACCACCTGAGCGCCGATCACGCTCTCTTGCAGCTGATTGCCCAACTTCTGCAGCCGCTCCATGATGGCGCGCCAACGTGGATCGATCTCGCCCACGAACTTGATCGAGAGGAATGCCAACGGAATCAAGGGCAAGAAGGCGACGAGGGTCAGCGGGAGGCTGGCGCTCAGCATCAGCGCTGCCGCGCCGATCAGCAGCAGGAGCGTGTAAGCGCCGTCGATCAGCCCGTAGGCGAAGTAGCGCTGCACCTCGTCCACATCGCTGATGGCAAC
>CALKXH010000131.1 GCA_938005675.1 uncultured Anaerolineae bacterium
CTGCACAGCCTGCTGAGGCGCGTTGCTGGGCAAGCGCACCTCCAGATCGACCGTCTGCCCGTCTTGCAGGGCGGCGCTGAAGTCGTTTGGCAGCACGACCACAGCCAAAGCCGCGTTCGTCTCCAGCCGCCGCTGGGCGAAGTCCGCCGCCGACTCCGCCGCGCCCTGATCGTCCAGCTGGCAAGCTTCGCTGTTCGTGCGCGGCGCGCTCAGGTCGCAGACCTCGAAGAGCGGCGTGTCGTTGACCTGTTTAGCGCCCTCTTGCCGCAAAAACGCCACGAATTGCAGCGCCAGCGGATCGCCGCCGTGCAGCACGTCGATGCGCTGCGTTTGAATGATGCCGGTGCTGGTGAAAATCCCGATCATCACGGCGATGAAGATCGGCACTGCGAACGTATTGATCCACGTGCCGCGCTCAGAGAGCTGCACGCGCAGTTGAGTCAGTGCGATAGCCCAAATTTGCCGCATTGCCTAGACCTCCACGCGCTGAATGAACAGCCGCAAGCCAATTCCGAACGTCACAAGGGCGATGCCCAGCAGCACGACGACGTGCAGGAGGGGGAACGTCCCATTCGCCAGTCGAACGAAGGCGTTCGATCCCCAAAAGGTCGGCGAGAGGTAGCTGGCGACGCCCAAGGGCGCTTCAACGGTGCGCGCGCTGAAGAACGCGCCGCCCAATACGCCAAAAAGCACCAAGATGGCACTGCTGATCGCCTGCGCCTGCACCCGATTCTTGACGAGGCTGACGATCAGCGTCCCGACGCCCATGAACGCCGCCGTCACCGCCAAGACCACCAGCAGCAGCGCCGCCACGTCCGTCCCCCAAATGGGCGACTGCACCCCGATCAGGGCGCCTAAGAGGCTGGTGGCGAGGATCAGCAAGACCAACTGCAGGACGCCGTTCAGGTAGACCGCGCCCATCAAGCCCGTCAAGACGGTCGTCCGCGTGGCGGGCGAGGCGAGCAGGCGCTGCAGCGTGCCGTTCTCGCGCTCCAAGATGATCTGCACCACCCCGACGGCGACGGCGAAGCCCAGAAAGAAGACCGACATACTCGGCGCGAAAAGTCGCAACGGCTCTATGATAGAGAGGCGCACCTGCTCGCCCTGTTTGAGGGTGAACCGAACGGGCAACTCGGCGTTGGCAGCCGCCTGAGCGATCTCGGAGGCGCGCACCAACAAGAGCGGATTCTGTGAGACGGCGGCGCTCAGGGCGATGTTGGCGTTGGTCAGCCGATTGAGGAACTCCTGCACGACTGCGTTGACGATGGAGGCGCTGATCGTGCTGGCTACATCGCTGTAGACCTCAAGGGCGATCTTCTGCTCGCCGAAAGTTGGGCTGAGGGCGTTCAGGCGCTCGGAGAAATCCTTCGGCACGATGATGGCGACCGTCGCTGTGCCGCGTCGTACCCGCTGGCGGGCTGCCTCAGCGTCTTCAAGGGACTCGGCGGCGATCAGATCGGCTAAGCCTTCGGGCGGCTGCGTGAGGAGTTTCTCCAGCTCGGCGCCGAAGTTGCCGAACTGCGTCCCGCGATCCTGATTGACGACCACGATGGGGATGTCCTTGATCGGTGCGTCACCCCTTACCGCGCCGCTGAAAGCCAGCCCGAAGATGGCGGTCAGGACGAAAGGCGCCACCAACAAGAACAGCAAGCCGGTTGGGTCGCTCAGCCAGCGCCGCACGTTCAAACGGACGATCAGAAGCACTTTGCCGATGTCCATGACGACCTCCCTCAGTCGCGCAGCGCGCGTCCGGTCAGCTGCAGGAAGACGGCTTCGAGGTTCGGCTCGACGATCTGGATGGCATCCGGGATCAAGCCGATCTCATCCAGCGCGTGGATGATGTGCGGCAAGGCGGCGCGCCCGCGCTCGGAGAGCAAGCGCAGCCGCTCGCCGTGCTCGCCTTCAAGCACGGCAGCGCTGATGAGCGGCAGATGCTCCAGCGCCCCCTGCGCCTGCGCCATGCGCTCCGGCGGGAGTTTCAGCACGATGGCATCGCGCACTTCGGTCTGCTGGATCAGCTCGATCTGCTTGCCGCAAGCGATCAGCTCGCCGCGATCCATGATCCCGACCCGATGGGAGAGCTCCTCTGCCTCTTCCATGTAGTGCGTGGTGTACAGCACGGTCATGCCTTGCCGATTGAGCAGCTTGACGGCGTCGAGAATGCTGCGGCGGCTCTGCGGATCGACGCCGACGGTCGGCTCATCCATGAAGACGAGCGTCGGCTTGTGCAGCAAGCCCACGCCGATGTTGACGCGGCGCTTCATACCGCCGGAGAAAGTCTCGACGCGCTCGCGTTGGCGCTCGCGCAAGCCGATGAACTCCAGCACCTCGTCGCAGCGCTTGGCGAGCTCCTTGCCGCCCAAACCCTGCAGCTTGCCGAAAAATTCGAGGTTGGCGCGGGCGCTCAGCTCCGGATAGAGCGCGATCTCCTGCGGCACCACGCCGATCAACCTCTTGACCGCCAACGGATTCTTGGTGACCGAATAGCCGCCGATGATCACGTCGCCCTCGCTGGGCGCCAGCAAGCCGCTCATGATGTTGATGGTGGTGGTCTTGCCGGCGCCGTTGGGTCCAAGCAAGCTGAAAATCTCGCCCTTCTGGATGCTCAGGCTCAGATTCTTGACGGCGAGCGTGCCTTCGCCCTTGCCGTTCTTGGGCGCGTAGCGTTTGCTCAGGTTCCTGATCTCTACAAATGGTGTCATCGGACTGCTCCTTGGACTCTCACGATTCACTCACTAAGCTAGTACGCAAGACGCGCCCGAAAGTTTCTCCGAAATATGCTATAAAACATATATAGATTGTGCTTATAAGATGCCCGCCGAGCCATCAGCGGGACTTGGGGTCATTCGAGGCAGCTGGGCAGGTCGCGCACATCGCGCGACCAGAGCTGCCCGTAAAAGGCGAGGTATTCGGCGACGTGTTCCGTCCAGTAGCTGATGTCGTGATCGCCCGTGGGGTAGCGGGCGAAGCTGACCGCCACGCCGCGCTCGATCAGGGCGTCGGCGAAGCGCGTGACGGTCAGGGCGCGCTCGTCTTGGGCGCCGATGTCGATCCACAGGCGCGGCTGGGCGCCGAGCGGGAACTCGACCGTGCGCCCTAGAGTGATCGGATTGGCGTTGGGCGGGGCGTTATCCTCGTAGAGGGCGGGGCTGTGCGCGCCGACCGTCCCGAAGAGATCGGGGTGGCGGAAGGCGATGTGCAGCGCCCAGAAGCCCCCGCGCGAGAAGCCGCCGATGGCGCGCCCTTCGCGGGCGTTCCAGGTGCAGAAGTTCCGCTCGATATTGGGCAGCAGCTCCTGCAGGATGACGCTCGCCCATGAGCGCCCCTCGGCGAAGCTGTTTTCATCGGCCAGCGCGCCGCCGGCGGGCATGATCAGCAGCATGGGCGGCGCATCGCCGCGGCGGAGGGCTGACTCGTAGGCGCGCTGCACCCCGATTGCCGTCCAGTCGGTCTGATCGCCGCCCTGCCCGTGCAACAGGATCACGAAAGGGTAGCGGCGTTGCGTCTCGGCGTAGCAGGGCGGCAAGTAGACGCGGTAGGGCAGGTCTTGGCGGGCGATC
>CALKXH010000132.1 GCA_938005675.1 uncultured Anaerolineae bacterium
TCGCTGCTGCGCACACTGGCACACGCTCGTGCCTCATCCGCCTCAAGCCCCGGACGAGCGACGGGCAGCCAAGAGCTTGTGAGCGTTCGGACGGGCAAAGTCGGCAACACAGGGCTAACTGCACTGGTCGGATACAACCTCAAAGTTAAGGACGATCTGTATCCCGCGCTCTTTAACAACGGTCGGTTCAACGTTCAGGGAACGCCTCATAGGAGTCACGCTAAGACTTAGGCGCAAGTTCCCAATCCTGCGGCGTTTTGAAGCACAGGAGACGTAGAACCGAGAAACACTTGGTTCTACGTCTTTTTTCTGTCTGTTGTATGCTGTGGAGTGATGCGCTATGTTGAGTCGCCGCCTCGATATTCGCCTCTACCAGACCTTATTCAGCGAAGATCGGCTCGCCGCGCTCTTCAGGACGGTGGATCGCCTGCACGACGCCGTCTGCGAGGGCAAGCTGGCGCAAGTGACCGATCTCTCGGCAAAGGAGCTGATCGGCTGGCTGGAAGATATCGCCTATACGCTTCACGAGACTATACGCGAACTGCAGGAGGAAGCAAGAGATATCGATCATGAAAAACCCGATTGTTAGCAGCCCCACCACCCTCCGAGCGCAGCTACGGCGAGCGCGCTCGCAAGGGGACGACCTCAGCGATGCTTCAGGGCGTGCGCCGACTCTGCGCCCTGCTCTGAAGCGTCACCACGCTGCGCAGCGCCGCGCATAGCCCTGAGTTCCCCATCGGTCGCAAGGCGGACGGAACTCGGAGCGGCATTGAAACTGACCATGCGCTGCCGCAGGCCGTCGTTCCGTCCGCACCAGCGCTCAGTCGCAGCCTCATCTCAGGCGCGCTGGCTGCCATTCGACCGAACCGATTATCAGACCACGACAAACGTCTGCCGCGCTATTTTCTATTGGCTCTGCGCCGCGCTTCTTGCGGCGCAGATGCTTTCTAGGCGCTTGCCGTACGCTCAAGTTGACACGCCGCTAAAAGTGAAAGATACTTCTAGGCATCAAACGCCCAGCGCGGCGCGCGCCGCCCTGCCGAGCGTTGGCTTCTGAAAATTGCCAGAGAGGATGAGTCCCTTATGCGGCGAGTTGCCTTGATAGCCTTACTTATCGCGTGTTGCCTTGCGCTGCTGCCTTTGAGCAACCCAGCTCAGGCGCAACAAGAACCGATTGTTCACATCGTGCAGCCCGGCGAGAACCTCTATCGCATCTCGCTGCGCTACGGCGTGCCGATCAGCGTGATCGCCGCCCAGAACGGCATCACCAACGTGAGCCGAATCTTCGTCGGGCAGCGCTTGATCATCAGCGGCGGCGGCACGGGCGCGATCATCCCGCCCACGCAGCCGCCCGTCACTGGCACGGGCATTTACGTCGTCCAGCGCGGCGATACGTTGGCGCGCATTGCGCGGCGCTTCAACACGACGGTAGCCGCCCTCGCGCAGCTGAACGGCATCGTTAACGTCAACCTGATCTTCGTCGGGCAGCAGCTGCGCGTGCCGAGCGGCGACGGCGCCACCGTGCCCGCGACGCCCCCGCCCGGCATCCCGACGGCGGGCTTCGAGATCGGCGGGCAAATTCAGGGCGGCTTGACCGCCAACAGCGACGCCGTGATGAAGAGCGCCCGCATGACGTGGGTCAAGCGGCAATTCTCCGCCGGCGATGCCGCCGCGACCGCCTTCATCGGCGAGGCGAAGGGCGCCGGCTACAAAGTCATGCTCAGCGTCGTGGGCGATAAGAATCGCGTGCTAGACCCCGCCTTCCAAGATGAATACGCCGCCTACGTGGCGAATCTCGCCCGCTCAGGCGCCGACGCCATCCAAGTCTGGAATGAGATGAACATCGACCGCGAGTGGCCGCAAGGGCAGATCAATCCCGCCAGCTACGTGCAGCTGCTGCAGAAAGCCTACACCGCCATCAAAGCGGCGAACCCGAACACGCTGGTCATCACGGGCGCGCCCGCCCCAACCGGCGCCGAGGGCGCCTTCGGCTTGGCGCGCGTCTGGAATGACGACCGCTACTACAACGGCATGGCTGCCGCCGGCGCCGCCCGCTTCGCCGATTGCATCGGCGTGCACTACAACGAGGGCGTGGTCAGCCCGACGGCGACCACAGGCGATCCGCGCGGCGATAACTACCCAACGCGCTACTTCCTGACCATGCTGCAGCGCGCCCTCGCGCCCTTCCCCGGCAAGCAAGCCTGCTTCAGCGAGCTGGGCTACCTCTCGCCCGAAGGCTACGGACCTCTGCCTGCCAACTTCGCGTGGGCAGCTGCCACCACCGCCCAGCGCCAAGCCCAATTCTTGGGCGAGGCAGTCCGCGTGGCGCGCAACAGCGGACGAGTCCGCCTGCTGATCGTCTTCAACATCGATTTCACTACCTACGGCGACGATCCGCAAGCCGGCTACGCCATCATCCGACCCGGCAACATCTGCCTCGCCTGCGCCACCATCGCCGCCAACGCACCGTAAGCCGCTCGCTAGACCCCTCTAAAGCCTCAGGGCGGGATTCTTCCCGCCCTTTTTTATGCTCTCAAAATCTTGCGCTATTCTTGAAGAACAGACTTCATTAATCCCGCAGGCAGGTAGCGCTATGCGAGGCGCTGAGCGCTGACCGCCACGCCTCCGTCGATCCCGATACCGCCGAGCGCGCCTGCCGATCATCCGTCTGTGGCGGCGCGCACGCTCTCGGCGAGCGCCGTGCGCGCCTCGGCGGGCAGGAAGGCGGCGTGGGCGGCGTTCAGCGCCATGGCGCGCAGGTCGGCGAAGGTGCAGCCGAGGGCGGTCAGGGCGTGGTAGAACTCGTCGCTGAGGGTGATGTTGGAGAGCAGCGGGTCGTCGGTGTTGAGGGTCAGGCGCAGTCCGCAGGCGAGCATGTCCTTGAGGGGGTGCTGGGCAAGGCTGGGGCAGACTCCGCTGTGGACGTTGCTGGTCGGGCAGACTTCAAAGGTGACGGCGCGCTCGCGGGCGAGGGCGATTGCGGACGAATCCTCAAGGATGCGCACGCCGTGTCCGATGCGGGTGGCGCCGAGCTGCTCGATGGCGTAACGGACGTTGCGAGCGCCCGCCCATTCGGCGGCGTGGGCGGTCACGAATAAGCCCTCTTGGCGCGCCTCGGCGAAGAGCGGGCGGAAAGGCGCGGCGGAGAAGCCGTACTCCTGCCCGCTCAAATCGAGGGCGACGATGCCGTAAGCGCGCAGGTCGAGGGCGGCGTGCAGGGCTTTGGCGGCTTCCTGCACCGACTCGTGCCGATTGAGCGAGACGATCAAGCGCACGGCGATGGCGTGAGTCTGCTGGGCTTGGGCGACGCCCTCGCACAGGCTGCGGATCGCCTCGCGGTAGGAGAGGCGGCTGGTGTGGGTCAGCGCTCTGGGCGTGAAGCGCAGCTCAAGGTAGCGGATGTTATCGGCGGCGGCGTCCTCCACCACCTCGCGCGCCAAGCGGCAGATGACCTCGGGGTTGCAGTAGAACTTGCGCAGCACGGCAAACTTCGAGAGGAAGTGGGCGGCGGTGTGAGGCGCGTTCGGCATGATCTGCACGAAGGGGCGCAATCCTTCAACGTCGTAAGCGGGGACGTCCAGCTGGTAGCTCTTGGCGATCTCGGCGAGGCTGCTCAGGCGCAACGAGCCCTCGAAGTGGCGGTGCAGCTCGATCTTGGGCAGGGCGGCAAGGCGCTCGCGCAGGCTCAGCACGTCGGAGGGGCTTGTGTCTTCACTCATAGAGCAGCCAGCTCCAATAGTGCCACGCCACGGCGAGCGCGATCAGCAAGCCGAGCAGGATCGCGAGGTCGGCGAGCGGCTGAGGGGCGGTCGGGGCGCTCAGTTGCCACGCGGCGCCGAGCCCGATCAGCGCCATGCTCAAGTAAAATAGGCGGTAGAGCGGCGGCTGTTTGGTCACGTTGCCCAGTCGGCGGCTGAGGGCAGCCAAGAGCCACAGCAAAGCGATGGCACCGGGCAGGGCGGCGATGATCAAGGTGTTCACACGGCGCGGCGTCCCCTCGCTTGGGCGATGGTTTGGCGCAGCACATCGGCGAAGGTGGCGATCTCGACCGGCTTGATCAGGTAGCCATCGAAGCCGGCTTCCAGCACGCGCTCGCGGTCGCCGGGCAGGGCGTAGGCGGCAGTGATCGCTAAGATCGGGATGTGGCGCAAGTGCGGGTCGTCCCGCAGATGGCGCAGCAGCTCCCAGCCGTCCATTTTGGGCATGGCGAGGTCGGTCAGGATGATGGTCGGCACCTCTTGGCGGATGCGCGCCATCGCCTCGATGCCGTTGGCAGCCGTCGTGACTTTGGCGCCGAAGTACTGCAAGGTCTCGGCGAAAACTTCGCGATTCGCCGCCTCATCCTCAACGATCAGGACGTGCCAAGTGGCGATATCTTGCCAATCTGTCATAGCTCATTGCACCTTCGTAGCGGAGAGCGATGAGTCAACGCTTTGCGGGACGATCATCGGCAAAGTGACGGTGAAGGTGCTGCCTTCGCCAACGGCGCTTTTGACGGTGATCATGCCGCCCATCAGCTCGACCAGATCGCGAGTGATGGGCAAGCCTAGCCCGGTGCCGGTCACGCCGCGCTGCATATCCGATTGAATTTGCTGGTATTTCTCGAAGATCGTGTCGAGGGCTTCGGGCGGGATGCCCTCGCCGCTGTCGGAGACGCTGAACGTCCACATTTGGGCGGCGGGGTTGGCGTGCGCGCGCAGGCGCACCTCGCCTTGCTGAGTGAACTTGAAAGCGTTGCTCAGCAGGTTGGTGACGATCTGCTGCAAGCGCTTTTCATCGCCTAGGAGCTGCGGCGGCAAGCTCGGATCGATCTCTTGGGTGAAGCGCAGTCCGTTTTTATGGGCGAGGACGCCCAGTTCGAGCGCGGTGCGCTCCAGCATGGCGGCGGGGGAGAACAGCGCGATATTCAAGGTCAGTTTGCCCGCCTGAATGCGCGAGAGATCGAGCAGATCGTTGATCAAGGAGAGCAAGCGCGCGCCGTTATCGCGGATGATCTGGACGCGCTGCTGTTGGCGCTCGTTCAACGCGCCGAACATGCCCATCAGCAGCATATCGCCGTAGCCGATGATGGCGGTTAGGGGGGTGCGCAGCTCGTGCGACATCGAGGCGATGAAGTCGCGTTCGGTGCGCACGGCTTCGTTGGCGGCGGCGTTGGCGCGCATCAGGGCGGCGTTTTTAGCGTCTAGCTCGCGGGCTTGGGCGTGCAGCACCTCGATGGTGCGCACGAGGCGGTCGGTCATTTGGTTGAAGGCGTCCGCCATGTGGTGGAGTTCGTCGCGGCGCTTGGGCAATGGCACGCGGCGGCTATAATCGCCGGCGGCGATCTGATCGGCGCCCGCGACCATCTCGGTCAGCGTCCGCACGATGGGTCTGCCCAGCGCGGTGGCGGTCAGCACGGCGGCGACGCCCACGATGGCGAGCCAGATCAAGAGCGATTGCAAGGCGCTCTGGCGGGCGGCGATCAGGGCTTGGCGCGAGCGCTGCAGGACGATCACCAGAGGGCTGGCGCTCTGCTCTAGGGCGATGGGCTTGTAGATGAAGGCGGCAGCGTCTTGATCTTGATTGACGACGACGTTCCCTTGCGCGGCGGCGCGCAGATCGGCAGCGTTGAGGTTAGGCGTGAAGCCTTCGGTGGCGGCGATCAGCTTCTCGCCGTTATAAAAGGCGACTTCGGCGCTGAGCAAGGCGCGGAGCTTCTCGGCATCTGTGGGGCGCAGCTGCCTGCCGAAGATCAGCACACCGTTGGGATTCCTGCCGTCGCCCGTCCGAATGGCGCTGAGCGCCACCAGATAGATGGTATCATCAAGGCTCATCAGGCGCGTGATGGGCTGAGGCGTATTGCGCAGATCGGGAAACAGGTCGCCGAGCTGCTCGACAATCGCCTGCACATTGCCGACGGCGTAACTCAAGCGATTGTTGGCGTTATAAATGCCGACGATCTCGAAGCCGAAGATGCCGCTTATGGAAAACTCTGAGGCAGGATCGAGATAAATGCTGATCCAAGCAGGATCGGGGACTTCGGCGGCGGCTTGGGCGTGCAGTTCGCTCCAGTTGGCGTTATCGGTGATAGTGGTGGCGAGGTTGCCCTCGATCTCTTTGAGCAGGCGCAAGGCGCCTTCAGCATTTTCGGCGAGGTTAGCGCGCTCGATCTCCACAAGGTTGTTGTTGGTGATGCCGTAAGCAGTCAGCGTGACCAGAAGGACTGGCACAATCGCTAATGCCAGCAGATAGGTCACCAAGCGTCTTCTCAAGGGCATAACGCACAAGCCTCCCGAATAGGCGCTCATTATAACAACGCAGAGCGCTCGAACTGCTGAACCTGACGCCTTTAATGAACGCAACAAGCGCGGCGAACTTCACCGCGCTTGTCTTTGGGGAGGAGGTTTTACGGGTTCAGTTGATGGGCGCTTC
>CALKXH010000133.1 GCA_938005675.1 uncultured Anaerolineae bacterium
GTCGGAGGGCGAGACGACCTCGATTGCCAGATCGGGCGCGATTTGGAAGAAGCCGCGTCGCCGCACGCCGCTGAGCCGCTCGGCGCGGATGAACGCCACGTCGGGCGAGAGCACGTCGCTCGGCGTGAGGGCAAAGCCGCCATCAGCGCCCGTCAGGATGCCGAGCTGGGCGGCGTAGACGTGTTTGCCGAGCAAGATGGCGAGGCGCATGGCGATCACGCTCGGCAACTCGCTGGAGGGCGACATTTCGCAGATGACTCCGTCGTGCAGCTCGAAGCGTTTGTGGGCGTTCTCCGGCTGCTGAAGGAACGCCTCGAATTGGTGGGCGGTCAGTTTTTGGCGGACGCTCATGGCGCACCTCAGCTCGATTTTACCGCATCAAAGCAGAATGCCCGCGATTGGGCGGGCATCCTTGCGTTGGGAGGCTCCGGAGGTAGGACTCGAACCTACAACCTAGCGGTTAACAGCCGCCCGCTCTGCCGTTGAGCTACTCCGGAAGGCGACCACAATACTAGCAAGGCGCCTTGAAAATGTCAAGGCATGAGTGTGAGCAGATTGGACAATCCGCTTTAGCACGCTATACTGTTGAAGACGAGCGGCGTGCGCCGCTTCTTCACCAAACGTTCGGATAGCCTATGAGAGCAACACACGCCGTATGGCTGAAACAGCGAAAACAGACCGTGTTGTGTGGGAGAGTTATGTGATGTTCGGAGGACGTAAACCCTCAACGCCGCAGCCCAGCGGGATGCCGACGCCGCCCAATCCGCCGCCCACGCCGACGCCGCCCTCAACCGCCGTGACGCCGCCCGCCCGTCAAGCCGTCGGCTTTGAGACCGTGCTGGGCGCCAATACCGCTTTCAAGGGCGAGATCAAAAGTCGCGCTAACGTCCGCATCGACGGTCAGTTTGAGGGCGATGTGCAAGTCGACGGCAGCTTGCTGGTCGGCGAGACGGCGCGCGTTCACGGCAACGTACAGGCGAAGAGCGAAGTCCGCGTGGCGGGCGCGGTGCGCGGCGATGTGAGCGCCTACAAGGTGCATCTCTCCCGCACGGGGCGCATCTGGGGCGATATCACCACCAACTTTCTGGTGACCGAAGAGGGCGCCTTCATCGAGGGCAAGATCAACATGATCAACCATCCTGCCTTGGCGCAGGGCTTCAACGGCACGGCGCTGCCCTCGCCCGAGGCGAGCGTCAGCGCGCCCGATAGCGACGGCGGCGGGCGCAACGAGGCGGTTGAGGCGGAGCTGATGGAGGATGAGCGCCCCAGCCGCGAGGACTAGGGCGATCAGGCTCAGCGATTGGGCGGCGCAGTGGGCGGGATGCACCACGCCGCAGTGCAGGCGGGCGTGATATCGCCGTCGTACTCTTGGAAGCCGACCAGACTCTCAAATTCCTCGCGGCTGAGCGTGGTGAAGGTGTAGTCGACGAAGACGCTGAAGCCCTCGCCCTTGACGAACATCATCCGCGAGGCGGGCAGGCTGTTGCGCGCTTGCGCCTGAAAGCGCGTGCCGCGCGGCATCGTGCCGACGTAGCGCTGCGCGGCGAGGTCTAGGAAGGCGAAGGCGTTCTCGGAGCGCCCCTCGATGATCTCGGCGGCGCTCTCGCCGAAGATCACGCGCTCAAGGTAGAGGTTCATCTCGCGCTCCAGCGCTTGGCAGTAGTTGCGGTCGGTCGGCTTGGCGACGGCTCTGAAGGGCGTCTCGCGCTTCAGATAGTCGCCCTGCAGCAGCTGATACAAGTTCGAGAGCGTCCGTCCGCACGGATCAGCGGGATTGCCGCCGTCTTGCGCCGAAGCGATCCCCAGCGCGCTCAAAAACGTGATGCACAGCAACACAATGCCGATGCGCCACAGCTTGTTCATCTGAATTTTCCTCTCTCACCTTTTACAAACGCGATTGTAACGGCAGAGCGCGCCGAAAGCACGCCCGTTCATCCGCGATCAGCGCTTGCCCATGCCCAGCCATTCGAAGTACAGGTCGTTTTGGATGCCGATGCGCGCCAAAGCCCTGCCGACGGTGTGATTGACGATGTCGTCTATCGTTTGAGGCGCGTTGTAGAAAGCGGGCACCGGCGGCATGATGATCGCGCCGTTCTCGGCGGCTTGCACGCACAGCCGCAAGTGACCGATGTGCAGCGGCGTCTCGCGCAGCAGCAGCAGCACAGGTCGCCCCTCTTTGAGCTGGACGTCGGCGGCGCGCGCCAAGAGATCGGCGTTGTAGCTGGTGGCGACCGCCGAGAGCATCTTGATGCTGCACGGCGCCACGATCATGCCGCGCGTCTGGAAGCTGCCGCTGGCGATGCTAGCGCCGATATCTTCGGGCTTGTGCACCACATCCGCCAGCGCCTCCACTTGGCGGACTGACCACGCCGTCTCCTGGACGATGGTGGCGCGCGCCGAGGGGCTGATGATCAAGTGCGTCTCGATGGCGTCGCTCTGGGCGAGCGCCTCCAGCAGGCGGATGCCGTAGATGGCGCCGCTGGCGCCGGAGATAGCCACGATCAGGCGCTCAGGCATGGCGCGCCGCCCCTCCCGACGTGGTACAATGGCGGGCGAAGCGATTATTTGAGAGTCTTTGCAGCGAAGCGAGCGATTTCATGTTCAACGCACCCGATCAATTGTGGTGGCAACAAGCCGTCATCTACCAAGTCTATCCGCGCAGCTTTCAGGATACCAATGGCGATGGGATTGGCGATTTGGCGGGCGTGTTGCGCCGCCTCGATTACCTCAGCGAGACGCTCGGCGTAGATGCGATCTGGCTCTCGCCTTTCTACCCCTCGCCGGACGCCGATTTCGGCTACGATATCACCGACTTCACGGCGGTCGATCCGCGCCTTGGCGACTTGGAGACCTTCGATAGGCTGCTGCGCGAGGTTCACGCCCGCCGTATGCGCCTGATCATCGATCTGATCGTCACCTACACCTCCGATCAGCACCCGTGGTTCAGCGAGGCGCGCCGCTCCCGCCAGAGCGCCAAGCGCGATTGGTTCATGTGGGCGGACGCCAAGCCGGATGGCTCGCCGCCCAACAACTGGCTGAGCGCTTTCGGCGGCAGCGGCTGGGAATGGGACGCTCAGACGGAGCAGTACTACTACCATTCCTTCACCAAGCATCAGCCCGACCTGAATTGGCGCAACCCTGAGGTGCGCGCGGCGATGCTGGACGTGGCGCGCTTCTGGCTGGAGCGCGGCGTGGACGGTTTCCGCGTCGATGCCGCCCACTGGATGCTCAAAGACCCCGACCTGCGCGATAATCCGCCCAACACAGCGCCGCGCCCGCTCGGCGCGCGCTCGATGGGCGCGTACGACGCGCAGCTGCACCTCTACGACAAAGGTCACCCCGATTGCCACGAGGTCTTTCGCGCCTACCGCCGTCTGATCGACTCCTACAGCACGCCTGAACAGCCGCGCTTCGCCGTCGGCGAGATTCACATCTTCGATTGGCGCGAATGGGCGAGCTACTACGGCGCTCAGCTGGATGAGCTGCACATGCCCTTCAACTTCGCCCTGATCGGCGCGCCGTGGCAGCCTGAAGCCGTGCGCAGCGTGGTGGAGGGCTTGGAGGGCGCCCTGCCGCGCGGCGCGTGGGGCAACTACGTGCTGGGCAACCACGATGAGGCGCGCCTTGCCAGTCGGCTGGGCGAGGCGCAAGCCCGCGTGGCGACCCTGCTGCTGCTGACCCTGCGCGGCACGCCGACCCTGTACTACGGCGACGAGATCGGGATGCTCAACGCCGTCTTGGCGCCCGAACACATCCGCGACCCGTGGGGCAAGCACGATCCCGCGCTAGGGCGCGATCCCGCCCGCACGCCCATGCAGTGGGATGCCTCGCCCAACGCGGGCTTTTGCGCCGAGGGCGTGACGCCTTGGCTGCCCGTCAACGCGGATTACACAACGCGCAACGTCGCAGCGCAACTGGCTGAGCCGCGCTCGATGCTGAACTTCGTGCGTCACTTGCTGCGCCTGCGCCAGAACAGCCGCGCTTTGCAGCAAGGCGTCTACCGCACGCTGGAGGGCGCCCCGCAAGGTTGCTACGCCTACTACCGCAGCACCGAGTCCGAGCGGCTGGTGGTGGCGCTCAACTTCACCGATCAAGACCTGAGCGTGCGCCTGCCCAGCGGCGGACGCATCCTGATCTCGACGCACATGGATCGCAACGGGCGGACTGAGCGCGATCTGAGCCTGCGCGCCGCTGAGGGTTGCCTGATCGCCCTGAGCTAGTGACGCGCCTCCCACTCGCGCATGATGTTGGTCAGGAACTCGCGCACGTCGGCGTCGATCACTTCGGCGACGCTATCGTAAAAATGACCGTCCACCTCGATGCGCACGCCGTGATCGAGGGTCGGGCGCACGTGGATGCTGCGCGTGGAGAACTGCGGCGAGGCGAGCAGGCGATCCTGCAAGAACGCCTCGATCTGATCGGCGATGCTCATGGTCGGCTCAGGTTCGGGCGCTTTCGGCTTGCCGAACAGACCGCGCCTGGGCGGCTCGGCGGCGGGCGGGCTGATGGGCGGCGCGCTCGGAGCGGGGATCGCCTTGCGCGGCGCGCCGCCGGGCAAGCCGATCATGGCGCTGAGCGTCCGCACGACCGCCTCGAAGCGGCGTTTTTGCTCAGGGTTGCTGATGGCGGCACCATGGCGGTAGTACTGCCCGCCAATTTGGATGATCAAGCTGCCATCGCTGATGTCGCGCCAGATGCGCATGACTTCGACGGCGTCTTCGGGCAGGCTGACGGGCTGACTCTCTATCATCTCGGACATCGGCGCGATCTCCTCATCAAAAATAGGGACGGGAAGCGTGGCGGGCGGCTCTGGGGCGGGCTCGGCACTGAGCTGGGCGCTCTGAGGCGCGGCGGCGCCCACCAGCAAGTCCAGTTCGGGCTCAGGCAAGCGGGCAGCCTGTTTGAACTGGCTCAGGCGCGAGAGGATCGGGGCAGCGACCGCCTGTATCGGCTGGGCGTTGGGCGTCTCGCCGAGGGCCATGCGCGCCTTGCGACGGCGCTCGGCGGCGCGCCGAAAGATCAGCGTCATCAAAAACAGGTACAAGCCCCCGAAGAAGAGTATCGAGAGAGGCAGCCATGCCGCCTGCGAGAAGAGTTGCGAGAAAAAGTCGAGTTCACTTGAGCTAGACATGCTCGAATGCCTATCCTCCCTGCCCGTCGAGAGCCCTTAGAGCACAATTATAGCAGCTCGAGCTGAAGCAGTTCGTTTCAAATGCGTTCGGCGCGCCCCTATCTCTCTGGCTAGATTTATCGTCCTCTCATCGCTTCTGGTACATTTGTGTGATATTGAGCGCGGGCTGAATCAGTGTATGCTTCAGTTATGGAGCTCATTTCGGGTTAGAGGTTGAAACCGAGCGCTGAAGCCATGAATAAGACTATCGAACTCATCCCCTATCGTTCAGAGTACCGTGCCGAAGTCGCCCAAGCCATCCGCGAAATGCTCACCACGCCTCCCCTGCACGAGACCGTCTCGCTCAACGATGTGATCGCCCAGCTGGACGCCGACCAAAGGCGCGAAGCTTTCGGCGGTCTGCTGGCAGTCGATGAGCGCCAGCACGTCATCGGCGGCATGTGGTGGTTCGGGCTGGATGGGCAAGGGCTCTACGAGCGCTGGAAGCCGCGCTTCGCCCCGCGCGAGGCGATCCCGACGCCGAAGGGCAAGGGCGTTTACATCGCCAACATCGGCGTGATTCCCAGCGTGCGCAGGCGCGGCTTGGGCAAGTATCTGCTGGGCGCGGCGCTGAGTAACCTCGAGCTGGAGCATGACTGGATCGCCACGGTCGGCTATCAATCCTTCGCGGCGGGGCTGGCAGTGCTGCACGGACACGGCTTCGCGCAGTTGCCCTTGCAGAGCGTGCAAGCGCAGGGCAGGTTAGCGCTGATCAAGTACATTTAAGGCGCGCTGGGCGTGCCGAAAGCGCTGAGATCAATTGGCTCGAAGTTGGTGATGACCGAGACGATTTCAAGGCGGTTGAAGTCGATCAGGCTGCGCACTTGTGCCTCCTTGAAGAGCTTGGACTCGTCTAGGCGCGAGCTGGTGACCTGACCGATGATGATCCCGCGCGGGAACTTGCCGCCGATGCCCGAAGTCACCACTGAATCGCCGTCGCGCACGTCGTCCGCGAGCGGGATGTAGAGCATCCGCAAGCCGCCCGCCGCCGTGCCTTGTACAGCGCCTTCGGCGCGCGTCAGCTGCAGCCGCGCGTTCACAAAACTGTTGGTATCGGTGATCAGTTGCACCTGGGCGCTGGTCGCCCCGACCCGATAGACCCGCCCGACCAAGCCGAGATCGGTGACGACGGGCATCCCGACCCGCACGCCATCGCGCGAGCCGCGGTCGATCACAATGTTGCGCAGCAAGCCCGTCGTATCGCGCCCGATCACGGTCGCCGAGAGAAACTGCTTATCGGTGTTGGCGCCGCGATAGTTTTGCAGAGCTGCCAAGCGCTGATAATCGGCGCGCAGCTCGCGCAGCTCCACCAACTCCGCCTGAAAGTTGATCAAGGCGCGCTCCAGCTCAGTGTTGCGACGGCGCAAATCCTGCAAATCCGCCAACGTGCCGAGCAGCTCCGAGACGCTCCGCGCCCCGCCGCTCACGACGCTCTGCAGCAAGCTCAGCGGCACGCTCGCCACCGCCTCCAACGGCGCCAACAGCCCGATCAAGCTGGCGAGGAAGATGCCCAGCAAGACGAAACTGAAGACTCCAAATACGATCAGACGGCTAGGCGCGCTGCGCAACATGCTCAAAGCCCTCGCTCACTAATGCTGGGTGCTGCCGCGCTCCAAGCCAACCAGCAAGTTGCGCAGATTGTCGTAGTCTTCAAGGATTCTGCCGGCGCCGCGCGCCACGCAAGTCATGGCGTCTTCCGCCACCCACACCCGCACCTTGACCTCGTCCGCCACGCGCTCCGCCAAGCTGCGCACCAGGCTGCCGCCGCCCGCCAAGCAGATGCCGCTCTCCATCAGGTCGGCGATCAGCTCCGGCGGCGTCTCGTCGAGCGCGTCGCGGATCGTGTTCACGATGATATCGATGGAGCCTGCCAGCGCCTCGCGCAGCTCCACCGTGCTGACCTCAACGGCGCGCGGCAAGCCGCTCATCAAATCGCGCCCGCGCAGCACGATGGTGTGTTCTTCGGGCAGGGCGTAGGCAGAGCCCGCCATGATCTTAGCTTTCTCAGCCGTGCGCTCGCCGATCAGCAAGTTGTGCTTGGTGCGCATGTACTGGATGATGTCCTCGTCCATCTCGTCGCCCGCCACGCGGATCGAGCGGCTGATCACGATGCCGCCCAGCGAAAACACGGCGACTTCGGTCGTGCCGCCGCCGATGTCGACGATCATGCTGCCGCGCGTCTCTTGAATGGGCAAGCCCGCGCCAATCGCAGCGGCGACCGGCTCCTCGATCAGGAACGCCTCGCGCGCCCCGGCGCTGATGGTGGCGTCGTAAACGGCGCGCTTCTCGACTTCGGTCACGCCGCTGGGGATGCCCACCACCACGCGCGGGCGCGGGATCGGCACCCAGCTCTGCTCGTGCGCCTTGCCGATGAAGTAGTGCAACATGCCTTCGGTGATCTCGAACTCGGAGATCACGCCATCGCGCAGCGGGCGCACCACAAGGATGTGCGAGGGCGCTTTGCCGCCCATCTCTTTGGCTTCTTGCCCGTAAGTGATCGGGCGGCGCGTTTTTTTCTCGATGGCGGCGTAGGATGGCTCGTTGATGACGATGCCTTTGCCGCGCACATAAACCAGCGTGTTCGCTGTGCCAAGATCGATCCCGATATCCAGCGAGAACAGACCAAGTAACCAATCAAGCGGGCTAAGACCCAAAGTCGGCACTCCTGAGCTTACGTTTGGCGCTTGTGACGCAGAAAGAGACGCCAAGCTTGGATTATAGCCGTCTCGCGCCCAGCTTGCCATGAGGCGTCGCTCAGAGCCTGCCGCGCCGAACGCGCGGACAGGTTTTTTTGGCGGAGTCGCCCTTGCGCGCCGCGCTGAACCGTGCTATACTGATCGACGTACAGCGCCGAGATAGCTCAGTTGGTAGAGCACTGCACTGAAAATGCAGGTGTCGCCAGTTCAAGTCTGGCTCTCGGCACTGTCTAGCACAAATCGCCCTTGCACAGGGGCGATTTGTGCGTTTATAGGCTACAGACGCACGATCACGCCCTCGTAGGGGCGCAAGGTCAGGCGCTCGCTGATCGGCTCGTCGGCTCGATCCATCTCAGTGGAGAGGGCGACTGTCCCTCTGCTCGGCAGGGCGACCTCGCGCGGCTCGCCCGTGAAGTTGATGGCGATGGCGAAGCGCTGCTCGCCCGCGCTGCGCTCGAAGACGTAGGTATCGGTATCGCCGCTGAGGGTGCGATACGCCCCGCCGTGCAAGGCGGGCGACTCGCGCCGCAGTCTGAGCAGCGCGCGCGTCAGGTTGAGCATCGAGCGCGGCTCAGCCAGCTGCGCCGCCACGTTGCGCGTCGGATAATCCGAGTTGACGGGCAGCCACGTGCGGACGCCCTCAGGCGCGAAGCCCGCGTTCGGCGAGGCATCCCATTGCATCGGCGTGCGCTCTGGATCGCGCCCCAAGCCCAGTCCCGGCACGCGCTTGCCCCATGGGTCTTGCGCCAGCTCAGGCGGAATCTCGCCGTTGACCATGCCGATCTCATCGCCGTAGTACATCGTCGGCGTGCCGCGCAAGGTCAGCAAGAGCAACATGCACGCCCGCGCCGCCTCCTCGCCCAGACGGCTGGCGATGCGATGCTCGTCGTGGTTGCTGAAGACGTAGTTGGGCTGCTGCCCGCGACTGAGCACCCGCTCGACGCTCTCGACGACCGCGCGCACCACGTCGGCGCGCCACGGCGCGTTGATCAGGGCGAAGTTGAAGGGCATGTGCAGTTCGTCGTTGTTCGCGCCGTAGTAAGTCGCCCATTCGTCCCAATCGGCGATGTGAATCTCGCCGACCGCCATGCGCGGGCTGATCGGCTCGAATTCGTCCAGCACGGCGCGGAACTCGCGGTAGAGGGCGTGATTATCGGGATGCCCCTTATCGTACAGGTGAATCTGCGAGTCGTACTCGCCCATCGGCTTATAGAGCGCCATGCCGCCCTCGCTGAGCGGGTTATCGCGCAGATCGGGGTCTTTCATCAGGAAGTGTGCCACGTCCACGCGGAAGCCATCCACGCCGCGCCGCAGCCAGAAGCGCATCACCTCGAACATGGCGGCTTTCACCTCAGGATTGCGCCAATTCAGGTCGGGCTGCTCCTTGAGGAAGGAGTGCAGGTAGTACTGCCCCGTGTGCGGGTCGAACTCCCACGCGCTGCCGCCGAAGAGGCTCAGCCAGTTGTTGGGCGGGCTGCCATCCGGCTTGGGATCAGCCCAGACGTACCAGTTCCGCTTCGGATTATCGCGCGAGCTGCGCGACTCCACGAACCACGGATGCTGATCGGAGGTGTGGTTCGGCACCAGATCGATGATCACTTTCAAGCCGCGCGCGTGCGCCGCCGCCAGCAGCGCATCGAAGTCCGCCAGCGTGCCGAAGATCGGGTCGACATCGCAATAATCGGCGACGTCATAGCCGAAGTCCGCCATCGGCGAGGGATAGAAGGGCGAGAGCCAGATCGCATCCACGCCGAGCGTCTCCGCCAAATAATCGATCCTTTGAAGGACGCCGCGCAGGTCGCCGATGCCGTCGCCGTTGGCATCCATGAAGCTGCGCGGATAAATCTGGTAGATCACGCCGCGCTGCCACCACAGCAGCTCAGAGGTTTGTTCAGTCATTGTGCAATGCCCCTTGTATGGCTCAAACTGCGCCGATTATAGCGCAAAAGGCGCTCGCTTTCGCCGCGCGCCGCTCTGGGGCTGCGCACGGGCGGCGAAGCGTGTTACAATGTCCCTCTGATCGCCTATCCACCCACTTGACGAGGTGATTGTGTGATGACCAACACACCTTATCCAAGCCTCTCGCAGGCTCAAACGGCGGATGCGCTGCCGATCTGGTTGTGGCGGCTCGGTCTGGGCGTCTTGATCGGGCAATTCAACCTGCTCCTGACCACCATCGGCAAGCAGAGCGGTCTCCCGCGCCGCAGCAGCGTGCCGTATTTCTTCGTCAACGGCAAAATCTACGCCCTCGCCACGCCCGACGAGCAGTGGTATCAAAACGCGCTCGCCAATCCGTTGGCGACCCTCCAAAACGCCTATGAAACGCAGTCGGTCAGCGTGCGCCGCGTGACCGACCTCAAAGAGATGGCGGACGTTTTCGCGCATTTGCGCCACAACCGCCCGACGACGGCGGCGATCTACCTCGCGCGGGCGGGCGTGCAGCGCTTCCCCGACGATCTCGAAGCGGCGGCGGCGCGCCTCCATCTGGTCGCCTTCGAGCCGACCACCGCTCAGACTCCGCCGCCCCTAGAAGCCGACCTGAGCTGGCTGACCGTGATCGGCGTGCTGCTGGTGGGCTGGCTGTTCCGCCGCAAGCCACGCCGCAAAGCGCGCCGAGTCTTGCGCTGAACATGAGCGAGGCGACGCTGCGCATCGGCGTCGAGCGCGCCAAGACGCTCTCCCGTCGGCATCCGTGGCTGTACAGCGGCGCTGTACAAGCCATCGAGGGCGCGCCCGCCGACGGCGATATCGTGACCTTGCGCAGCGCCGACTCAAGCGCGCGCTTTCTGGGACGCGGCTACTGGAACAGCCGCTCGCAGATCGCCGTGCGCATCTTGACGTGGCAGGATCAGCCCATCACAGCGGACTTTTGGCGGGCGCGCTTGGCGCGCGCCATCGGGCTGCGCGCGCCGCTGAGGCACTCCACGACGGCGTATCGCCTGATCAACGCCGAGAGCGACGGGCTGCCCGGCTTGATCGTGGATCGCTACGGCGAGTGGCTGGTCTTGCAGGCGCTCACCTACGGCATGGAGCGGCGCAAGGGCGAGCTCGCCGCGCTGCTGCGCGAGCTGCTGCCCGACGTGCGCGGCATCTACGAGCGCAGCGACGTGGACGTGCGCCAAAAAGAGGGCTTGCCATCGAGCGTCGGCGTCCTGAGCGGCGATCCGCCGCCGCCGCTGATCGATATCGCGGAGGCAGGTTGCCGCTACGCCGCCGACGTCTATCGCGGACACAAGACGGGCTTCTACCTCGATCAGCGCGAGAGTCGCGCCGCCCTCGCCGAGTATTTGCGCCTGTTCCTGCCGCAAGCGCAGGTCTTGAACGGCTTCGCCTATACGGGCGCCTTCGCCGTCGCCGCGCTCAAGGCGGGCGAGGCGGCGCACGTCCTGAACGTGGAAGCCTCTGAGGAGGCGCTCGCCCTCGCACGGCACAACTACGCCCTCAACGGCTTATCGCCGCAAGAGGATGCCTTCCTGTGCGGCGATGTCTTCCAAGTTTTGCGTCAATTTCGGGCGGAGGGGCGCCAATTCGATTGCATCATCCTCGATCCGCCTAAATTCGCCCACACGCAGCGCCAAATCGAGCGCGCCGCGCGCGGCTACAAGGATATCAACCTGCTCGCTTTTCAGCTGCTGCGGACGGGCGGCGCCCTAGCGACTTTCTCCTGCTCCGCCCTGATCGACGCCGATCTGTTCCAGAAGATCGTCTTCAGCGCGCTGGAGGATTCAGGGCGCGAGGCGCAGATCGTGCGGCGGCTGGGCGTCGGCGTCGATCATCCCGTCGCCCTGACCTTCCCGGAGGGCTTCTACCTGAAAGGCTTGCTCTGCCGCGTATGGTGAACGTTGTTTGTGCATTCAAACGCGGCTTTGTATAATGCCTAGCGCATTTGCTACACCGAACGGAGAGAGCGATCATGAAAACGCGCGCAGCCTTGCGCCTGATCTTAGCGCTGAGCCTGCTGGCGCCGCTGCTGCTGAGCGCCTCGGCGGCTGAGGCGAACATCAACAGCCTGAGTGTGCATCGGCGCACCTGCAGCCAAGCCACGGCGTTCGTCAATTACGATGGCTTTTCGGGCGGCACGGCGCCTTATTACATCGCCTTCACAGTCGACCTGAACGACAACGGCATCTTCGGCGAGGTCGGCGAGCCGACCCTCTTCGCTGAGGTCTCCGGCAACGGCTCGCCCTTGGTGATCGGGCGGCGGCTGACCTTCCGCAATCAGCGCGAGGGCTCGTTCATCGCCGTGACCGCCTACGAGGTCGATAGCGAGGGCTTTTTCGTGGGCGGTCCGTTAGAGCCAGTCCGCTACAGCTGCACCAACCGTCCCGCCCTGAACGCGACCGCCAGCAACACGGGCATCGCGCCGCGCATTGCGGTGGTGGCGCGCGTCTTCGTCAACCGCGTGGAGGTCTACAGCGCGCCCAGCGCCACCTCGACTCTGGTCGGCGGGCTGGGATTGGGTCAGCAAGTTGACGTGCTGGGGCGCAACGCCCGCAATGACTGGGTGCAGATTCGCTTCAACGGCGGCACGGGCTGGATCATGTGGCAGACGCAAGCCCGTCTGAGCGGCGCTTTCGCGCAGTTGCCCATCGTGGAGTGAGGGAGCGCGCCGCTCGCTGCTCGGCGCAACTGAGCGCTCATCAGGGCTGCTTGACAAACAATCCGATCTGCTATCCAATCAGTAAGACGTTTTTGCGGAGGACTCCTGATGAGCGAGATGACTAACGCCGTCTACCTGACTTACCGCCGCGATATCGCGGGCATCCCTGCCCGCGCTGTATGGAGCGCGCTGCGGAGCGCCGATCTAGACCTCTTCATGGACTTCGATGGCGCCCTAGATGAGCGCACGCGCGCGCTGATCAGC
>CALKXH010000134.1 GCA_938005675.1 uncultured Anaerolineae bacterium
GCGCTAGGAGGCGGCGATGAGCATCCTTGAAGCGCTGAACGACCGTCTGAGCGCCATCGCGGCAGAGGCGCGGCGGAGTCTGGTGCGCATCAAGAGCGGACGCGGCTGGGCGCAAGGCGGCGGCTCTGGGGCGATCTGGCAGAGCGACGGGCTGATCGTGACCAACGCGCATGTGATCGAGCGCGGCGCGTTGCGCGTGAGGCTCTACGACGGGCGCGAGTTGACGGGGCGGGCAATCGCGGCGGATAAACGCCTTGACTTGGCGGCGCTGCGCATCGAGGCATCCGACTTGCCGACCGTCGCGCTGGGCGACTCGAAGCGGCTGCGGGCGGGCAGTTGGGTTTTCGCGCTGGGCTTCCCCTACGGCGTGGAGAGCGGCGTGACAGGCGGCGTGGTCATCGGGGGCGGCGTCGATCTGCCCGAAATGCCCCTCGAAGGGCGCGAGTGGCTGGCGCTCAGCCTGCGGCTGCGCCCCGGTCACTCCGGCGGGCTGCTGCTAGACGCAACTGGCAAACTGGTCGGCATCAACACCCTGATCACCGGTCCAGAGGTCGGCTTCGCCATACCCGTCCACGTGGTGAAAGGCTTCCTGAAGGCGCAGTTGGGCGTCACGGAGGCGCCGCGCGCCGCTTCGCAATCAGAGTCCGTTGTGATCCTGTAGCCGCGCGTCCGTTCGCGGGGCGGCGGCAAAAGTCGTGCCGACCGCCTCGCCTCGTGCGGCGCGCACGATCACGTCGGGCAGCCGTCCATCGGCGATCACGGTCGGGGTGCCGCGCGCCGTGGCGAGTTGCGCCGCCTGCAGCTTGGTGACCATACCGCCCGTGCCCAGTCCGCTGGAAGTGCCGCCCGCCCGCGCCCAGATCGCCTCATCGATGCGCGCCACGAACGGGATCAGCGTCGCTTCGGGATGCGTGCGCGGGTCTGCCTCGAACAAGCCGCGCTGATCGGTCAGCAGGATGAGCAACGCTGCATCGACCAGGTCTGCCACCAGCGCCGAGAGATTGTCGTTATCGCCGACTTGAATCTCCTCCGTGGCGACCGTGTCGTTCTCGTTGATGATCGGCACGACGCGGTAGGCGAAGAGCGTGTTGAGCGTGTTGCGGGCATTCGAGCGCCCGACGGGGTTGTTCAAGTCGCTGCGCGTGAGCAGCACCTGCCCGACCGTGATGCCGAAAATGCTGAACAGGTCGCTGTAAATCTGGATCAGCCGCCCCTGCCCGACGGCAGCCAGCATCTGTTTGCGCGGCAAGGACGGATCGAGATCGGGATAGGCGAGCGCCTCGCGCCCGGCGGCGATGGCGCCCGACGAGACCAGCGCGATGGCGCGCCCCTGATCGTGCAAGTGCGCCACCTGCCGCACGATCTCCAACATGCGGCGGCGCGCGATGTGGCGCGTGCCATCGGTCAGCACGCTCGTCCCTAGTTTGACGATGATCGGCGCGTGTGAGTCAGCCATAGCATCCCCGTTGAAGCCTCAGAACGGCGCTATTTTACCACGCGCCGCTCGCTTTGCCGCTAGAGCTGCCTCCCGCGCAAGCGCAGACTGTTGCCCACCACGCTCAGGCTGCTGAACGCCATCGCCAACGCCGCCAACATCGGATTCAGCTGGACGAGCGCCTCAGGGGCGTTCGGCAAAATCGCCAAGGCGCCCGCCGCAACTGGGATCAGCGCCACGTTGTAGCCGAATGCCCACAGCAAGTTTTGGCGGATCGTCCGCATGGTCAGCTGCGAGAGCCTGAGCGCCTGCGGCAAGACCCGCAAATCGCCGCGCATCAGCGTCACATCCGCCGACTCAATCGCCACGTCCGTGCCTGTGCCGATGGCGATGCCGATATCGGCTTGGGCGAGGGCGGGCGCATCGTTGACGCCATCGCCGACCATCGCCACGCGCAAGCCCTCCGCCTGCAACGCTTTGATCGCCTCGGCTTTTTGGGCGGGCAAGACGTCCGCCACGACGCGCTGGATGCCCGCCTGCGCCGCGATGGCGCGCGCCGTTGACTCGTTATCGCCCGTCAGCATGATGACCTGCTTGCCGAGCGCCCGCAGCGCCGCGACCGCCTCCGCCGCGCCGTCTTTGAGCGTATCCGCCGCCCCGATCAGAGCGATGGCAGCGCCATCTGCCGCCAACCACAGGACGGTCTTCGCCGCCGCCTGCAGACGGGCGGCTTCGCCCTCTAGACCGTTCAGGGCGACGCCCTGCGCGCGCAGGAACGCCTCGCTGCCGACCAGCACGCTGTGCGCGTCGACTTGGGCGCGCACGCCCTGCCCGACGAACGACTCGAAGGCGCGCGGCGGGCGCAGCGCCACGCCCTCAGCCTCAGCCGCGCGCACGAGCGCCTCGCCCAGCGGATGCTGGCTGCCCCGCTCAGCTGAAGCCGCCAAGAGCAGCGCCTCTTGGCGCGTCCCGCCCCACGTCGGGCTGAGCAGCACGTCTGTGACGGCGGGCGCGCCGCGCGTCAGGGTGCCGGTTTTGTCTAAAACGAAGGCATCCATCTTGCGCAGCTGCTCCAGCGCGGCGCTATGCTTGAACAAGACGCCCAGAGCCGCCCCCTTGCCAACTCCGACCGTGATCGCCGTCGGAGTCGCCAAGCCCATGGCGCACGGACAGGCGATCACCAGCACGGCGACGACGCGCAAGAGCGCCGCCGCGAAGCTCGCGCCGCTCGCCGTCCACAGGACGAAAGTGAGGGCTGCTATCCCGATCACCGCAGGCACAAAGACGGCTGAGACCTGATCGACGAGGCGCTGAACAGCAGCCCGCGAGCCTTGCGCCGTCTCAACCAGCTTGATGATCTGCGCCAGCGCCGTCTCGCGCCCGACGCGCGTGGCGCGCAGCTTGATCATGCCCTGCTTGTTGAGCGTCCCGCCGATGACCTCATCGCCGACTGTCCGCACGACGGGCAGGCTCTCGCCCGTCAACATCGACTGATCGACGCTGGTGACGCCCTCGATCACCACGCCATCGACCGGGATACGCTCGCTCTCGCGCACGATCACCACATCGCCGACGCGCACCTCCTCGATGGGGATATCCGCCTGCGCGCCGTGCCGCTCTACGCGGGCGGTCTTGGCGCGCAAGCCGATCAGGGCGCGAATCGCCTGCCCGGTCTGCCCTTTGGCGCGCAGCTCCAAGAGCTTGCCGAGCGCCACGAGGACGATGATGACCGCCGCGGTCTCAAAGTAGACGTGGTGCGCGTTCAAGGCGTGCAGATCGGCGGCGGCGGGCGTGATCAGCAGCACAGTCACGGCGAGGCTGTAGAAGTAGGCGACGCTCGTGCCGAGCGCCACCAACACGTCCATGTTCGGGACGCCGCCGCGCAGGGCGCGATAGGCGCCGACGTAGTAAGCGCCTCCGACGTAGAACTGCACTGGCGTCGCCAACGCCCAGAGCAGGAAGTTCACCCAGTCTTGGTGCGCCCACGCGCCCAAGATGCCCAAGTCGCGCCCCATGCTCAGCAAAAAGAGCGGGACGGCGAACAGCGCGCCGATCAGCACCCGCCGCCACTGCGCAGCGATCTCCGCCTTGCGCGCCTTCGACTCGGCATCCTCAAGCGACTCGTCGGCTGCGGGCGTCGGCACATCGTAGCCCGCCTTGCGCACCCGCTCCACAATCGCCGCCTGATCGACCAAGCGCGGGTCGTAGACCACCAAGAGGCGCTCGCGCGGCAAGTTGACCTGCGCCTGCAGCACGCCCTCCAGCTTGCGCACGTTGCGCTCGATGCTCAGGGCGCAGTTGGCGCAGCTCATGCCACTGATCGGCAAGACCTCCTGCACGGATTCAGCGCTTTGCGCAGTCGTGACGGACATGGCGCGGCTCAAGCGAGGTTGAGGTTCGGTTGGGCGGGCGGATAGTCGATCTCGATCAGTTTCGCCTCAATCTGCTCCCAAGTTGCGGGCGCTTCCCACTCAACCGTGACTTGGCGGGTCTGTTCGTCGGCTTGGACGCGCCGCACGCCTTCGATCTCGCTCACTTCGTTTTGAATGGTGCGCACGCAATGCCCGCAGCTGATGCTGGGCACGTTCACAGTTTTGCTGTGCATGAGAAATCTCCTGTGTGAAGGTTGTATCGTTACGCTGAACTGTATCACAAGGCGACGTCCCCGTAAAGGGCGCGCCCCGCCGCTTGAAAGAGGCGAGGCGCGCTTCAGAGAGCGATTGAAGCGACTTACGGCGCGACGATGCCGCTCAGCTGGTTCAGGATGCGCAGCACGGCGATGTTCGCCGCCACCGTGCCGAACTGATCGGGGTTAGGCGCGCTGAAGTCGGCTGAGTCGGGCGCGGCGGAGAGCGCGTTGCCGCTGACCAAGCTCGGATTGAGCGCGCCGAGCTGATAGAGGTTCAGCAGCGGCACGTTGCGCGCTTGCGCCACTGTGTAGATGACCGTGTTGTACTGCAGCACAGCCAGATCGCCGATGGGCGCCGGGATGGTCACCAGCACAGGCACAATGCCGCGCGCTGCCAGCTGATCAATCGCCTGATTGAGCTGCAGGGCGAACTGATCGAGCGGCACGCCGAAGGCGAGCGCCTGCTGACCCGCGCCGTAGAAGACGATGCTGACGTTCTTCTCCTCAGCGCACTCCCAGACGGGGCGCAGAGCGCACTCGCCGAAGCGCGGCGTGATCTCGGCGAAGGCGCCGCCGAAGCGATCCACGGCGGGCTGCAGTTCAGCGGCGAAATCGGCGAGGTTGAGCGTGGGCGAGCTGAGCGCGCCGACCGCCAGCAGGCTGTTATCGCCGTAGATGGCGAAATCGTTGGTGTTGCGGCTCGGCATCAGGCTCCTGCCCGTCTGCGCGATCTGCGCGAGCGTGTTGGCGAGCGCGCGGTCGTTGAAGTTCGGCACGAGCGGCACGTTGGCTAGATCGGCGATTGGCACGGGCGTCGG
>CALKXH010000135.1 GCA_938005675.1 uncultured Anaerolineae bacterium
TACCGCCCCGCCCAGACGCCTGAGCGCCTTGAAGTGCAGCAAATTCCGCCCGATGGCGCCCTGACGAGCGATCTGCTGCCCGATTTTCGCCTGCCCCTGCAGCAGCTCTTCGCGCTTGGGCTGCCCATCCTCGACGATCAGTCACACGAAACCTCTGAGTGAGCCAGAAAGCGAGCCTCAATGCGTTGGATTGAAGTCAGCCTCGAGACGGACGGCGAAGCGGCTGAGGCAATCGCTGAGCTGCTGCATCGCTACGGGCATCAAGGCGTGGCGATTGAGCAGGTCGGCTTTTACATCGAGACGTGGGAAGATGAAGTGCCGCCGCCGAGTCGCCTGACGGTGCGCGCCTACCTGCCCGAAGACGAGCGCGCCGACGCCGCCAAAGCCCAAATTGAGGAGGCGCTCTACCAGCTCAACCGCCTCTACCCCGCCGTGCCGACCGCGCCCAGCTACCGCGTGATCGATGAGCAGGACTGGGCGGAGGCGTGGAAGGTCAACTATCAGCCGCTGCGCTTGGGCAAGCGCCTCGTGGTGCGCCCGCTGTGGATTGAGCTGCAGAGCGCGCCCGACGAGGTGGTCATCGCCCTCGATCCGGGCATGGCGTTCGGCACAGGCACGCATCCCAGCACGCAACTGGTGCTGGAGGCGGCTGAAGAGCTGCTGGCTGAGCATCAGGGCGCGCACGTCCTCGATCTGGGCTGCGGATCGGGCATTTTAGCCATCGGCGCCGCCAAATTGGGCGCCGCGCGCGTCCGCGCCTTGGATACCGATCCGATGGCGGTGCGCATCACGCGGGAGAACGCCGCCGCCAACGACGTCGCGGGCTTGATCAGCGCCCAAGAGGGCAGCCTAGCCGAGCTGCTCGCCAACGGCGAGATGTTCGACCTCGCCCTCGTGAACATCCTCGCCAAAGTCATCGTGGCTATGTGCGATCAGGGGCTTGGCGGCATCCTGAAGCCGAACGGGATCGCCGTTTTGGGCGGCATCATCGAAGAGCAAGCCGATGAGGTCGAAGATGCGCTGCGGCGGACGGGCTTGATGCCCTATCGGCGCCGCACCTCGGGCGATTGGGTCGTCATCGAGGCGCGGCGCACAGACTCTGGCGCTATTGGCGAATCTTGAACTCGCACGAATTCGGATAGCTGTAGCCGATCTCCACGCGGAAATCGTAGGGCGCATTCGGATCGGGCTGTGCGATCACGCCCCGATCCGAGACGCGCAAGGCGCGCTGCAAGATGGCGAGGCTATTCGGCTTAGCGCCGCCGGTGTAGTCGTAGATCACGGTGAAGTTGCGCGCTTGCGCCCCCTGCGCGCCGAGCATAGTCACGGTGAAGCCCTCGCGCATCAGCCGCTCCGCCGCCACCTGATGGTACTCCAAGAGCGGCTGGATGGCGGCGATAGCCACTGTGGGCGACTCGGCGGCGAGGCGGCGGCGCGTGGGCGGCGTGTAGAGGTCTTGCACGGCGCGCGCCATCGCCTCCGGCACGGGCAGCCACGTGAACATGCCGTTATCGCTGGTGTACCACTGCGTGAAATGCTCCTTGAAGACCAAGTTGATGTGCTGAACCCGATTCAGCTTGAGGTTGAGCGCTATGGGCACTAAGCCGAGCAGATCGGCGGCGCTCATATCGGTATCCACGAGGC
This sequence comes from uncultured Anaerolineae bacterium, assembly GCA_938005675.1. Lineage (GTDB taxonomy): Bacteria > Chloroflexota > Anaerolineae > Aggregatilineales > UBA2796 > CP2-2F. The sequence goes on from CALKXH010000135.1 coordinate 1,645, forward strand.
GCAACAGGCGCGGGATCAGGTCGGTGGCTTGGGCGAACAGATTGGTGGCGCGCGCCTGCTGCCAGATCGCCGTCAGGATTTCCATCTGGCGCCTGCCGCGATCCATATCGCTGCTGCTGCCGCGCGCCCGCGCGTACCAGAGCGCGGTATCGGCGTCCATGCGTTGCAAGCCGATATCCATGCGAAAGACTTGGTAGCTCTCTGGATTTTGCGGATCGAGATCGGGGCTGATCAGGCGGTTGCCCTCGATGGCGCAATCCACGCTGATGTACAAGCCGCCCAGCGCGTTGATGATCTCGCGGAATTCAGTGAAGCCGATGCGCGCGTAGAAATCGACCTTGATGCCGAAGTTGTAGAGCAAGGTCTCGCGCAGCAGCTGGATGTAGTTCTCCGAGCCGTAGCGCTTGACGCCCAGCGCGGCGACCGTGTTCAGCTTGTGCATCGTATCGTTCGGCACGTAGACGTACAGATCGCGGGGCAGGTACATCAAGCTGACCGTGCCGTGTGTGCGGTTGATCACGGCTACGATGATCACGTCGGTGCGGCTGATGAGGCGGCGTTGGGCTGTATCGCTGCCCAAGAGCAGCACAGTCACCACGTCATCGGTGACGCGGGGCGTCGGGGCGGCGGGCGGGATGGCGGTCGGGGGCGGCTTGAGGGGCGTGGCGTACGTGCCCAGAATGACGAGCGTCGGCTGGGAGGTGTTCTGAGCGGCGCTGAGGGGCGGGTTGGGCGCCGCGGCGAATAGAAGGGCTATCCCGCACAGCGCCACGAAAAACCAGATACAAGCGGCGACTCTTCGCATCGATCAAGTCCCTTGACAGAACCATAGCGTATTCTTAAACATATAACGCCCGTCAGGCGCGCGCGTCCAGAGCGTAGGCTGAGAGTAGCTGAAGCGCGCTGATGCGCGAAGATCGGGTTGTCTATTCAAGCGGGAGGCGCTAGACTATAGCCCACGCTGGGCGCTCAGCCAAGCCGACTTGTGCGCCGCTTGCATCGTCTTTTCAGGAGAGATTGTTCCCGTGACCAACACGCCGACCCCTGCTGGGGGCATTCGCATTCCGCAATATGTGATCATCCTCGCGGTGATTTTATTCTCGCTCGGCGCGCTGCTGGCGCTCTCACAAGGCATCGATGAGCGGACTTTTGTGCGCGCCGAGTTCACGGCTACGCCCGCGCCAACCGCCACGCCTATCGACCCCTTCGCCGATCTGACCTACACCACCTGGCGCAGCGAGGGCGAGCTGATCAGCATGGAGATTCCCAACGGCTGGCAGGTGCAGCCTTCAGGGGATAGTCCGGTCGGCTACACCTTCACCCCGCCCACGGTCAATAACATCGGCATTGGGCTGTTGGTGCTGTCCATCGCCGAGCTGGGCATCCCGAATTTGCCCGCCGATGCCTCGCCAGAGGCGATTTTGAAAGCCGCCATCCCCGCCGAGGCGGAGCGCGTGCGCGCCGTCGAAGTCGGCAACCTCACGGGCGCCGGACTCAAGCAATCGGAGGCGAACGTCGACCAACGCACGGGGCAATTGGTTGGCACCGACCGCGAGCTGTGGCTGCTCTCAATCGACTCAAAGCACGTGATGCTCCTGCAGGCGATCGCGCCCACCCAGCGCTGGGCGCAGATGGAGGAAGTCTTCAAGCGCGCCACCAACAGTCTGAATGTGAATGTGGAGGCGGTCTTAGCCCGTGTAGCTCCCGCCCCAACCGCCGAACCAACCGCTGAACCGACCGTTGCGCCTACGGCGGAGGCGACCGCCGAGCCAACCGCCGAAGCGACGGCGGAAGCCACCAACATCCCTGAGCCCGCTGGTCCGCCCATGCCGACCGCCGAGCCATCGCCCACGCCCGCCAACTAGAGGGGTCGGGCAAGCCTTTTTGCGCCGCAGGCAGGGCGGTCTCTGGAGCTTTTCGGAGGCTGCCCTGCAAAACGCGCTTGACAAGATCGGCACTGCTGATATAATATAGCGTTTACTATGCAGGCACCTAGCAAAAGGTTGAACAGCCGCAATGAACGTATGGGAGCCCATTCTCAGCGTGAGGTTCATTGCGCGCTGCTGCCTGTCCGTCTCACATAGCCACCCACCAGACCTCTGAACGCCTTGCGGCATAGTTCGGCGGTCTTTTTTTGCTGAAGGGGTTCGCGTAAGTCCCCTCGAAAACCGTCTCAAGCTATTGCGAGTTCCGATCGGTAGCGCAGAGGAGGCAAAGCCGTGGAAGCGAAAGATTTCAGCGCACTGCGTGTCAGTCTGGCTTCACCCAAAGATATCGAGTCGTGGTCGTATGGCGAGGTGCTCAAACCCGAGACGATCAACTACCGCCGCTTGCGCCCTGAAAAAGATGGACTGTTCTGCGAGGCGATCTTCGGTCCGACCAAAGATTGGCAGTGCTACTGCGGCAAGTATAAGAACATTCGGCATAAAGGCGTCATTTGCGATAAATGCGGCGTCGAGGTGACCCGCGCCGCCGTCCGCCGCGAACGGATGGGGCATATTAAACTGGCAGCGCCCGTGGCGCACGTCTGGTACACCCGCCGCGTGCCAAGCTACATCGGCTTGCTGCTGGACGTCAGCCGCCGCAACCTCGACCGCGTCCTGTATTTCGCCCAGTACGTCATCACGCACGTGGACGAGGAAGCCCGCGCTAAGGCGCTGCGCCGCATCGATGAAGAGATCGCCCGCCAAGAAAATGAGGCGGGCAGCGAGCTCGACTCCCAGATCGAACGCATCAAAGAATCGCGCGACTCCGACCTGAACGCCCTGCAAGCCCAAATTGACGCCATCAACGACCGCTTCAACGAAGAGCGCGACCGCCTCAGCGACGAAGTCATGCGCGAGGCGCAGAGCTTGCAACGCCGCGTGGAAGCGCTGCGCGGGCAGATGCTGACCGAGCCAATGCTCTTCGAGACGGCGGGCGAGCTGATCGCCGACGCCGGCGAGATCGTCAGCAACGAGCTGTTCAGCCGCATTCAAGCCGTCGTCACCGCCCGCCTGAGCGAAATTCAAGCCGAGATCGAAGAGCGCCGCCGCCAAGAAATTGATCGCCTCGATGTGCTGGCGGATGCCCGCACCGCCACCGCCGCTGAAGAGATCGACGTCCTGCAGGATGAGCGCCGCCTGCGCCTGAGCAAGGCGCGCGCCATGGCGATGGAAGCCCGCCAAGAGCTGCAGAGCCTGCAAGTGCTGACCTTCCTCTCCGATGCGCGCTACGCCGAACTCAAAAAGCGCTACGGCGGCATCTTCCGCGCCGAGATGGGCGCCGAAGCCTTCTACCAAATCCTCGAAAAGATGGACTTGGATAAACTCTCGCAGGAATTGTGGGAGGAAGTGCGCACCACCCGCTCCAAGCAGCGCAAGAAGAAAGCCACCAAGCGCCTGCGCGTGGTCGAGAGCCTGCGCAAGAGCGGCAACCGCCCTGAGTGGATGATCCTCAAGGTGCTGCCCGTCATCCCGCCCGATCTGCGCCCGATGGTGCAGCTGGATGGCGGTCGCTTCGCCACCAGCGACCTGAACGACCTCTATCGGCGCGTCATCAACCGCAACAACCGCCTCAAGCGCCTGATCGAGCTGGGCGCCCCTGAAGTCATCGTGCGCAACGAGAAACGTATGCTGCAAGAGGCGGTCGATAGCCTGATCGACAACAGCCAGCGCGTCAAGGCGCTCTCGCGGCGCGGGCGTCGGGAGCTGAAATCCCTCTCGGATATGCTCAAGGGCAAGAAAGGGCGCTTCCGCCGCAACTTGCTGGGCAAGCGCGTCGATTATTCCGGGCGCTCGGTCATCGTGATCGGTCCGAAGCTCAAGTTGCATCAGTGCGGCTTGCCCAAGACCATGGCGCTGGAGCTCTACCGCCCCTTCGTGATCAACCGCCTCGTCCACTACGGACACGCCACCAACGTCAAGGGCGCCAAGCGCCTGATCGAAAGGGAGCGCCCAGAGGTCTGGGAGGTGCTGGAGGAGGTCATCAAGGAGCGCCCCGTCCTGCTCAACCGCGCCCCCACCCTGCACCGACTGGGCATCCAAGCCTTTGAGCCGCAGCTGGTGGAAGGCAAAGCCATCCAGATTCACCCGTTGGTCTGCTCCGCCTTCAACGCCGACTTCGACGGCGACCAAATGGCGGTTCACGTGCCGCTCTCGCGCCGCGCCGTTGAGGAAGCGCGCAACCTGATGCTCTCCACCAAGAATCTGCTCAAGCCCGCCGACGGTCAGCCCATCGTCGGACCGGCGAAGGATATGGTGCTGGGCGCCTACTACCTGACCATGGACCCGACCGCCGATATCGTGGCGCGTAAAGAGCGCGCCGACGAATTTCGCCGTCAGGCGGAGACCAAGAATCGCGGCTACAAGATCGGCGTGGCGCGCAACAGCAGCGGGCAGCACTGGCTGATGCAGCACGAGCTCTATGAGGGCAACGAGGTGATCGTCTTCACGCCCGCCGAGCCGCCCCTCAACGAGCACGGGCAAAAAGTCGGCAAGGCGACGCCCGCCGAGATCGTCCTGCTCAACGCCGTCATGGAGGGCAAGGTCGACTTCGGGCTGATCAACGCCCAAGACTTCCAGCAGCTGTGCAAAAAGCGCCCGGAGTTCGCCGAAGCGCTCATGCTCACCAACTTGGCGGATCGCCGCAAAGTGGTCGATATCGATGAAGTCGAGTTCCTCTACAACCTCGGCTTGGTCACGCTGCACACGCCGATCATTCTCGGCAACATCTACGATAACCGCGAGCCGCAGCCCAAACCAGAGCTGACGACCGTCGGGCGCGCCTTGTTCAATCGCATCCTGCCCGATGAAGTTCGCTTCGTCCAGGAGACGCTCGGCAAGAAACAACTCCAGGACTTGGTCGCCAAGCTCTATCAGCGCTTCGGACCCGACCGCACCACTGACATCGTCGATAGCATCAAGGATATCGGCTTCCACTACGCCACCATCAGCGGCACCACCATCGCCGTGAGCGACCTGACCGTGCCCGCCGAGCGCGAAGAGGTGCTGCGCGAGGCAAACGCCGAGATCGACCTGCTCGAACGCGACTTTCGGCGCGGGATGCTCACCGAAGAGGAGCGCTACCAACGCACAGTCGATAAGTGGAAGGAAGCCAAAGATCGCCTCGCCGACATGATCCGCGAGACGCTCGATCCCTTCGGGCACATCGCCATCATGGCGATCAGCGGCGCCACTAAGGGCGGCTTCGGTCCGATCACGCAGCTCGCCGGGATGCGCGGCTTGATGACCGACCCCAATGGGCGCATCATCGAGCTGCCCATTCGCAGCCACTTCCGCATGGGCTTGACCGCTCTGGAGTACTTCATCAGCACGCACGGCACGCGCAAAGGCTTGGCGGATACCGCCCTGCGCACCGCCGACGCCGGCTATCTGACCCGCCGCCTTGTGGACGTGGCGCAAGATGTGATCGTCAACCGCATGGATTGCGGCACGCAACGCGGCATCACCATCCGCAAGAGCGATAACGTCGCCGGGCAGAAGGTGCAGGAGCGCATCGTCGGGCGTTGCGCGGCGCGCTCGCACTATCATCCCAAAACGGGCGAGCTGATCGTCGAGCGCAACGGCATGATCGACGAGGACAAAGCCGAGGAGCTGGTCGCCAGCGGGCTGGAGGAATTTTACGTGCGCAGCCCGCTGACCTGCGCGCTGATTCACGGCATCTGCGCCTATTGCTACGGGCGCGATCTGGGGCGCGGCGAGCTGGTCGAGATCGGGGCGGCGGTCGGCATTGTGGCGGCGCAGTCCATCGGCGAGCCGGGCACCCAGCTGACGCTGCGCACCTTCCACACCGGCGGCGCAGCCCAAGCCTCCGGCGATATCACCAGCGGTCTGCCGCGCGTGGAGGAGCTTTTCGAGGCGCGCAAGAAGCCCAAGGGCGAGGCGGTCATGACCGATATCGCGGGCACCCTGCGCCTGATCAAGCAAGACGGGATGCGCATCGCCCGCGTGATCCAGTCGCAGGTCTTCCGCGATGAATACAATATCCCCTCTGACTGGGAGATTCTCGTCGAGGACGAGCAGGTCGTGCGCGAGGGCGAAGTGTTGGCGCGCCGCCTAGACGAGACGGGCAACGAAGTCGAGACGCTGACTGCCAAGTTCGGCGGCACGATCCATCGGGAGGGGCAGACGCTCTACCTGCGCTACGAGCGCAAGGAGGTCTCCGATCAGGAGATTCCCAGCACGGCGCGCCTGATGAACGGCATCTACGACGGCATGGAAGTCTACGCCGGGCAACAGCTGACCGAAGGCTCGAAGAATCCGCATCGCATCTTGCGCATTCAGGGCAAGGAAGCCTGCGAGATGTACCTGCTCTCCGAAGTGCAGGACGTCTACCGCAATCAGGGCGTGAACATCGCCGATAAGCACTTCGAGATCATCATCCGCAAGATGCTCTCAAAGGTGCAGATCACTAAGAGCGGCGGCAGCGATCTGTTGCCGGGCGAGCTGGTCGATCACCTGCAGCTGCTCGCCCTCAACGACGAGCTGATCAAGGCGGGCAAAGAGCCAGCTCAAGGCGTGCCAGTGCTGCTGGGCATCACAAAGGCGGCGCTCAGCACGGATAGCTTCCTCTCAGCTTCCAGCTTCCAGCACACCATCAAGGTCTTGGCGGGCGCAGCCATCGAGGGCAAGGAGGATCGGCTCTACGGCTTGAAAGAGAACGTGATCATCGGCAAGCTGATCCCGGCTGGCACCGGCTTCCACACCTACCGCGACCGCGAGTTGGTGGCGCCCAACGTCACACTGGAGGCGCAAGGCGCCCTCGACCGCGAGGCAGAGGTCGATTACGACCTGATCCAAGACGGCACGAGCATGGGCGACGACAGCGATAACGGCGGGCTATAAGCCGCAGCGCCAAAAGCGAAAGCGCGTGAGAGTCTCACGCGCTTTTCGTTTGGCAAGAATAGGTGGGGCGGCGCTCAGCCGATGGGCAGGGCGGGGCGGAACTTGTAGCCGTAGAGCAGCACGCCATCGGGTCCGTCGGCGCGCAGCTTGCGGGTGACCATCTCCACGCGCATCCCGATCTCAGGCTTGCCGTCCAGATCGGTCAGCTGCGCCGTCACCAGCGGACCTTCATCCAGTTTGATCAGCGCTAGAACGTAGGGCGCTTGCTCCTCAAAGCCTGCGGGCGGCTCTTGCACGATAGTGTAGCTGAAGACCTCGCCTTTGCCGCTGAGCGTATATTCCGTCTTGGCTTCGGAGGCGCAGGCGGGGCAGAGATCGCGCGGCGGGAAGATGAACTCGCCACAGCTGGGGCAGCGCTCGCCGATCAGGGCGTAGCGTTGCGTCTTGACGCGCCAATTCTGAGAGACGTGCATAGTCGCCACCTCTAGCGCAAGATGCGCACGGGCTCAGCGCTGACCTTGACCGCCACCAGAGCCTGCTCGCGCCCTTCGGCGGCGCGCTCGCGGCAGGTCGGGCAGACGGCGCGCGGCGGGAAATGGACGCTCTGGCAGACTTCGCAGCGGATGCCCTTCAATGCGTAACGCTGTCCCTTCAAACGCCAATTCTGTGCAATGTGCATGAGTCTCGCTCCTGATAGACGCAAAGCGTCAGATTGCTTGTGCTTGATGTCACAAATATAGCGCCTTCAGACTCTCAAAATCTCTCAGAGAGCTCGTCTTAACTGGCAAAATCGCTCAGAGAGTCGGCTGAGCGAGCCTTTGCTTAAGGCAGCGCTTATCAAAGCGTCATGATTCGCTAAAGGGCGCTGCAAAAGCGCCTCGCTAGAATTGAGCATGTGTCAGTCTAGCTTTTTGGAGAGGTTTTCTGAAGATGGATAACATCTCACGACGTGATATGCTCAAGCTTTTGGGCGTCGGCGCGTTGGGCGGCGCGCTGATCGGTCGGATCGGCTTCGTGCCGCAAGCTGCGCGCGCGCAAGGCGCGCCCGCGGCGACGCCCATCGCGTTCTTCCGCTTCGCGCTCGGCGCCATGCAGCTGACCGTCATCCGCGACGCGGTGCGCCAACAAGACCCCGCCGTGCTAGGGCGTAACGCGCCTGAGGGCGGCATCGCTGAGGTGCTGAAGGCGAATAACTTCCCCGCGCCCATCAATGTGACCTTCAACGTGCTGCTGATGCAGAACGGCGACAAGACCGTCCTGTTCGATACGGGCTTCGGACTCGGCGCGGGCGGCGCGCTGGCGGCTACTCTTGAGCTGCTCGGCGTCGGGCGCGACTCGGTCACCGACGTGGTGCTGACTCACATGCATCCCGATCACGTCGGCGGCGCTCTGACCGACGGCGCGCTGACTTTCCCGAACGCCACCTACCACTACTCGCAGCCTGAGTTCGAGTTTGTGAACAGCCTGCCCGCCGATTCGCCTTTAGCGGGCATCGCCGCCACCAACAAAGCCATCTTCGAGGCGGCGGGCGATAAGCTCAAGCGCTACTCCGCCGACGCGCAGCTCTTGGAGGGCGTCACGAGCTTCGCCGCGCACGGTCACACGCCCGGTCACATGGCGTTCCGCTTCGAGTCAGAGGGGCAGACGATGCTCCACGTCGTGGATTCGGCGCTCAACAGCGTGGTCTCGCTAGCGCGCCCGGAGTGGCAAGCGAATTTCGACGTCAACGGCGAGTTGGCGGTCGAGACGCGCCGTCGGGTCTTTGGCGAGGCAGCCCGAACGGGCGTGCGCATCTTCGCTTATCACTTCCCCTTCCCCGGCACGGGCTTTGTAGTGGCTGAGGGCGAGGGCTTCCGCTTCATCCCCGCCATGTGAAAAAACTGGGGTGAGCTGTGCGGCTCACCCCAGTTCACGCTCTCAGTCGGCTGCCGTCTCGCGCAACTTGGCGCGCCGCACCGCCTCAGGGTCGGCGATGATCGCGCCGCCGCGCACCGTCGCGCCGATGACCAAGCCCGCCGCCACCAAGACGATGTTCTTGATGATGTACTGCCCCTCCAGCGTGGGCGCGTAGGGGAACTGCGTGAAGGTCTCGCCGGGGAACAGGAACAGCGGCGTGACCGTGCCGATCATCTGGAAGAGCAGCAACAGCAGCGTGATGCGCATGAACTTGCCCGTCAGCAAGCCCAGCCCGATCAGCGTCTCAAGCGCTGCCAGCAGCGGCAAGGAGAGTTGCGGCTGCACCAGCCCAAAAGTGAGCGTCTCGATAGTCCGAGTCGCCAGCTCCTGAGCCGGGCTGAGATTCGGGAAGAATTTCAGCACGCCGAACCACAGAAAGACGATCCCCAGCCCGATCCGCAGGACGGGGACGCTGTATCGCGCCATCCAGCGCGTGATTTTCACGTCAATAGCTATGAAGAGTTGCACTGCACGCTCCATAGTGACCTCCTCTGTTGAATTTTGTGCATTCTTTCACAAGTTTTAGCACAATCTTCAGGCAGCGCCAAATCAGTTGACTTTTAAGCGCTTTGCCGTAAGGTTGTGAGATAGACACACAACAAACTAGGATTTGTGCCTATGCATCCGACCATAGAAGCCTTGCGCGGCGGTTTGATCGTCTCGTGCCAAGCGCAACCGCATAGTCCCGTCTATGGCGCGCGCTTCATGGCGGCTTTCGCGCGCTGCGCCGAGCTGGGCGGCGCCGTGGCGGTGCGTGCCAACGGCGCGCGCGACGTGCGAGCGGTGCGCCAAGCCACGCGCCTGCCCATCATCGGCATCAACAAGCGCCGCGACCCGCGCTACCCCGTCTACATCACGCCGACCTTCGCCTCAGCGCGGCAGGTGGTGCGCGCCGGCGCCACGATTGTGGCGCTGGATGCCACCCATCGGGCGCGGCAGGGCGGCGCGCCGCCAGAGCGCCTGATTCAGCGCATCCGCGAGGAGTTGGGCGTCTTGGTCATGGCGGATATCGATGGGCTTGAGGAGGCGTTGGCGGCTGAGGCGGCTGGCGCCGATCTGATCGCCACGACTCTGGCGGGCTACACGGCGGGGCGCGAGCGCACGCGCGGCGCTGACTTGGCGCTCGTGCAGGAGCTATCGGCGCGCTTGCGCGTCCCCGTCATTTGCGAGGGGCGACTCAGCACGCCCGACGAGGTGCGCGCCGCTTTTGAGTGCGGCGCTTACGCCGTGGTGGTCGGCACAGCCATCACCAACCCGACGGCGATCACGCAGAGATTTGTCGCCGCCTTGCCCAAGCGCCCCTGAGCCTCACTCGTCGGCAGACGCAGCCTTGCCCTTGCCGCGCAGCCAGCGTCCGAGCAGGGCGCGCCGCACGCGCCGCCACGCCGATTCGACCTGCTTCTCTTCGGCGAGATCGGGCGGGCGCGGCGCGTAGCGCTCGGTGATGTAGGCGTCCGTGATGGTCATGATCGGCTGCCCTTCCTCGCGCAAGGTGCGGGCTGCGCGTTTGCCGCGCTCCAGAGCGGTATCGCCTGCCCGCAAGGCGATGCCTATCCGCTCGGCAGCGCGTTCCAGCCGCGCGTAGGCGCGCCCAATCGGGCTGAGGCGATCCAAGCCGCGATACTCCACCCACCAGATCGCCGCCACGCCGCCGAAAGAGAGCAGCGCGATGATCAGCGCAACCGTCAGCAGACTGCTGAGGAAGTCGGTCACGGGCGGCGGCAGATCGAGCGGCAAGAGCGGCGGCGGCGCAGGCGTGGGCGTGGGCGTGGGGCTGGGCGAAGGCGAGGGAGTCGGGCTGGCGACGGGCGGCGGCAGCTGGATCGGCTCGGCGACCGCCCCGCTCGGTTCGGTCGGCGTGGGCGTCGGAGTCGGCGTCGGCGAGGGCGTAGCCGTCGGCAGAGACGTAGGCGTGGGCGGCATCTGCTCGATTTCAGTGCGGTTGATCACGCTCTGCGCGGCGGTCGGCTCGAACTCAACCCAGCCGGCGCCGTTGAAGTAGACCTCCACCCACGTATGGGCGTCGCGCTCGCGCACCACGAAGTGGCGATTCTCAGGGTCATAGACGCCCTGCGAGAAGCCCGCCGCCATGCGCGCTGGCACGCCCAGCGAGCGCAACATGGCGATCATGGCGGAGGCGTAGTAGGTGCAGTACGCCTCGCGGCGCTCAAAGAGCATCCAATCGATCGGGTCTCGCCCGACGGGCGGATTGCCCACGCTCTCGCTGTAGGCGATGTTCTGGCGCAGCCACGTCTCGATGGCTTTCGCCTTGTCATAGGGCGTTTGGGCGTTGGCGGCGCGCACGATCTGCTGAGCGAGGTCGCGGGTGCGCGGCGTGATTTCGGGCGGCAACTGCAAATATCTGCTCGTGACCCACGCGGGATATTGCGAGCCCGTCTGACGCAGAAACTCGGCGCGCGCGACGCTCACCGACGAGACGACCGAGTACTGCGCGCCGCGCAACAATGGCTCGCCCGCCCAGAAAGTCAACGGATCGGACAAGCCGCTGCCGCGGTCGACGAAGTTCAGCTCCACGCGGATGGGCACGCGGATGGTCTTCAGCTGCGGCGCAGCGTAGACCAAGCGCGAGGCGCCCATCGTGATCACGAAGCGCTGCGTCACCTCGCGGCGCGCGCCGTCTTGGACGGGCGCGTGGCTCAGCGTGATGCCACCTGCGCCCACTTGCTGCTCAGCGCTGGCGTTGGTCGTCCATCTGCCGTTTTGATAGGTGTCAAAGGTGCTGGACTTCCAATAGTAGCGCAGCCCGACCGGCGCATCGACGACCATCACGATCTGGTTGCCCAAGTTGATCGGACCGCCCAATTGCAGCTCGTTGCCGCCGAAGTAGTTGGCGGTCAGCGGACCTTGCCCCTCCAGCGAGCCGAACAGCCGATTGGCGATGTTCATCAGCCGCGAGAGCGACTCCTCGTTCAAAAACTCTTGGAAGCGCCGCGCGTTCTCTTGCGCGTTGCCCGTCGGCAGCGCCCAAGCCAGCAGCAGCGCCACAGCGCTCGCCAAACTGCCCAGCCAAAAGAACCAGCGCCGCACCGAGCCGCGAAAGGCTAGACGATTGATGTACCACTCATACTCGCGCGCATCGATGTGCGAGCGAATCAGCAGGAGCAGGGCGAGGAAAGCGTACAAAATGACGTAGCCATCGTAGCTGCTGCTCGGATCGGTGTTGTAGACGCTGTTCAGCACCAGCACCATGCCCGGCGGCAAGATCGCCCGCCAAACCCGATCCAAACGGAAGAGATGCCACGCCGTGTTATGCCCTAAGAACCAAAACAGCACCGAGAGCAGCGCGATCAGCAGGAACGGATCGAAGCCGACCCCCTCCGTGAAGCCGCCCTGCAACGTGCCGACGAAACGCGCCACCACGCTGTAGAGCCGCTCGATAGGATCGCCGCTCGCCGCGAAGAATTGCACCATCAGCACGGCGCCAAGGCTGTAGATGCCGCTCAGGATCAGCGCGGTCAGCTCGGAGTACTGGCTGCGCGCCAACAAAAAGCCGAAGATGACCGAGAGGATCACCACCGGCACGATCTGACTCAGGCTGACCGCCCAAGTGCCGCTCTGCATGGCGAACTCCGCCGCCACGCTGAGGCTCTGGTTCATCGCCAAGACGGGCAAGACCATCAGGACGCAAGCGATGATCAGGGCGGAGAAATCGCCGCGCGTGAAGAGCGTGCGCAGGCTGTTGCGCAGCCGCCGCCAAGCGATCAGCCAATCGAAGCGGCGGCGTGTGCGGGCAGAATAGCGCAAAAGTGTGTTCCCACCAAGCTCAAGATGCCCTCAGTCTAGCGCATGGGCGGGCGACTCGGCAAGGCAGGCTCACCATTCTCTAAGAGCAGCGCCGCAAACGCGCTAGAATTCTCTCAGAGACTCCCTTTTGAACGGAAGGATGCCCCATGGACGAGACCCTCAACGTGCTGGTGCTGGTCGACTTCGGCGAGGTGCTGATGAATCGCCTGAAAAGCCTCTCGCCGCGCCTGAAATTCACCCGCAGCGCCGCCCGCAACGCCAACGAAATCCCGCGCGAGGTGTGGGCGAACACCGACATCCTCTACACGGCGAGCGTGCTGCCCGAACCCGATCAAGCCCTGCGCCTGCGCTGGATACAACTCCATTTCGCCGGCATCGATGCCATCATCGACTCGCCCGTCATCCAAAATCAAAACGTGATCCTGACGACCGCTAGCGGCATTCACGCCTCCACCATCGCCGAGTACGCCTTCGCCATGATGCTGGCGCACGCCCGCAAAATCCCGCTGATGCTGCGCCATCAAGCCCGCGCTGAATGGTCTGAGAAGCGCTTCGAGCTGTTCCTCCCGCGCGAGCTGCGCGGCTCTACGCTCGGCATCGTCGGCTACGGCAGCATCGGGCGGGCGACGGCGCGCCTCGCCAAAGCCTTCGGCATGACCGTGCTGGCGACCAAGCGCAACGTCATGCAGCCCGCCAGCCGCAACGAGTACGAGGAGGAGGGCGTCGGCGATCCGCAGGGCGAATGCGTGGATCGGCTCTATCCGCCTGAGGCGATCCGCTCGATGGTCAGCCTGTGCGACTTCGTCTTGGTGACCTTGCCGCTCACCCCGCAGACGCGCGGCTACATCAACGCGAGCGTCTTCGAGGCGATGCAGCCGCACGCCATCTTCCTGAACGTCGGGCGCGGCGGCGTGGTCGATGAAGAGGCGCTCATCGCCGCGCTGAGGGCGGGCAAAATCGGCGGGGCGGCGCTAGACGTCTTCGCCCGCGAGCCGTTGCCGCAATCCAGCCCGCTGTGGGCGATGGAGAACGTCATCATCAGCCCGCACATCGCCGGCAACACCGCCCGCTACAACGAGCGCGCCGTCGACGTCTTCGCCGAGAACCTGATGCGCTACTTGGAGAAAAAAGAGCTGCTCAACCGCGTCGATCTCAGCAGCGGCTACTGAGCCGACGCCGTGACGCTCGCGCCCATCAGCAGCAGCCACAAGCAATGGACTGAGAAGATGCCGAACGGATAGAAGTCCACCAGCCCGATCGCGAACAGCGCGCCGACGCCCGCCGCGAAGGCGCTCTTGAACGGATCGGGCGCCGCTCGCCTCGCCGCAGAGAGCCACGCGGCAAACAGCCCGATCCACAGCCCAAAACCGAGCGCGCCGAGCTCGCTCAGCACCAAGAGCGGCACGCTGTGGACGTTCTCGGCGCGCAGCAAGCCCCGATACGGGCTGCGCACCAGCCGATCCCGCGCCTCCCACGCGAAAGTGCCGATGCCCGTCCCGCCGAGGGGATGCTCTCGGATGATCTGCCACGCGAACTCAATGAAGATGCCGCGCTGCGCCACGCTGATCTGCTCAACCGACTCGCCTCCGACGCCCGCCCGCGCCCGCAGAAAGGGCAAGTACGCCGCGCCGAACAGCCCGCCGATCAGCAGCCCTAGCCCCGCCGCCCACAGCGCGCGCCGCAACACAGGGCGCGTCCAACCCTTGCGCCACGCCGCCGCGAGGCTCAGCCCAATCGCTCCGATCAGATATGCCAGCCACGCCGAACGGCTGAAAGTCAGGCACAGCGCCCACAGCGAGAGCCCGAAGACGAGCGTCCGCACCGCCCAACGCCATTTTTCGGCGGCGCTGAACAACCAAGCGCTCAGCGCCAACAGGCTGACCGCCAAATAGCCGCCCACCACGTTCGGATGCACGCTCAAGCCGTACGGACGCAACAAGCGCAGCGACTCGGCGCGCAGCACGCTCAGACCTTGCCGCCCCTCGTAGAGGTTCAGCTCGCCCAGCCAACGCAGACCCAGATCGTCCTGAACGCCCATCTGCGCGATGACCACCACGCTCTGGACGAGCGCGCCCGCCGCCAAAGCGCCCAGCAGCGCCCGCGCCGAGATCGGCGTGCAGACGGTCAACGCGCCCAGCGCCGCCACAGCCAAGAATTGCAGCGCGCTGCTCCCCGCCACCTCAGCGTAGCGCGCCCAGCTCGGCGAGAGCGCCGTCCAAGCCGCCAAGAGCAGCATGACGAGCAGCCACCAACGCCGCCGATCCCGCAAGGCGGCGCCCAGCCCCTCCAAGCCCAGCAGCAGCCAGCTCAGCAGCGCGATCCCAAGCGGCAAACTGATCAGGAAGCCCAGAAAGTACGGCTGCGACGGCGGGCGGAGCGCCTCAGGGTAGCTCGGACGCAGCCACCACGCGCCCAAAAAGGCGATCAGGAGCAGGCAGCCGCGCAGGACGCCTCTCAGGGCGCCGCGCAGCTGCCATAGAGCGAGGGCTTTCAGTTCGCCCTGCCCACGATCTGCCACTGACCCGTGCCTTGAAAGCGCAGGTAGTAGACGTTGCCGTCGCTGGCGGAGACGAACAACTCATCGGGCGCGTTGCCCGCCTGATACGTCCCGCTGTAGGGCTGCGCCGGGGCGAGGGCGTAGCCGAGCACGTTCTGCAGCGGACGTGCATCGAACCAGCTCTGCGTGACCCACACCAAACCAATTTGAGCGGTCGGCACGAAGCGACCGGGCGGCGCGGGCGCGATGGGCGGCGGCAACGGCACGCCCTCCACCCAGCTGTTGGGATAGGCGCCGACGCGGAAGTCGCCATTGGTGAGGATGAAGACGCGGTTGGTGGGCGAGAAGTAGAAAGCCGCGCCGCGCTCGAAGGGCTGAAAGACCATTGCGGCGAACTGGGCGGGCTGGTTAGGGCAGATGTTATTGGGCGGCGGCGGGCGGAAGAACCACGCGATGCGGCAAGTGATCTCCACAGCGATGGCGCGGTCGAGGCGCCGACCGCTCCGCTCGGCGGTCAGGCGGAAAGTGACAGCCGTGCCGAGCCGCTCTTCAGCGGAGAAAGTCTGCTCGCCGCTGGGCGGCACTTGCTGGCGCGAGACGGTCTGCCCGCGCCCGTCGAGGCTCTCCAAGAAGACCGTCTCGGCGTCGGTCTCCCACCTCACTACAATGATGCCGCCTTGCGGCACGCTCAGCGCGCTGGTGCTGAAATTGATGATGGCGGGCGGACCGAGCGTGGGCGTGCGCGTCTCGGTGGGGGTGAAGGTGAGCGTGGGCGTGCTGGTGGGCGTCTCAGTCGGCGTGGGTGTGGCGGTCGGCGTGCTGGTGGGCGTGGCGGTGAAGGTACGCGTGAAAGTCGGCGTGCGGCTGGGCGTGAAGGTCGGCGTGGGCGTCAGAGTCGCCGTGGCAGTCAGCGTGGGGGTGGGCGTGGGCGTATCGGTGAAAGTCGGGGTGATGGTCGGCGTCGGGGTCAGCGTATCAGTCGGCGTGGGGGTGGGCGTGGGCGTGGGCGTGTCGGTGAAGGTCGGGGTGATGGTGGGGCTGGGCAGCACAGCGATAGTCGGCAAGGGCGGGCGCTCACGGCAAGCGGCGAGCGCCATCACGAGGAGGCTGAGGGCGAACAAGCGGCTGAAGGGGCGCAACATAAACGATCTACTCCTCAACGGGCTGCGCAGAGCGACCGTCGTTCAGGGCGCGGCGCTGCTGCAAGATGTAATTTGCCAGCTCTAAATCCAGCGCTCGATCATCGAGGACGCGCGTCAGGGCGGCGGCGAGGCGTTCGGGCAGCTCGCGGCGGCGCGCCTTTGCCACGCGATCCAGCATTGCGAAATAGCGCGTCAATTGATTCAAGACGCGCTCAAGGGTGCGCGCCGCCTGCGGATTCGCCGCCACATCTTCGGCGATTCGGCTCGCCGCCGCTTGATTTTCCAGCAGCAGCGCCACGCGGCGTTGCAGCTCAGCGGCGACGGCGTGGAAGGCGCGCAGCTCGCTCTGCAGCAGGTCGCGCTGCGGGCGCAGACGGGCTGCCAAGCGCAGGTACTCAAAGGCGTCGCGGTCGCGCCCCGCTTGGAGCATGGCTTCGACGGTCGCCTCAAGCTGATCCATATTGGCTTGCGCTTCGGCGAGGCGCGCCTCCAGATCGCGCTCGTAAGCGGCAGCTTGCTCAGCGTAGTGATATAAGGTCGTGAGCCGCCCCTCAAAGCCCTCCAGGACTTTCGGCGCCTCAGGCGGGGCGGCTTGAGCCGACTCAGGGCGCGGGCGATTGACCAACCCTCGCAAGGTCTCAAACAGACGGTTCATCCGTAGAGCGCCTCGAAACGCGCGAAATAATCGGGGAAGGTCTTGGCGACGCAAGCGGGATTCTTGAGGCGCAAGCCGCCTAGCGCCAGCCCCGTCACGGCGAACGCCATCGCCATGCGATGATCGTCGTAGGTCTCGATCTCGGCGGGCTGCAAAGCCGAGGGGTAGATAGTCAGCGAGTCGGGGCGCTCCTCAACGCGCGCGCCGAGTTTGCGCAGCTCGGCGGCTAGGGCGGCGATGCGGTCGGTCTCTTTGTGGCGGATGTGCCCGATGTTGCGGATGTGCGTGGGCGAGCTGGCGAACGGCGCGATGGCGGCGAGCGTTTGCGCCGTATCGGACATGGCGTTCAGGTCAGCCTCCACGCCGCGCAGCTGACCCGTGCCGCGCACTTCGAGGTAGTCCGCGCCGCGCTCGACTTGGCAGCCCATCTGCTCGAGGATATCTACGAAGTGCGCGTCGCCCTGCAGGGAGGCGGCTGAGAGGTGCGGCACGCGCACGCGCCCGCCGATCAGGGCGGCGGCGGCGAAGAAGTAGGTGGCGTTGCTGGCATCCGGCTCGATGGCGTAGCGTTGCGCCCGATAGCGCCCTCCCGCCCGAACGTGGTAGGTGCGCAGGTCGCGCCGCTCCACCTGCACGCCGAACTGCGCCATCATGCGGACGGTCATCTCGATGTACGGCTCGCTGACCACCTCGCCCGTCAGGCTGATGGTCACATCGGCGCGCGCGTAGGGCGCCGCCTGCAAAAGCGCTGAGACATACTGGCTGCTGTCGGTCGCCTCTAGGAGAGCCGTGCCGCCGTTCAAGCCCATCGCATGGACGGTCAGGGGG
Source organism: uncultured Anaerolineae bacterium (assembly GCA_938005675.1). Taxonomy (GTDB): domain Bacteria; phylum Chloroflexota; class Anaerolineae; order Aggregatilineales; family UBA2796; genus CP2-2F. The sequence goes on from CALKXH010000135.1 coordinate 19,333, forward strand.
AAAGCGTTGGGGGCGGCTTCGAAGCTGAAGCGCGCGCCCAGCATCTGCAGCGCCGCCAAGAGCGGGCGGATCGGGCGTTGGCGCATCCGCGGCACGCCGTCGAAGCGGTAGACGCCCTCGCCCAGCGCCGCCACTGCCACCAGAAAGCGGGCGGTCGTGCCGCTGTTGCCCACGAACAGGTCGGCGCGGGGGTTGGGGAGGCGCCCGCCCGCGCCCTTCACCACGAAGCGCGCCATCTCGCGCTCCGCCTCCACCGAGATGCCCAGACGCTGCAGCGCTTGGCTGCACCAGTGTGAGTCTTCGCTGAAGAGGGCGTTCTCCAGCGTGCTCTCGCCCTCGGCAAGCGCCGCTAGGACGAGCGCGCGGTTGGTGATGCTCTTCGAGCCGGGCACCTCGATCACGGCGTCGATGGGATGCTGCAAGGGGCGGATTTCAAGGCATTCGGGCAGTTGGCTCATGGTGTGAGGCTCGCTCTAGGGCTGTGCGATGGTGCGGGTCAGGCGTCGGATGATGGTGCGCCCGTCCTCTGGCACGCGCAGGACGAGGCGCGCCGCGCCGTTGAGGGTCGCGCTGAGGGTTTGCGCCTTGCCGACCTCGCCCGCCGTCACGTTCAGGCTCTCGCGGCGTTGCAGGCGGTTGTCGGGCGCGCGCACCTCCAAGATGTACTCGCCGGGCGCGGTCGGCAGGAACTCGATGCGCGCGCCGCTCAGCACAGCCAGCTCGGACGGCTGCGCCAAGTCGAAGATCACGGGCAGATTGGCGCAGCGCAGCGGCGCGTTGGGCAAACCCGTCGTGATCTGATTGAGATCGTCGGCGAGGCTGACCAAGAGCGAGGCTGCGGCGCACTCAGGCTTGTTTTCGGTCTCGGCGCGCAGGGCTAACGCCCATTTGGCGAATTCATCGCCGCGCAAGGCGCCCGCCTCAAGGAGCGACTCATCGGGCAGGCGGGCGAAGTCGACCACGAACGGCTCTGCGCTGGTGGTCAGGGTGCGCGGCACGAAGTTGTTGAAGATGTTCGACTCCGGCGCGCGGTTATCCGGGTTGACCCAAGCGGTGGTCAGGTAAGTTCCCCACCAGCCGAAGCGGTAGGTGCCGATGACGGTCGTCTTGGCGCGCGGGCTCAGGTTGGCGACCCTGCCGCGCAGGGCGGGCGTGGCATCTTCGGCTTCGGCGTTGCGATCAAACCAGACCCAATCGAATTCGCCCGAATCGCTCGTGCCGTTGTTCTGCAGCTCAATGGCGACCGTGACGGCTTGTCCGGGCGCCGGGTTGGGCGGCAAGAAGCGCACGCGGGTGATGACGAGATCGATGTTGCGCGGCGCATCGGAGGTGGGCGTGAAAGTGGCGATGTTGAGCAGCGGCGTCGCAGTGGCTTGTATGGGCGGGCTCAGGCTGCTGAGCAGGCTGCTCAGCAAGCTGAGGATGCCGATCAAGACGATTGCGAGGGCGCTCAGCCCGATCAGGACGCGCGGGCGCAGCAACGCCTCGCGCAAGCCGCCGTAGGAGGGGCGCTCGGTGAAGGTGCGCCGCTTGGGGAACAGCACGCCGCTCTGGGCGCGCAAAAACAGGACGGGCGTCGCCCATTCGAGGTTGCCCAGACTGCTGCTGATGGCGCGGCGCGCCTCGGCCATGGCGGCTTCAATCGGGTAGCCCTCCGAGAGGGCGCGGTAGAACTCGTGGGCGAAGACGCGCGCGGCGTCGTCGGTGATGGGGAACTGCATCGCCACGACGGCTGGCACGCCGCGCGCCACAAGGCTGGAGGCGATGCCCGAAAAGGGATCGTTTTGGGCTTGGCGGGCGCCTTGGCAGGCGTTCAGCACCACCAGACGGATGCTGTTCTCTTCAACCAGCTCGCGGGCGAGCGCCTCGCCGCTGACGGGCTGCGTGAGTTCGGTGCGGGGCGTCTCGAACGCCAACATGCCCACTCCGCCCCGCTCATCGAAGGTGGCGTGACCGATATAATGGAAGACTTGATAGCTGACTCCGCCGCGCAGCTTGCGCTGCAAGGTGATGAGCTGCGCGTCGTCGACGCGCTCCAGCTCCAGCAAGCCGCGTTGCCGCAGATCGGCGGTTGCCTCTTGCAGGCTTTGCCATTCCGCCTCGACGTTGAGAGCGGCTTGATCTTTAGGGCTGCTGATCAGCACCAGCACGCGCAGCGGCAGGCTGATCTCGACGATGGGGCGGACGGTGATCAGGCGCGGGTAGCGGATGATGGGCGTCTGGCGCGAGAGGGCGAGGTAGTCGCCGGACGGATCGCGCAGCAACTCCCAGGGCAGATCGGCGAGCGCTTCGGCTTTATCGAGGTTCAGGCGCACGCGCAAGCCGCGCTCGCCGGCTTGCGAGCGGCTGGTCAGGTAGGCGGCGTAAATCTGACCGCTGAAGAGCAGGCTGAAGAGCTTCTCGCCGAAGGCGCGGGCGGCGCGGGCTGCCTCGCCGCGCGGCACGCGCGTCCTGCCATCGAGGATGCCGATGATGCGCTCGGCTTCGGCGGGCGTGATCGCGTTGGGCACGTCCACAGCGACCGAGCCGACGGGCGAGTTCGCCAACGTCACGCGCAGCTGCCCGTTGGGGAGCGCCTCAACGGTCAGCTCGAAGTCTAGGTACTCTTGCGTCGCCATGATGCGTCGCCTTTCCGCAGCCAAATCCGATCCGTGCCAAGCGCACATTGTAAAAAGAGAACGGCGCGGTGTCAATTTGTGGCTGGCTGTTGGGCAAATGCGCCCTGTGCGCCTACAATCGTAGGCAGGTTTGCCATTTCAGGCACATTCTCACAACTTTCGGAGGAGTAGAGCATGATCCTCGTGACGGGTGCATCCGGCTACGTGGGCAACAACTTAGTGCGGCGGCTGGTGCAATTGGGCAAGCCTGTCCGCGCGATGGTGGGCAACGTGCAGAAGGCGATGAAGCGCCTGGCTGATGTTGAGCCGCACATCGAGATCGTCAAGGGCGACGTGACCCGCCCGGAGACGCTCAGCGAGTGGATGAAAGACGTCGATGTGGTCATCCACTTGGTCGCCATCGCCATTGAGAAGGGCAAGCGCACCTACGAGCTGCTCAACACGCAAGGCACCATCAACGTGGTGGAAGAGGCGAAGAAAGCCGGGGTGCGGCGCTTCATCAATATGTGTCAGAACGGCGCGTATTCGGATGTGAAGTCGCGCTTTTTGCGCAGCAAGGGCATTGCGCAGGAGTACGTTGCCAAGAGCGGCTTGGATTGGTCAGCTTTGCGCCCGTCGGTGATTTGGGGTCCGCAAGATGAGTTCGCCAACGTGCAGGCGCGCCTGATGAAGCTGACTCCGATCATCTTCCCGATTGTGGGCGACGGCAAGGCGCAATTCCAGCCCGTTTACGTCGGCGATGTGGTGGAGGCGATCGTGCGCTGCCTTGAGGACGACTCGACCATCGGCAAGGAATACGAGTTGGGCGGTCCGGAGGTGCTGACCTACGAAGAGATCGTGGATCGGGTCATGCAGGCGCTCGGCACGAAGCGCATCAAGGTGCGGGTGCCAGTGCCGCTCTTGCGCCCGGCGGTCTGGCTGATGCAGACTGTGCTGCCCAATCCGCCCGCCACCACTACGCTTCTGGAGCTGCTCGCCGTGCCGAACGTGATCAAAGAAGACGGCTTGGCGGCGTTAGGCATCACGCCGCGGGCGTTCACGCCTGAGAATTTGGCGTACATGCGGCACTTCACCATCGGCACGACCATCGGCAAGTTTTTTGGGCGCGCCTACGAGGAGGAGAAGGTGCGTCAAACGGCGATGGGCAAGT
>CALKXH010000136.1 GCA_938005675.1 uncultured Anaerolineae bacterium
CAACAGCCTGCGCCAAGCTATCAGCCAGCTTTTGGTGCGTTACGGCATTCTGGTCGTGCTGATCGTGCTGATCGCAGCGATGTCGATCCTCTCGCCGATCCTGCGCGATGGACAACAGCTCTTCTTGACGCCGCGCAATCCAGTGCAGGTCGCCCTCCAAGCCTCGATCAACATGATTCTGGCGGTGGGCATGACCTTCGTCATCACCGGCGGCGGCATCGATCTCTCCATCGGCTCGATTGTGGCGTTGTGCGGCGTGCTATCGGCGATGGCGATGCGCGATCTCGCCATCGAACCGTGGTTGGGCTTCGGGCTTGCCCTGAGCATCGGGGCGCTGTGCGGCTTCATCAACGGGCTGCTCATCACGCAACGCGGTGCAGTGGGACTGCTCTTTCTGCCCTATCTGCTGGGCGAGCGCACCCCGCTGCGCGATCCGAAGGCGCGCGGCGTCTTCATCGGGCTGAGTTATCAGCACACGCTCGCTCACATGGTGCGCGCTGTGATGGAAGGCGTCGCCTTTGCCCTGCGGCAGGCGCTTGAGGTCAGTTTTGAGCTGGCGGGCAGGGCTGAGCAGGTCGTCTTGGCGGGCGGCGGCGCTCAGAGCGCCATCTGGCGGCGCATTCAGGCGGATATCTACGGCATCCCGCTGCGTCCGAGTCTGCTGCAAGAGCAAGCGTGCGTCGGAGCGGCGCTTTTGGCGGGCGTGGGCTGCGGACTCTACGCCGAGCTCGCCGAAGCCTGTGCGGCGGCGACGCGCTTAGGCGATCCGCTTGAGCCTGAGCCGTCAGCTCAAGCGTATTATGAAGCGCGCTACGCACAGTTCAAGGCGCTCTACGGGCGCCTACAGCAGGATATGCATCAGTTGGCAGAAGACGCGAGTTCTCTATAAGGAAGTGAGTTCCCTATGCCAAACTTTGGCGCTCATGCTTTCGTCTGGATCGGAGAATGGACAACTGAGACGGGCAATTATGCCATCGCTCAGGCGGGCGCGCTCGGCTTCGACTTCATCGAGATACCCCTGCTCGCCCCGGAGCGCTTTGACGCAGCCAGCCATCGTCAGGCGCTTGCCCAAGCCGGCATCGGCGCGACCTGCTCGCTCGTCTTGCCGAAGGGCGCCCACATGCCGCGCTATCCTGAGCGCGCCCGCCAATTCTTGTACGCCGCCCTTGAGAAAGTCGAGGCGGTTGGCAGTCAGTATCTGTGCGGCTGCATCGCCTATGAGCTGGGCTACCTGACCGGGCAACCGCCCACGCCTGAAGAGCGCCAAACTGTCGTCGAGGTCTTGCGCGATGTGGCAGCTGAGGCGGCGCGGCGCGGCATTCAGTTGGCGCTTGAAGCCTGCAACCGCTACGAAACCTACCTCTACAACACCCTCGCCGACGCCCGCCAGACCGTCCTAGCCGTTGGCGCCCCTAACCTCAAGCTGCACGCCGATACCTACCACATGAACATCGAAGAAGAGGGCTTCTATCAGCCGCTGGTCGCCTGTGCCGACGTGCTGGATTACATCCACATGAGCGAGAGCCACCGTGGACTGGTCGGCAGCGGCACGGTCAACTGGGAGCAAATCTGGCAGGCGCTGGAGGCTATCCGATTCAGCGGCAAGTTGGTCTTGGAGTCCTTCGCCGCCATCAACCCTGACTTGCAAGCCGCCACTTGCCTGTGGCGACCGCCCAACCAGCCGCCGGAGGTGCTGGCGCGCGAGGGGCTGCGCTTCCTGCGCGAGGGGGCGGCGCGCGTCGGCTTATCTTGAGCGCCTTTCAGCCTCCACGTTGCCAAAAGACGTCGCCTGCGATCATAATCGAGGGCGTCGCTCAAGACTTTTCAGCTGGCGCTGATCGTTCGAGGGCGATCAGCGCTTAACTGTGGAAGAGAGTTATGCAACCTGCTCAGACCTTGCGCGGCGCGCTCTACGGTATCACGGCGGCTTCGCTGTGGGGCGCCATGTTCGTGGTCAGCGACGCCATGATGACCGTCATCCCGCCCATCACGCTGCTGAGCTTACGGCTGATCATCGCCGCGCTGATGTTCGCAGGCATTCTCGCCGCGCAGCAACGCCTGCGCTTGCCGCGTCGCGATGCGTTAGGGCTGATGGCGCTCGGCGTGTTGGGCTTCGGCATCAGCGTCGGGACTCAATTCATCGGCACGGCGCTCTCCAGCGCGATCAACGGGGCGGTCATCACCAGCGCCGCGCCCGCCTTCATCGTGATCTTCGCGTGGCTGTTGCTGCGCGAGCCGCTCACGCCCCTCAAGCTGATCGCCGGCGCCGTGGCGACGCTGGGCGTGCTGATCATCCTAGACCTCTCGCAATTCTCGCTGGGCGTGAGCGAGCCGCGCCGTCTGCTGGGCGATGCGGCGCTGGCTGTGGCGGCGGTCAGTTGGGCGGCTTACTCGGTGCTGGTGCGGCGCGCCTCGCAGCGCTTCAGCACCGCCGTCATCACGACCTACGCCCTGATCGGCGGCTTGCTCTTCTGCGCGCCCATCGCCGCGCTGGAGCTGCGCGGGAGCATCTTGCCCGCGCCCACGCTCGAAATCGTGGCGGGCATCTTCTTCCTGAGCGTGATCGTGATGGGCGGCGCGAACTACCTGTGGAATCGCGCCTTTGCGCTGGTCGAGGCGAGCGTCGCCTCGCTGTTCTTCTTCGCCCAGCCATTGGTGGGCGCGCTGCTGGCGAATTGGCTGCTCGCACAGGCGATCACGCCGCGTTTGCTGCTCGGCGCGGCATTGATCGTGGGCGGGGTGCTCTTGGCGCTGCGCAGCGAGCAGCAGCTCCAAGCGCGGGCGCGCGCCGCCCAGACCTGACATTTGTAACAAGACTCTGATGCAATTCTGCGTTGCACTTTGCTGTAGAATGCTCTATAGTGGCATTTGTGAAAGACCGCACTTTTGCGAGCGCCTTAAAACAACGCCAGGAGACGTGAGGAATTGCCGAGTATGCCAGCTATCGGAACAGTCAATCAGCCGCTGCGCGTCGCCATTGTCGGCTCAGGACCGTCGGGCTTTTACGCAGCTGAACACTTATTGAAACAGGCGAATTTAGTCGTTGAGATCGATATGTACGACCGCCTGCCGACGCCCTACGGCTTGGTGCGCGGCGGCGTAGCGCCCGATCATCAAAAGATCAAGAGCGTGATCAAGGTCTACGAGAAAATCGCGGCGAGCGCCAACTTCCGCTTCTTCGGGAACGTCGAGATCGGGCGCGATCTACACCATAGCGACCTGATCCGCTATTATCACGCCGTCATCTACGCGACGGGCGCCCAGTCGGATCGGCGCATGGACATCCCCGGCGAGGATTTGGCGGGCAGCCACGCCGCCACCGAGTTCGTCGGCTGGTACAACGCCCATCCCGACTACCGCGATCTGCACTTCGACCTCTCGCAGGAGCGCGTGGCGGTCATCGGCAACGGCAACGTGGCGATGGACGTGGTGCGCATCCTCGCCAAGACGCCCGAAGAGCTGCTCCAGACCGACATCGCCGATTACGCCCTTGAGGCGCTGCGCCACAGCCGCGTCAAGCACATTTACGTGCTGGGACGGCGCGGACCGGCTCAAGCCGCCTACACCAACCCGGAGCTGAAAGAGCTGGGCGAGCTCGCCGACGCCGACGTGATCGTCAGCCCTGAGGAAGCCACCCTCGATCCGCTCAGCGCCGAGTGGCTGGATAAATCGGGCGATAGCACGGCGCAAAAGAACGTCCGAATGCTGCAGGAGTACGCTGCGCGCGGCAGTCGGGGCAAGAGTCGCCAGATTCACATGCATTTCCTCGTCTCGCCCGTCGAGCTGATCGGGACGGAGCGCGTTGAGGCGATCAAGCTGGTGCGCAACGTCTTGCAGCCCGCCAGCGATGGCTCGCTGCGCCCCAAGCCGACCGATCAGACCTTCACGCTGCCCGTCGGCTTGGTCTTCCGCAGCATCGGTTATAAGGGCGTGCCAGTGCCTGAGCTGCCCTTCGATGCGCGCAGCGGCGTGATCCCGAACGTCGAGGGGCGCGTCGTCGCCGAGGGGCAGGTCTTGCGCGGCGTCTATTGCGCTGGCTGGATCAAACGCGGCGCCACCGGCGTGATCGGCACCAACAAGCCCGACTCGATTGAGACGGTCAACCAGCTGCTCAACGATCTGCCCGATCTGCCCGAAGTGGCGCCCGAAAATGCCTCACGCGAGGCGATTCCGAACTTGCTGGCGGCGCGCGGCGTGCGATACGTCACCTTCAGCGACTGGCAGACCCTCGACCAGCTCGAAATTGCGCAGGGGCAAGCCGTCGGGCGCCCGCGCCTGAAGTTCAGCCGCATCTCGGAGATGCTGGAGGCGCTCGCCGCGCACCAGAGCGCGGTCTCAGCCGACTGAGCGCTGAGCATCCGCTCACAAAGCCCGCCCGAAAGCTCGGCGCGGGCTTTTTCGTCACAGGACAAAGGTCGGCGTGCGCGTCGGCGTAGGCGTCGGAGTGGGCGTGCGCGTCGGAGTGGGCGTGCGCGTCGGCATAGGCGTGAGAGTCGAGGTGGGTGTGAACAGAGTCTCGTGAGAGGACGCAACGTTTATCTTATACCAATTCTGCCTCACAGAAGCGACCAAACTGGGCCGATTCAAGACGTTTTTGAAACACTGCTGAGCATTTCCAAGCCTGTTTTCCTCTTCGAGGTAGGCATAGACGTTCTGGCTAAAAGTGTGCTCGAATGGGTAAATGAGGACGTAGAACTCGCGCGTGCTTGGGCATCGACCATAGAAGATGTGCCTGTTGCGAAAGCTCTCAAAGCGTTCAGGTGAAACATAAGCAATTTGCTCAGTGGCAAGGTCGCGCCACTCGATCAAAAAGGGGCTCAGGCGGCTCTCAAGGTCGTCTAGCTCAGCCAACACGTTAGCAGTGGCAACCGCTTGTTGGCTAGAGCGACGGTTGTTTTCAACTTGCCCCCCTATAAGCAAAAGCAAAAAGACCACGCCGAATCCCAACACAATCATGCCACGAAACGCCATCCAGAAATCCCATGCTTCGGTGCGCTCAGCGGCAACGCCTTGTGTTCTGTAGCCCCAGTGCGTCAAGTCCCAGACTAAGTCCCTGAAGAAGAGCATCGCAATGCCGCATCCAATCAGGAAAAACACAGCTAGAAACTCCATACGACCTCACTGTGAAAAAGCAAGCGGACGAGCAGGTGTTGGCGATGTCAAGGTGCGGCGCAAGGCGAGTCTAGCACAGGCGGCGCAAACGTTGCAAAGCGCGCGTTGAGCGGCTATAGTCATCAGCCTGAGGTAATTGAGCAGAGGAGAGCGTGTATGCGCCAAGTAAGGGTACTGATTGTATGTGGGATGTTGATCAGCGGGCTTTGGGGCGCTCAGAGCGCCGCGCGCGCCCAAGAGCCGAACGCGTGCCGCGCCCTCGCCCAAGAGGGCATCGCGGCGGCGGCGCGCGCCTGTAGCGCTGCGGGCGCAGATACGGCTTGTTACGGGCATACGGGCGTCTCGGCGAGCAGCGCTGAGGGCGTCGCGCTGAGCAACGTCGGGCAGATCGTGCCGCTCAGCCAAATTCAAGGGCTGACCACCCAAGCCGCCGATCTCGCCAATGGCGCTTGGGGCATCGCCGTGCTGAACCTCCAAGCGGGCTTGCCCGAAGGCGCTGCAGGCGTGCGCGCTGCGCTCTTCGGCGATTCGGTCTTGACCTCAGCGGTGCGCCCTGAGGCGGCTGCCCTGCAGACGCTGCCCGTGCGCACCTTCGACGATCTGCCCGTGCTGCTGCGCGCCGGCGCCAGCAAGAACTTCCCGCAGATCACGCGCCTGCTCTTCAATCAAGTCGGCGCCGCCGACGGGCGCAACAAGCAAAACACTTGGGTGCGCGTGCGGCTGGGCGAGCTGGTCGGTTGGGCGTCGGTCAACCAGATTCGGCTGGAGGGCGAGATCGAGTCCCTGCCGATCCGCGATGACCGAGATATCGCGCCCGATTTTCTGTACACCGCGCCGATGCAAGCCATGACGCTCAGCAACCTGCCACCGCGCAGCAAGCCCGCCTGCTCCGAGACCGCCAGCGGCTTGCTCCTGCAGCGCAGCGCCGCCGCGGGCGACGATCCCGTCCGTTTGATGGTCAATGGCGTGGAGCTGAGCTTCCTGAGCGCCACGCTCGCCCTGCGCGCCGCCCCGAACGATAACCTCGATGTGATGGCGATCGATGGCGTGGTGACGGTGCGCTCCTTCGGCGTTGAGGCGACCCTCACCTACGGCGAGATGCTGCAAGTGCGCCTCGGCGGGGCTGACGGCTTGAGCGCCATCGCCGCGCCCAAAGAGGCAGTCCGCCTGCCCTTTGCCGCTGTGGAGGGCGTGCCGCTGAGCTTGATGCCGAAGGCGCTCTCGTGCTTGGCGGGCGTGCTGCCCTCCGATCCGCGCGTGGCGGCGCGCTCCGGTCCGAGTGAGAAAGACTTCACCTCGCTCTTCTTCATGAGTCCCGCCCAGACCTACACCGTCGAGGGCTGGAACGTCGACTCAGACGGAGGCAAGTGGTGGAAGCTGCGCAACGACGCGCGCGCTGAGAATTGGGTGCCCCAAAACGCCGTGCGCACCGTCGGCGCTTGCGATCAGGTGGAGCAGGTTGAGGTCGGGCTGCGCGCGGGCGGCGGCGGCGAGGCGGCGGGCGGCATCCCGGGCGGCGGCGGCTTCGCGCCCAGCGCGCGCACCATCTGGAACGCCGAAGTCGGGGTCGATCAGCTGGTCGGCACGTGCAAGTTGGGCGCGCTGAACTACTGCGCGCACATGGTCGCCATCTCGCCCAGCGGCAGCGGCTTGCTCTATCGCGGGCAGGAGATCGCGCCCTACTACTTGACGCGCCTGCGCGAGAACGTCTACGCCTACGAGGGGCGCAACGGCATGAACAACGGGCGCATCAGCCTCGTGCTGACCTTCACCAGTCCCACGACGTACACGCTGACTCAGACCCTGATCCTCGACGCCGATCCAGACTGCCAGCACGTGAACGTGGTCAATGCCACGCTACGCTAGAGCATGTTGTGAGGGAGTGAGCGAGCTATGTTACGCAAAGTGCTGTTGATGGCTATTGTGGCGCTTTTGGGCATGACGGCGCTCATGCCGCACGGCGCGGCAGCCCAAGAGGGCGAGACGCCCTACGCTTGGACAGAGACTCAGACCAACATCCGCACGGGTCCGGGCACCAACTACGAGGTCATCACGACGTTGGGCATCGGCGTGCAGTTGGTCATTGAGGGGCGCAACGCCGATGGCAGCTGGATTCTGCTGCGCGGCGAGGGCGGTCTGCGCGGCTGGGGTCGGACTCGGCTGTTCCGTCTTTCGGGCAATTTCCAGCTGCGCGCCTTGCCCGTCAGCACAGAGATTCTCAATCGGGCTGAGGTGGCAGGCGCTGCGCCGCCCGATAACGTGCGTCCGCCGAACGTCAGCGGCACGGCGCCACTGAACGCCTCTCTGGTGCCTCAGATCACGCCGGCTGTGCGCGCCGCCATGCGCGCGGTGGTCGCCAAAGGGCGGGCGATGGGCAACAATCCGCGCGTGTTCTCTAAAGTGGGCGACTGCATGACCGATCATCCGCAATTCCTGAACCCCTTCGCTTGGGGGCAGTACAATCTGCGCGAGTACGCCTACCTGCAAGAGACCATCGACTACTTCAACGTCAAGCCGCGCGAGGACGTGGGCAGCTCGTGGGATGCCAACAGCGTGGCAGCCAACAACGGCTTCAACTCCAGCGCCGTGCGCGAGTCGCAATGGGCGAATCCCGCCCTGTGTCAGCCCAACGAGCGCCCGTTGGCTTGCGAGTATCGCCTGAACAAGCCCGCCGTCGCCGTGATCATGTTCGGCATCGCCGACGTGCTGGTCATGACGCCACAGCAGTTCTATCGCTTCATGCGCAATATCATCGATGATACGCTGGCGGCGGGCGTGGTGCCCTTGCTCAGCACCTTCCCGGAGAATCCGTCCGTGCCGCAGCTCTCGCGCCAAGTTAACCAGATGGTGCTGGCGCTGGCGCGCGAGAAGAACTTGCCGGTCATGAACTTCGCCGATGCGGTCAAGAATCTGCCCAACGGCGGCTTGGAGTCGGATGGCATTCATCTCTCGCTGCCGCCCGGCTTAGCCACCGACTTCTCGCCTGAGAACTTGCAATACGGCATGACCGTGCGCAATCTGCTCGTGCTGCAATCGCTGGACGTCATTCGGCGTCAAATCCTGAACTGAGCGCGTGGGCGTATGGGCGGCGCGTCCGCTCATGCGCCCTGAAAGGCTATCGCATGACCACAGACTCGCAGGCACAATCTTTCACTGCCTTGGCGGAGGTCTACCAAGTGGGCGGGTTTGCCGCCTATGGCGTTCAACTCGCCCAGCAGCTGCTGGACTTCCTCTACGCCCAAAACTGGACGGGTCTCCGCGTGCTGGACTTGGCGAGCGGCACGGGCGATGTCGCTTGCTGGTTCGCCACGCAGAAATTGCAAGTTGTCGGCGTGGATAGCTCGGCGGCGATGCTCAAGCAGGCGCGCCAGCTGGCTCAGGCGCAAGACCTGAACGTGACCTTTGTGCAGGCGGATATCCGTACTTACAAAGCCGCGCAACCCGCCGACTTAGTCTTGTGCGTGGGCGGCTCGCTGAACTATCTGCCCAGCCTGAACGACTTGGGCGCGCTCTTCCGCGCGGCGGCGGAGGCGTGCGGAGCAGGCAAGCCGTTCGTCTTCGATCTGCACACCATTCAGGGCTTGGCGCGCACGCCCGCCGAGCGCATCCTCTCCGAGGGCGAGCGGCACTTCATCGCCATGCGCAACACTTTCAGCTACGAGACGCTCAGCCTGAGCGCGCATTACAGCATCTTTCAGCGGACTGAGGCGTGGCAGCGCGCCGAAGAGACGCATCTGCTGCGCGGCTATCCCGTTCAAGCCGTACAACGCCTGCTCAGCGGGGCGGGCTTCGCCCTAGAGCAGACCATCAGCCTCGATTTCGCCCCGCTGATCGCCTCCACTCATGAGGATGTCCTCTTATTTGTGGCGCGCCGCGCCTAAAAGAAAGGCCTAAGCGATGAGAAACCCGTCGGCGATCATTTTTCTGGTCTTATTCGCCCTGACGACCCTGTTCGTCTATCTCTCGGTACGGCGGCGCTGGCTGTCGCTCTCGGCGAGCGCGCTGATCGGCGTGGTGGGCGGTTCGCTGTGCTTTGTGCTGTTCATGTTCGCCCAAAACGGGAACTTGCTGCAAGCGCTGATCTTCGGCGCGCTGATCGGGACGGTCTTCAGCGCCCTGACCGTCTCGGCGGCGGGCTACTTCCGCGCCAACGCCACTACCCAGCCATCCGTCTTGCCCGAACTGCGCGAGCCGCCGCCCGATCAATCAGGCTGAGCGAGCTATCCCCTAGCAATTGTGAAATCAGGCGCTATACTCGAAATATCGCGTTGAGGAGCGCTCAGTTCGTAACTTAGCCTCAAGACTGCGTGTTTCATCAGCTGAGCGCTTCGCTCAAAATCTGTGGAGTAGGAGTCCATTGCGCTATGGGTGTCACCTCGATCAATCCATCATTCGCGCCTTCAGAAGTCATCAAGCCGGAGGGCTTGTGGCTGCGGAATCGCAATTGGGATACGCTGTTCATGACCATGAGCGTGTTCCTCGTGCCGTTGCCCTACATCCTGTACCTGATCGGGACAGAGTCGGGCTTGCATCCGGATGTCTCGCGCAACGCCGTGAACTTGCTGGTGGCGGTTCTGGTGGGCGGTCCGCACATGTACGCCACCTTCATGCGCACGGCGCTCGATAAGCAGTTCGTCAAGCGCTACCCGATGCTGATCCGCTCGTCGATCATCATCCCGATTGTGGTGGTCTCGCTCGCCTTCCTGAACTTGACGCTGCTGCTGACTATCTTCTTCTTCTGGGCGGCGATTCACGTGCTGCATCAGGTCACCTACATCGTCGAGCTGTACAACAAGCGCGGCGAGCGCGTGGCGCAGCACAAGACCTCGCTGCAGTGGTGGGCGCGCTTGATCGATTACGCGCTGGTGCTGACGTGCCTGTTCCCCATCGCAGCGCTGAAGATCAGCCAAGGCAACTTCGCCATCGGCACCAACGACCTAACGCGCGCCATCCCCGATTTCTTCCAGCAGACTTGGTTCTTCGTGGCGGCTTCAGCGGTCTTCGGCGTGGCGTTCATCGCCTTCCTGATCAAGAGCTACTACGAGTGGCGCAACGGCGTGCTGCACCTGCCCAAGTTCGTCTTCATCATGATCACGGTGCCGGTCGCTTGCACCATGCCCGCGCTGGAGAACCTCGATACCGCCTTTCAGGGCTTGAATACGTGGCATTCCTTCCAGTACCTCGCCCTGACCTTCTACATCATCCAGCTGCGCCATCAAAAAGGCGATCTGGTGGCTTCCAACCCGCAGATCGATAAGTTGGCGAGCGCGCGCACGCCGTGGCGGCTGTACTTGTTCAGCGCCATGATGCTGGGCGGCTCAATCCTGCTGGGAGTCGTGGTCTACATCACGGTCGGGCTGGTCGATCCGCTGCGCGACCTGAACGCGCGCTTCGATACCGCCTACTACACCGCGATCTTGTGCTTCTTGTGGATTCACTACTATCACGATCACTTCCTCTTCACCGATTTCGAGGCAATCGAGCGCGCGGCGGTCGCCTAGCGCAGCTTTTGCAGCACAAGGAAGTGTGAGAGTCCGAACAGGCGCAAGGGCGTCCGTTCGGCGCAGTAGAGCGCAGCGCGCATCAGCTTGGCGAGGGCGGGTGCGCGCTGCGCGATGTTATCGTAGCCGCCGAAGATGCGCTTGTGGCTGACCACGCGCACGGGCAGGTCGGCGAACAGCCGCCGCAAACCGCGCGCCGTGTAAGCGCGCACGTGCGGCGCGAGGGCGTTGCGCAGAGGATCGGGCAAGTAGTTGATCAGCGGCGTGTTGCCGAAGTGATACGTGCCGCGCCAATAATGTCCGTGCGTCTCGAAGGGATACCAGCGATTCGGGCAGAAGATCAGGATGACTCCCTGCGGTTTGGTCACGCGCACCATCTCGCGGGCAGCCGCCCGATCATCTTGGACGTGCTCCAGCACCTCGTTGGAGATCACCACATCGAAGGCGTCGGAGGCGTAGGGCAACCGCTCGGCGGCGGCGACCAAGGCGCGCGGCACGCGCCGACGCGCCACGGCAATCCGCTCCGCCTCGATGTCTAGCGCCTCCACGTGCGCGGCGAAGCGCTCGGCGATCTGGGCGGCGTAACTGCCCAATCCGCAGCCATCGACCAACACTTTCGCCCCCCGCAGCGGAGCGGCGGCGGCGATCATCTGCAGACGGCGCTCCTGCCCGCTGCGCCAGACGTAACTCGGTTCGCCGCGCAGGGCGGCAAGCTCGGAGGGCGGCACGACGGGCTGCTACTGGGCGATCAGCGAGGATTGCTCAGCTTGGAGGGCGGCGGCTTCGGCGGCGCGCTCCAACAGACGGCTCAGGAAGTAGATGAACAAGCCCAGCGGCGCGGCGAAGAGCGTCAGGACGAGGATCAGGCGCGTGGACTTGTTACGGCGCAAGCCGTCGGTGTAAATCCAGTAGCCGGCGGCGAGGTCGAGCGCCACCATGTGCAGCCAGACCACCAGCGCCATCGCCGGGTCGCCAAAGATGGCGGCTAAGCCCTCCGCCGAGCCGAAATCGATGCTCAGCCGCCCGATGCTGCTCAGCAGCGCGCCGAAGAGGGTCAGCACGTACATGCCGCCCAAGATCAGCACGCCCAAGTAGCTCTCCATCGCCTGCTGGGCGAGGCGTTGGCGCGGAAACAGGATCATCAATGCCCAGAACGGCAGCGGGACGAGAAGTGACAAAGCGTAGAGCAAGTTCAGCATAGCAGCGGTCTCCCTTTGGCAAGCGCGCTCATCCGAATGGATACGCCCTAATTATGCCCACAGCAGCGCCTTTTGGCGACTCAGCCGCAGTTGACGCGCGTCGCGCAATCGCCTAGACTCAAAGAAAAATTGCCGTCTGGCGGAGAGACCACTCATGACCAAACTTTTCGTGGCGTTTTTCGAAGGAATGCATCGCGCCCACGAGGTGCTGGCAGAATTGCAAGATATGGAGTTTGAGCAGCTGATCGACCTGAAAGATGCCGTCGTGGTGACTAAGAATGCGCGCGGCAAGATGCGCATCTACCAGACGCACGACGTCACGCCGAGCTTGGGCGCGCTGAGCGGCGCGGCGGTCGGCGTGATCGTAGGCGGCATTCTGGGCGGACCGCTGGGCTGGGGCTTGCTGGCGAGCGGCGCGGCGGTCGGTTTGTTGGCGGGCTCAGGCGTGGGCGCGTTAGTGGCGGCGCTGATCGATACGGGCATCGATAATGCCTTCATTCGGCGCGTGGCGGAGGAGATTCAGCCCAACAGCTCGGCGATTTTCGTCTTGGTGCGCAAAGGCGATGAAGAGATGGTCAAGCGCGAGCTGGAGCGCTTCGCCATGCGCCTGAACGAGACCGAGATCGACACGCGGCAGGTCGAAGCCATCCAAGCGGCTGTGGATAACCTGCCCAGCTCGCCCCGCGAGGGCGACCCGCAATGACTCAAGCCCGTCGCCGCCCGCCCCTAGACCTGAGCACGCAGCGCCTTGTGCCGTTGATCTTCTTCGCGCTGCTCTTTGCGCTCGCCACGCGCGCCCCGACCGATACCGACACGTGGTGGCACTTGCGCACCGGCGAACTCATCCTAGAGACGGGCGCGCCGCCGCGCACTGATCCGTTCTCGCACACCCGCTACGGGCAGACGTGGGATTACATCGGCTGGGTGGCGCAAGTGGCGATGGCGCTCAGTTTCCGTCTGCTGGGCGAGGCGGGCTTGGCGCTGCTCACAGCGAGCTTGGCGGTCGTGGGCATAGGGCTGGTCTGGCGGGTCTGCGAGGGCGACGTCTTCACGCGCGCTTTCGCCCTGCTGATCGGGGCGACGGCGGCGGCGATCTTCTGGTCGGCGCGCCCGCAGATGTTCAGTTTCGTCTTCGCTGCGCTGCTGCTCTACCTGCTGCATCGCCTCAAGCGCGAAGGGAAGGATCAGACGTGGCTGATCGTGCCGCTAGTCGTGATCTGGGTCAACACGCATCCGGGCTACTTCATCGCTTTCATCCTGCTGGGCGGCTTCATCGCGGGCGAGGCGCTCGGCAAGCTCCTCGGCGCGCTGGAGACGCCCGCCCTGCCCTGGCGGCAGATCGGCAAGCTGATCGGCATCGCGGCGCTGAGCTATGGCGCTTTGGCTCTGAATCCATCGGGCGCGGCCGCGTGGGCGTACGCCTTCCGAACGTTCGGCATCGGCGCGCTGCAGAACTACATCCAAGAGTGGGCGTCGCCCAACTTTCACGGGCGCGAGACGTGGGCGTTCCTCGCGCTGCTGTTCGGGACGTTCGCCATGGCGGGCTTTTCAGGGCGGCGGCACGACCTAACTGACCTGTTTCTATTTTGCGGGACAGCGTTCATGGCGTTCTACGCCGCTCGGAACATCTCGCTCTTCGCGTTGGTGGCGACGCCCATCCTGACTCGGCACGTCCACGCCTTCCGCGAAGCGCGCGGCTGGCGGCTGCCGAAGCCACGCCCGCCCAAAGGCGCGGCGCTC
The DNA here is from genome assembly GCA_938005675.1 of uncultured Anaerolineae bacterium. GTDB lineage: Bacteria > Chloroflexota > Anaerolineae > Aggregatilineales > UBA2796 > CP2-2F. Next base: position 13,553 of record CALKXH010000136.1, read on the forward strand.
GCTTTGAACGGGCTGCTCTTAGCGCTGATCGTGGGCGGCGCGGCGCTGAAAGTCTACGCCGAGCTGACTCCCAGCGCCATTCAGCGCGCGCAGGCGGAGCGGCTGCCGTTAGGCGTCGTCGCCTATTTGAGAGCAGCCCGTCCGCAGGGGGTTTTATTCAACAGCTACAATTGGGGCGGCTACTTGCTCTTCGCCGCGCCCGATTTCCCCGTCTTCGTGGATGGGCGCACCGATCTCTACGACGACGAGCTGCTGAGCGAGTGGCTGCGCGCTTACAGCGGCGCCGCATGGCGCGAGGTCTTCGCGCGCTGGCGGATCGGGCTGGTGGTGGTCGAGCGCGATAGCCTCCTCGCGGCGCTGTTGCGCGACTCAGCCGAGTGGCAAGAGACCTACAGCGACTCGATTGGCGCCGTCTTTGAGCGGCGCGTCAACTAGCCTCACGCGCTTATGAGCAGGAACAGCCGCAGGCGCAGGTGACCTTCAGCGCCCTCGCTCACGCTCAGGACGGCGCGCTCGAAGCGCTGATTGCCCTTTGAGCCGCCTTGTGGCGTGGGTAGAGCGTTGAATTGAGCGCTGTTCAGGCGCTCAAGTATTTCGGCAAGGGCGAAGAGGAAGCGCGTAGCATTATCGGCGTCGGCGTGCAGCAGCAGGCTGGGCTGCGGCAGCAGGTAACGCTCCAAATGCGCCCAGTTCAGCTGCTTTTCGAGGGTCTTGCCCGCCAAGATGCGTTCGAGGGCGCCTTGCGTGGCGAAGAAGCCGAACTGATCGGTCGCGCCGATCAGAAAGGTCAGCGTCCCGAACTGCGGATCGCGGTAGCTGAGCTGAGTGGCGGCGGCGCTGCGCTGAGCGCTGAAGCCCGTCTCAGCGCTCAGTTGCCGCGCAATGCCCTCGGCGATGCCCTCTGCCACCGCCGCCATGCGGCTCGGATCGTCGCCGCTGAGGATGAAGCCAAGCTCCAGTTGCTCGAAAGGCAGCTCGGTATCGCGGTTGGGCGCATCGAGGAAGAGGGCGTAATCGCTCTGCTGCGCCCAGCTGAGCAGATCGCCCTCCAGATCGAGCCTGAACAAGCTCCGAAAGAGTTGGCGCAAGCTGGCGTACGCCTCTTGGCTGCTGAGCGTGGCGCTCAGCGAGCCGAGCAAGCCCGCCATCGTCTCCGCCAGCCGACTCAAGTCATGCGTCTGCAGGTAGACCGCCGCCGTGGCGGGGATGAAGCGGGCGAAGGTCAGGTCGAGCGGGGCGGCGGGCGCGCGGTGAGGAGGCAAGCGGCGTTGCACGGCGTCCAGCTGCAAGCCGTCTGGCTGCAGGCGCAAGCCCAGCGTAGCCGCCGCCAACTGGCTGGGCGCAAAGCCGAGCGCCGTGAGCATCTCGCGGATGCCCTCGTAGCGGATTTCGGCGGCGAAGTGCGGCGTGTTGATGAAAGCGACGCCGTCGTAGGCGCGCTCTGGTAGCGCGGCAAGCGCCGTCACGAACTCCGACTGTTGGGCGAGGGTCTCAGTCGGGTAGCGCGGCAGATCGGGCTGACTGAGCAAGATGATGTGCTGATCGTCAAGGCTGAGCGTCTTGAAGATGCCCTCTTGCTCAAAGTGACAGGTCGTCAGCGTCGCCTCGCTTTGGCAGCGCAAGCCCGCCAAGCTCTGCAAAGCGGGCAAGACCGTTCGGCTCAGCCGCCCCAGCCCGTGTCCGATCACGGCGCGCAGCCGAGCGCGCTGATCGTTGCTCGGATCGTCATCGACGAGATATTCCGCCCCGTCGAGGCTCAGCGCCGCGAAGCGCGCCCTGACCAAGCGCGCGAGACCGTAGACGCCTTGCCCGAAGAGCGCATCGACCAACTCCGAGAGCTGCACGCGCTCCGCTGTCAGCTCGGAGGTGATGGCGACGCTGATAGCGTCTAACTGATCGGTGAACGCCTGATCGAGGCGCAAGGCGACGAAGAATTCGGTCGGCGGGAAGAGCGCGGCGATCGACATGACCTCTAAGGCATCCTCCTGCGCCGAGAGGCTGCCCACGCCCGTCAGACTCATCGCTGCGCATAGCCAAAATACGAGCCACTTCTTCATAGGTGCTCCTGCGAACTCACGCGCCCCAAACCGAGAGTCAATAGCAGCGCGATCAGGACAAGCGCGGCTGCGATCAGCGCCAACTCGCTGATCATCTGCTGCGAAGCCAAGACGAACGACTTGAAAGTGACCTCAGGCGGCAGCTCAATCGGCAAGTGACCCGCCTCGAGGCTGCGCACGAGGAAGCGAATGCGCGCCTCCGAGAGCGTGCTGACCGAAGCGATCACCAGCGAGCCAGCCGCCATGCGCACGCCCAACAAAAACGACGCCATCATGCCGTAAGACTGCGTAGCCGCCAACGGAATCGCCATGATCGGCGAGAAGAGCGTGCCGATGCCCGCGCCCGCCAAAGCGCTGAAGCCGCCCACCCACAGCCCGATCTCGCCGCGCACGCTCAGCCCCAAGCCCACGAAGCCGATCAGCGCGACGCCTAAGCCCAGCCCGACCGTGCGCGGCGTGCCGAAGCGCTCCTGCAGGCGCGCGCCCAGCGCCGTAGAGAGCGCCAAAGCGCCCGAATACAACATCAGCAAGACCCCGGCGGTCAGGGCGGCGCCTCGAAGCGTCTCGTTGCGCAGCGGCGGCAACAACGCCCCGATGCCCAAGCTGCCCAGCGCGTTCACATTCGCCAAGAGCGGCAAGCCGACCAGCATCAGGAATAGCGCGAAGCTGGTCAGAGCGCTGATCAGCAGGCAGAACAGCACGCCCGCCCGACGGAAGATCGTCAAATCCAGCAAGGGCGCGCGGCGCTGAGCCCGCTCGACGAGGATGAACAGTCCCAGCGCCAGCAGCGCCGCGCCGAAGTAGCTCAGCACCTCAGGCAGGCTCTCGCGCTGCGAGACGAGCCGCTCCACGCCCGCCACGCCCAAATTGAAGCTGATCAGCGCGCCCGCCAAGACCAGCGCGCCCAGCCAATCGAAGCCCGCCTTTTGGCGCGCGCTCGGCAAGGCGCGATAAGTGGCAACCAACGCGCCCAGCGCGATGATCAGGCTGAAGAGGAACAAAGTCCGCCATGGCAGGGCTTGTACCACTAACGCGCCGTACAAGCCGCCCAGCAAGACCCCGATCACATCCACTGCGCCGATGATGCCTATCGAGCGCAGCGGATTGGGGAACAGATCGCACATGGTCGAGATGGCGATGGCGGGCACAGCGCCCGCGCCCAAGCCCGTGATGGCGCGCCCGATCAGGATCAGGGCGTACTCCGCGCCTAGCAACGGCGCGGCGAGGATCACCGCCGAGCCGAGCGCATAACATAGCATCGCCACGCCAAAAGCCGCTCGCCGCCCCAAATAGTCCGACGCCCTACCGCCGATGAACAAGCCGAGCGTGTAGGCGATCAAGTAGACCACGATGATGTTGGCGCCCTCAGCGGGGCTGATGCCCAGATCGAAGATCACCTGCGCGATGAACGCCGTGATCATGGTCAGATCGAGCGAGCCCGCCAACGTCGGGATGGTCAGGAGCAAGCGCACGCGCTCCGACGCGCGCATGTCAACGGCGACTGCGGGTTGAATCATCTGGCTCATAGGTGCTGCTTGTCGATCTCCATATTCAAGTATACGCACTTCCGCCGACTCGCGTTACAACGCCCGCTGAGCGTCGCTTGCCCGCAGCGGTCGGCATGAGCTACAATTCGGGACGATGAGCGAACAACTCGCAACGCCGATCAGCCATCCCAAGCCGCCGCGCAGGCTCGCCCTCGTCGGGATCAGCCTGCTGACGCTCTATACCCTGCTGGGCGTGGCGCGCGTCCCCTTTCACGGCGATGAGTCGACCATTCTGTACATGGCGCAGGACTGGTTTCGGCTGCGCGAGGAGGGCGTCAGCGCGTTGTTCTACCGCTCAGAGCCAAGCGAGGCGATGGCGCAAGAGTTGCGCCTCGTCAATGGCACGCTGGCGCCGCTCAGCTACGGCGCGCTGCTCGATCTGGCGGGCGTGGGCGGCGCGGCGCTCAACGGCGCGTGGGATTGGGGCGGCGATTGGTGGCAGAATCAGTACTATGGGCATCTCCCGCGCCCTGAGGTGCTCTTCAGCGGGCGTTGGGCGTCTGCGCTGATGCTGTGCCTCGCTTTGGCGCTCTTTTTTGCGGCGGCGCGCCGCTTGATCGGCGACGGGGAGGCGCTGCTCGCCCTCGCCCTCTTCGGATTGATGCCCTCTGTGCTGCTGAACGGGCGGCGCGCCATGTTCGAGGGGGCGACGTTCTTGGGTGCGGCGCTGGTGTGGTACGCCGCTGCGCGCCTCGTGACGGGCAGGGCGCAACGCCGCGATTGGCTGCTGCTGGGCGCGGCGTGCGGCGTGGCGCTAGCTGCCAAGCACATGAATGCCTTGCTGATCGGCGCGCTTTTCGTCGCGTTGCTGTGGGCAGGCAGGGCGCAGCTCCTGCAGACTGCCCGCGCGCTCACCCTCTCAGCGTTGCTGGCGGGCGCAGTGTTTTCAGCGTTCAATCCCGCGTGGTGGACGGCGCCTCTGGTCGCGCCGCGCGAGGTCTTGCGCCTGCGCAGCCAGACCCTCGCCGCGCAAAACGAGCTTTTCGGGCGACCGTTTCAGCTCGGCGAGCGCCTCGAAGCGCTGATCGCTCTCCCGCTCGGCGCGCCGCAGTACTTTGAGGATACGCGCCACGTTTGGCGAGATTGGCTCGCCGACTCGATTCAAGCTTACGAGGGCGGCGCGCAAGGCGTGGCGTGGTACGCCGCCGCGCCGCTGCTCTACGGGGCGTTGGCGCTGGGTGCGGCGGAGGCGCTGCGCCGTCGGACGGGCGCTTTCATCCTGATCACCTCGTCTGGGGTGAGCGCGGCGCTCTTCATCGCCAACACGCTGCTGTGGCAACGCTATTATCTGTCTTTGACTTTCCCGTTAGCGCTCGTGGCGGCGTTGGGTCTAGCGCGGGCGGCTGAGCTGCTCAAGACGAAGGTCAGCCGCCATGCCCGATAGCCGCAAACGCCTCGCCGATGTCGCCTTCGTCTTGGCGCTGATGCTCTACGTGCTGCTCGGCACGGCGAGCGTGCCGCCGCACGGCGATGAGTACATGCACATCGCTTTGGCGCGCGATTTTTTCCTGCTGCGCGATCAGGGCGCGGCGGCGCTCGCCTACGCGCCGCCCATCGAGGTCGATACGCTGCAACATCTGCGCTTGCTCAACGGCACGCTCCACAAGAACGCGGTCGGGCTGTTGTGGGCGCTCAGCGGGCGCTCGCCTGAGAGCCTGCCCAACATCTACGCATGGGCGATGCCGCTTGAGTGGAACATCGCCAACGGCAACGTGCCCAGCCAAGCCGATCTGAACTTGGCGCGTTGGGCGTCGGCGATTTTTGCGGCGTTGGCGGTCGTGCCGATGTTCATGTTGGGCTGGCATTTGCGCTTGCGCGCGCTCGCTTATCCTGCGGCGCTGCTCTACGCGCTGCATCCGGTGATTCTGCTGAACGGCAGGCGCGCCATGCAGGAGGGGAGCTTGATGTTCTTCTCGCTCTTCAGCCTGTACTGGCTGGTGGCGCTGATTGTGGCGGAGCACAGCGCGACGGCGCGCGGCTTCATGGTCAGGTTGCCCGCGTGGGCACGCTACGGCGGCTTGGGCATCTTGATCGGCTTGACGGTCGCCAGCAAGCACACGGGCGTCGTGGTGGCGGGCGCAGCGCTGCTGGGCGCGCTCAGCACGGGCATCGTGCGCGAGGCGCCGCTGCGTCCGTTGTTATGGGTCGCTTTCGCGGGCGTCGTAGGCACTCTGACGTGGTTCGCGCTCTCGCCGCACCTGTGGAATGCGCCGCTGGCGGCGCTCAGGACGATTTGGACGGCGCGCAGCGAGCTGCTGAGCCTCCAAACCGCCGACTCGGCGCTCGCCCATCCCGATTTAGGCGCGCGGCTGCTCGCCATCGTGACTCAGCCGTTCCTCAGCCCGCCGCAGTACTACGAGTCGCCGTCTTGGGCGGGCGCTCTGGACGAGCAGATCGCCGCCTATCAGCGCTCCGCCACCAACGGCTGGGATTGGGGCGTGCCGATTGGCGTCGTTTTGACGGGCTTGGCGCTCTTCGGCGGGCTGACCATCTTGCTGGAGGCGCGGCGGCGCAACTTGATCGCTTGGGCGATCCTGCTGTGGGCGGGCGCGACCGTGTGCATGTGTCTGCTTATGCCAGTCAACTGGCAGCGCTACTACTTGCCGCTGATTTTAGTGGCAATCGTGCTTGCGGCGGAGGGGCTCGGTCGGCTGTTGGTGCGGCGCGGGCAGAGTTCGAGTGAGCGAGGGACTTGAGATGAGCGAGTCGGGGCGTTTTTCAGCCCGCAAACTGATTTTTCCCGTCCTGCTGCTGGGCGGAGCGCTGTGCATCGGGCTGATGAGCATCCTCTTGGCGGTGGCAGCCAGCAGCGCGCACCTCAATCCGCTGGAGGCGCTGCTCTTGCGCCTGCGCCTGACCGTGCGCAGCGCCGAGCTGAGCCGTCCGCTGGGCGGCGATGATGGCGTGGTCTGCTTCAGCGTGGCGCGCGGCATGGATGCCAGTCAGATCGCCCAGCAGCTTGCCGCGCAAGGCTTCGCGCTCGATCCGGAGCTGTTTCGCGCCTATGTGCGCTACTTCAACATCGATGCGCGCCTGCAAGCCGGCACCTTCTCGCTGAGGCGCTCCCTGACCTTGCCGCAATTGGCTGAGCGGCTGACCGATGCCAATCTCGATACCGTTCGCTTCCGCACGTTGGAGGGTTGGCGGCTTGAGGAGATCGCCGCTGCCATTGATCGGACGAGCGGCTTAGCCTTCACAGGCGCCGACTTCATGGCGCTGGTTGGGGCGGGGGCGGGGTCGCAAGGCGGCGAGATCGGGGCGTTCGCGGCGCGCGTCGGGCTGCCGACGGGGCGTTCGCTCGAGGGCTTTCTGTTCCCAGATACTTACATCCTGCCCGCCTGCGAGGGCGCGGCGAGCTTGGTCGAGCGCATGTTGGCGAACTTCGATGCGCGCGTCACGCCTCAGATGCGCGCCGCAGCATTGGCGAACGGGCTGACCTTTTACGAGGCGATCACCTTGGCGAGCATCGTGCAGCGCGAGGCGATCTTCGACGACGAGCGCCCGCGCATCGCCGGAGTCTACCTGAATCGGCTGCTCAACAGCAGGCGCACGACGCCCGACCCAAACATCCCGACCACGCTCGACGCCGACCCGACCGTTCAGTACGCCCTCGGCAACGCACGCAATCCTGAGACGTGGTGGGCGCGCCTGACGCCCGAAGACTATCGGAGCGTGCGGTCGCCCTATAACACCTACTTGTATCAGGGCTTGCCGCCCAGCCCGATCTGCTCGCCCGGTTTGGCGTCTATCGCGGCGGCGCTCTATCCAGAGCGGACGGATTACGCTTATTTTCGAGCTTGCCCGACCAGCGGCGGCAGGCACATTTTCAGCCGCACGCTGAGCGAACACGCTCGCGCCTGCGACTAGGCTGAGGCGCTGACCAAGCCGTACTGCGCGCGGATCGCTCGCTCGATCTGCTGGGCGAGGGCGGCGTTCTCCTTGAGGAAGGTCTTGGCTGCCTCGCGTCCCTGCCCAAGCGGCTGCTCGCCGTAGCGGAAGAACGCGCCGCGTTTCTCGATCACGCCGATTGCCGCGCCGATATCGAGGATATCGCCGACCTTGCTGATGCCCTCGTTGAAGAGGATGTCGAATTCCGCCTCGCGGAAGGGCGGCGCCACTTTGTTCTTGGTCACGCGCACGCGCACATGGCTGCCGATATCCTCCTCGCCCGCCTTGATCGACTGCGTGCGGCGCATATCGAGGCGCACGCTGGCGTAGAACTTCAAGGCGCGCCCGCCAGTGGTGACCTCCGGGCTGCCGTAGACCACGCCGACCTTCTCGCGGAGCTGATTGGTGAAGATCATGGCGGTTTGAGAGTGGCTGATCGCGCCGCTGAGCTTGCGCAGCGCCTGACTCATCAGGCGCGCCTGCACGCCGACGAACGAATCGCCCATCTCACCTTCGATCTCCGCTTTCGGCACGAGGGCTGCCACGCTATCCAACACGACCACGTCGAAGGCGGACGAGCGGATGAGCGCCTCGCAGATTTCGAGGGCTTGCTCAGCGTAGTCGGGCTGGGCGATCCATAGGCTGTTGACGTCCACGCCGATGCGGGCGGCGTAGGTCGGATCGAGGGCGTGTTCCATATCGATGAAGGCGCAGGCGCCGCCCAGTCGCTGCGCCTCGGCGATGGCGTGCAAGCAAAGGGTCGTCTTGCCGCTGCTCTCGGCGCCGTAGACTTCGGTGACGCGCCCGCGCGGGATGCCGCCCACGCCCAGCGCGATATCCAGCGCCAGCGAGCCGCTGGGGATGACTTGTACTTGCAAGTGCTGGGCATCGCCCAGCCGCAGTACGGCGCCCTCGCCGAAGCGTTTGGTCAGGTCTTGCAGGGTGGCGGCGAGCGCTTTTTGGCGTCCGTCGTCAGTGGTCATAGCCGATCAAGCGTCCTCAGAAGAGTCCTCAGGTTCAGTTGGGAGGGGTCTGATCTCGGTGCGCAGGGCGGGCGGCGTGGACTTGCGCTCAGGCGGCACGTGTTGAGTCGGCACTTTGTGGATTGAGTCGGGGTCGTGCGGCAAGACGACTTGGCGGTCGCGCGGGATGAAATTCGGCTCGATGACGGGCTCAGGCTCGTCGGGCGCTTGCGCCTCCCAAGCGGGGATGAAGGCTTTGAGCCACGCCAACTCTGCCTCCATGCTGTGCAGGCGATGCTCATACATAGCGGCGAGGGCGAAAGGCAGCGAGGGCTTCTCTTGGGCGTAGGTCTCGCGCAGGTGCATGATCTTGAGGCTCAAATCTTGCTGTCTGCTCAGCAAGGCGGCGAGAATTTGATGCTTTTTGAGCGCCGAGAGGTTCGCCAGACCCTGCTCGAAGCCTTTATCGTAGGCGCGCGCCGTGCTGATCAGGTCAGTGATGGCGGTTTGCAGCACGCCCTGCCCCGCCTCGCTGATCGAGAACAGGCGGCGTCCGTTTTCATCGGTTTGGTGGCGCACTAAGCCTTGCTGCTCCAGCTTATCCAGCACGTAATACATCGAGGACATGCCGATGGCAGCCCAACGGCGGATGCCGCGCTGCTCGATGATCTTATTCAGCTCGTGATCATAGCACGGTTTCTCGTGCAGCAAGCTCAAAAGAGTCAGTTCGGCGTCGGTCATGTCGGTGTGCCTCGTGTGGCAAGCCCTCACACACGACTCAGCGTATCACAAACGCCGCTAAGCGTCAATCAGCGCTTTTGCGGCAGAGAGAGCAGTTGATCGTCGGGCAGAATGGCGCGCAGGTTGTAGTAACTGGCGATGCAAGCGTTCGTCCAGTAGTTCGGATTCTCAGTCACGTCTTCGAAACCGAGAATGCTTTGCAGAGAACGCGCGTAGACGGTCTGCGCGCTGCCGCTGAGCGCGCGCAAGTAAGCATCGCGCTCATCCCATGCAGCAGCATAAGCGGCTTGGTCGGAGACGACGCGCAAGAGTATCGGCGCGCTGTTCAAAGCGAAACTCAGTGCTAGGATAATCGCCACAATCTGGGCGCGGCGCGGCAAATAGCCCAGCGGCGCTCGCCTCCCGCGAAAAACGACGCCATAGACGTAGCCAAGCGCCATCACGCCAAAGAGAGTCACCCAGATGGGCGTCGCCCAGCCGCGCATGGCAAGCAGCTCTGAGAAAGCATAAAAACTAGGTAGAAAAGCGCCCGCGACGCTCAAGACAGTCATCCCAATGACCCCGAACATATACAACCGTCCCAAGCGCCTTCCCGCCAGCGAAATTCCGAAATGATATCCGCACAGTACAGACAAGCCGAAGAGCGCAATCACGCCCAAGGGGACTTGGAATGCTGCGTAGGCGAGCGGATGTATCGCCGCTGAGAGCGCTTTGCCAGCTGCTTCGAACAGATTAGGGCGCATGCCAAGCTCGGCGGCACGCACAGCGTTGCCCGGCGCGAGGATTACGACGGCGGCGCCCAGCCCAGCGCCTAACAAGCCCGCAAGGATTAGAGCGCGCAGTCTGGGCGCGCGCCGCGCAGCCAGCAAGCCCAAGCTCAGCAGCCCGACTTGCAGCGCCATGACGTTTGGGTTGAAGCCCGCCAGGATGAAGCACAGCACAAAGAGCGGCAACGCCGCCCAAGGTGAGTTAGCTGTGAGGATCAGCGTCGCGATCAGAGGTGCGACCAGCAGAGGCACTCCATAAGCTGCCATCGCCGTGTACCAGAACAGCACCTCATACGGCTTTGGCAGGCTGCTCAGGAAGACGGCGAGGAACAGGCACGTCGCAGCCAGCGCCAGCAGCTCGACTGACTGCGCAGCAGGCAAAAAGCGCCTCAGCAGCGCTCTAGCGAACAGGAAAAGCGCCGCAAAGCCGATCCCGAGCCACAACAGGATCGGGACGAAGTGCTCGCGCGCGCTGGGCATGACTCCTTGCAGCGCCAAAGCTGAATAGGTGCCTGTCCAGCCTGTGTACATCGACGTCACATAACCTAGCCAGCCTTGTGCATCCGCCATCGATTTCCAGCAATAATCATCGTAGATAGGGCGCGCATAGAAACTGCTAACCACAATCAGGGCGAGCGGCAACGCGCAAATCGCCACGATGAGCCACGAAGCCGCTCGCTGACCCGTCCTAGCGCTCATCGGCAAACTCCTACACGATAACTGGAGCATACTTTCCACATGTCTACACCTCCGCTCAGTGACTTTTTCTCTACCACCAGTCAAAGTAGCGCAAAATACTTCTGAACGTCAATCAATTTTTTTGGGCGAGGAAGATGACTGATCGTCGGGCAAAATGGCGCGCAGGTTGTAGTAATTGGCGATGCAAGCATTCGTCCAGTAGTTTGGGTTTTCAGTCACGTCTTCGAAACCGAGAATGCTTTGCAGAGAACGCGCGTAGACGGTATGCGCGCTGCCACTGAGCGCGCGTAAGTAAGCATCGCGCTCATCCCACGCGGCGGCGTAGGCGGCTTGGTCAGCGACGACACGCAAGAGCATCGGCGCGCTATTCAAAGCGAAACTCAGTGCTAGGATAATCGCCACAATCTGGGCGCGGCGCGGCAAATAGCCCAGCGGCGCTTGATCGCCGCGAAAGATAATACCATAGATGTAGCCAAGCGCCATCACACCGAATAAAGTCACCCAGATGGGCGTTATCAGGCTACGCATGGGCGGCTTTGAGAAAGCGTAAAAAGCGGGCAGCAAAGCGCCTGCGGCGCCGAGCAAGGTCACGCCGATCACGCTGAAGATGTACAGCCGACCTTGACGCTTTTGCATCGGCAAGACGCCGAAAGAATGCCCGATGATGGCAGCTGATCCGAAGAGCGCAATCACGCCTAGCGGGGCTTGACGAGCTGCCTGAGCAAGCGGATATGCTGCTATAGCAAGCGCACCGAGGACGGCTTTAGGCAGATCAGGGCGCACTCCGAGCTCGGCGGCGCGCACGGCGTTGCCCGGCGCGAGGATTACAACGGCGGCGCCCAGCCCAGCTCCCAGCAAGCCCGCCAAGAGCAGCGCGCGCAGTCTGGGCGCGCGCCGCGCAGCCAGCAAGCCCAAGCTCAGCAACCCGACTTGCAGCGCCATGACGTACGGGTTGAAGCCCGCCAGGATGAAGCACAGTACGCACATCAGCAGCGC
>CALKXH010000137.1 GCA_938005675.1 uncultured Anaerolineae bacterium
GCCAGATCGAAGCCCTTTTGGGCGGTCAGGCGGGTGACCGCGCCGATGAGCGGGACGTCGGGGCGCTGCGCCAAGCCGAGTTGGGCTTGCAACGCGGTCTTGTTGAGGGGGCGCGGGGCGAGATTCTCGACGCTGAAGGGATGCAGCAAAGCGGGGTCGGTGGCGGGATCGTTGCGCGCCATGTCCAAGCCGTTGAGGATGCCTATCACGTCGCCGCCCTGAGCGCGCCAACGCACCAATCCCTCCAAGCCCTCGCCGAAGCGCGGATACTGAATCTCCTCGGCGTAGCGCGGGCTGACGGCTGTGATCATGTCGCTGTAGGCGAGGGCAATCGCCAAGAGGTTGCCGTCCTTGCCGTGATAGTGCAGATCGGGCTGCGCGCGGGCGGGGATGCCGGCATCGAAGAGGGCGGCGCCCGCCCAATCGCCCTGATAGCCCATGTTGTGGATGGTCAGCACGGTGCCGACGGGCTGCCAGAAGGGATCGAAGCGGCTGTGAGCGACCAAAAAGCTGCCCAGCGCGGTGTGCCAGTCGTGGACGTGCAGCACGTCCAGTTTCCAGCCCTCGCGCTGAGCGAGCTGCCACGCTAGGGCGAGCGTGAACTCGCTGAAGGCGATGAAGCGCTGCTTATCCCACTCGGTATCGGTGTAGAGCTGCCAGCCCTGCCCGAAGAAGGGGTAGCTCTCCAGAAAGTAGACGGGCACGCCGTCGGCTTCGGTGGAGTGGACGTAAATATCGGCTGTGCCGCGCCGCCGTCCGAACTGATAGTGAAAGGCGTAGGCGATGTTGTGCTGCCCGCGCGAGATGAAGCCGTGCAGCGGCATCACCACGCGGGCATCCACGCCCATGCTGCGCAGCGCCTTGGGCAAGCTGCCGACGACATCCGCCAAGCCGCCCGCCTTAGCGAACGGCGCCATCTCTGCCGAGGCGAAGAGGACGTTCATGCTGCGCCTGCCAGCGGGCTACCGCAAGCGATAGCCCAGGCGCAGCTGATCCTCGAACTCGTCTTCGTCCTCGAAGTCCTCATCGTCCTCGAAGTCGAAGTCGTCGTCATCCTCAAACTCATCGTCGTCGTCAAAGTCGTCCTCATCGTCCTCGAAGTCGAGGTCGTCTTCCTCATCGTCGAAGTCGAGGTCTTCCTCGTCATCGCCCAGATCGTCCTCATCTTCCTCGTAACGGCGCTTGACCGCCACGGGCGCAAGGGCGGGGACGGCAAAAGTATCGGAGACGCTTTGGGGCAAGGCGTCTGGGTCGAGAAGTTCTGTTTCAGGTGCTTGTAGGGATGAGAGTGCAAGTGCGCTCACGGATGACTCCTTAGCAAGAGTAGGGCAAAATCGCAGGCATTGTAACGCCACTTTTTGTGACAAGTCAACCCGTGACTTGTCACAAGGGCTACTCAGATTTTCGGTCGGCTTTGGCGGCGTTGTGCTTGTCATAAATCTCGCGCCCGGCGCGCTGAGCCGCCTTGCGCACTTCGGGGTCGCTATCGTTGCGGAAGACCTGCTCTAAGGCGGGCAAGGCGGCAGGATCGCCCAACAGCCGCAGCTCGTTGATCGAGCGCAGACGGACTTGCGGGTCTTTATCGCTCAGGCGTTGGATGTGATACTCAACCAGTCGGCTGGTCATAAGCCTGCACGTCCTTTGTCGGGATTGTCTGTCGGCTGCGCAGGGCGCTGATGGGCTTGGCGGCGCTCCGCAGCCTGATAGATAGCTTTGCCGACGCTCTGCGCCAGCTTACGGATTTCAAGGTCAGGATCGAGGGCGAAGAGGTGCGCCAAGGCGCCCAAAGCGCGCGGATCGCCGATCAGCTCAAGCTGGCGAATGGCTTGGCGGCGGATGGCGGGCTCTGGATCGCGCAGGCGTTGCAACCACAAGTCCAGCGGATCGCGCATAGCAGTCTCCCTAGCTGAAGAAATCCTCCGAAAGCCCTTCATCCAGCAGGCGCATCAGATCGAGCGGGGCTTGATCGAGCGGCGGCTCGGCGGCGCTGAAGGCGTCGTGTTGGGTTTGGCGGAGCGCCTCCTGCTGCAAGACCAGCTGCATCTGATCGTAAGTGCGATGATCTTTATCGATCAGGCTGTGCAGGAACGCCTCTTGCCGATGGGCGAGGCTCGACTGCGAGCTGCTGGGGCGCGGCAGCTGAGTGGTGCGCTTGGCGGCATGGATGATCTGCCCCGCCCAGCCCGCCACTTGGCGCACGCCCGCTTCAGGGTCGGTGCGGTAGACCTCGGCGATGGCGGGCAAGGCGCGCACCTCTTCCACCATCGCCAGGATGCGCAAGGTCTCCACGCGCACCCATTGATCGGGATGCTTCAGCCGCTCCAGCAGCTCGTCTAACATCGCTTTTGCTCCTGACGCGCCCTGTGTGCTAGTAAGTATAACCCGATCTACCGCGCTCAGCGCACGCCCAGCAAGATTTCTAAGGTGATTTGGTCGAGTCGCTCGTAGGGCAGGTCGCGCTGAGCGAGCGCCGCCCGATCAAAGCCGGTGGCGCGCAGCGCAGCGAGCGCCTCGCGGCTGTAGCCGCCGCCTAGATAGCTGAACGTCCCGTCGTCGGCGTGGATCGCCGCAAGGAGCTGCTGAACTTCGGGATCGGCGTTGAATTGGGCGGCTTTCTCCTTGAGGATCAGGTAGGTGCGCATACAGCCGCGCGCAAAGGCTTTGACGTCTTCATAGTTGCTGCTGCGGAAGGCGTGCGCATCGAAGTGGCGGCTGCCCGTATAGCCGACGTCCTCGAGGAACTTGACGAGGTGGAAGGCTTGCTTGGGCATCATGCTGCCGAAGCGGAAATCCTGATCGTAGCGCCCGAAGAGCTGATCGTTGAGGTCGATGTGGAAGAGCTTGCCCGCGGCGTGCGCCATCGCCACGCCGTGCGTGAAGTTCAGCCCTGCCATGTGCTCGTGCGCCACCTCCGGGTTCACGCCGACCATCTCCGGATAGTCGAGGGTGGCGATGAATGCCAGAGCATCGCCGACGGTGGGCAGGAAGATGTGTCCGCGCGGCTCGTTGGGCTTCGGCTCTAGGGCGAAGCGCAAATTGTAGCCTTGATCCTTGACGTAGGCGCACAGGAAGTTGATCGCCTCGCGGTAGCGCTTGAGCGCCTCCAGCGGATTTTTGGTGCTATCGCTCTCGGTGCCCTCGCGCCCGCCCCAGAAGACGTAGGTGGTGGCGCCCAGTTCGACGCCCAGATCGATGGCGTTGAGGGTCTTTTGGAGGGCGTAGGCGCGCACGGCGGGATCGTTCGAGGTGAAGGCGCCATCCTTGAAGACGGGGTCGGAGAACAGGTTGGTGGTCGCCATCGGCACGACGATGCCCGTCGCCGCCAGCGCCGCTTTGAAGTCGCGCACGATCTGATCGCGCTGGGCGGGCGTGGCATCAATCGGGACGAGATCGTTATCGTGGAAGTTGACGCCCCAAGCGCCCACCTCCGCCAAGAGATGCACGATTTGCACGGGCGTGAGGGCGGCGCGCGTCGGCTCGCCGAAGGGATCGCGCCCGACGTTGCCGACCGTCCACAGACCGAAACTGAATTTATGTTCGGGCTTAGGTTCGTACATAAAAGCTTGCCTTGCTTGAAGAAAATGCCTGTGCCAGAGCGAATTATAGCCCGCGCGAGGCGCTTTTGATAGAGCCTTGCGCCGCTGCGCTGAGAAGATGCTGAAAAGCCCCTCCACAGCCGCTGAGGGCGTGCTATAATGCTGAGCGAGCCTAATGTGAGGGGAAAGTAGCCTCCATGCTGCACACGCCGAACGCTGAGTTGCGTCCGCCGCTCAAGCGCCGCCCGCTCTGGCGCGATCTGGGCGAGATCGCCTTGCTGGTCGTGATCATCTACACCTTCGTCAACCTGACCACGGCGCGCGCCGTGGTTGAGGGCAGCAGTATGCGCCCCAACTTCGAGACGGGTCAGCTGGTGATCGTCAATCGCTTCGCTTACTTCTTCAGCAGCCCGCAGCGCGGCGACGTGATCGTGCTGCACAACCCGCGCAACGGCAAAGAGGACTTCATCAAGCGCGTGATCGGCTTGCCGGGCGAGTACGTCCAGATCATCGAGGGGCGCGTCTACATCAACGGAGTGCTGCTTGAAGAGCCGTACATCGAGCGCTTCTGCACCAGCTGCAACGGGACGTGGCAAGTCGGACCGGATGAGTACTTCGTGCTGGGCGATAACCGTCCCAGCAGCCACGATAGCCACGCCTTCGGTCCGATCAAGCGCAGCCTGATCGTCGGGCAGGCGTGGATACGCTATTGGCCCGTCCCCGACGTGGCGATCATCGCGCATCCCAGCTACGCGCCCATCCCTAGCGACTTCACGCCGCCGCCGCCCACGCCCACGCGCACGCCCGCGCCTTACACGCCGTCGCCCATCGATGAACGCGAATTCGACTCCTTCAGCGGCATCTAGCCATGCGCCCCGTCCTGCCTGAGAGCCTCGCCGCTAAGCCGCCTTTGCGCGGCAGGCGCTCGCCGCTGCGCGATGGGCTGGAGATCACCTTGCTGGTGCTGCTGGTCTTCACGCCGATCAATCTGATCACGGCGCGCGCCGTCGTGCAAGGTCCGAGTATGCAGCCGACCTTTTATACGGGCGATCTGGTCGTCGTCAATCGGGCGGCGTACTTCTTCAGCCGCCCGCAGCGCGGCGACGTGATCGTGCTGCACAGCCCACACAGCACGGGCGGCGACGATCTGATCAAGCGCGTGATCGGCTTGCCCAACGAGACGGTCGAGCTGCGCGATGGACGCGTTTACATCGATGGAGCGCTGCTAGAAGAGCCGTACATCCGCGAGTTCTGCGGCCTGGGCTGTAACGGCAAGTGGACGCTCAGCGGCACGCAGTACTTCGTCTTGGGCGATAACCGCCCGCACAGCTACGATAGCCACAACTTCGGTCCTATCGAGCAGCATTTGATCGTCGGGCAGGCGTGGCTGCGCTACTATCCGCTCTCCAGCCTGACCTTTATTGAGCATCCCACCTACGGGCAGGTCGCCCCCTGACTCAGGCGAAAATCCCTCCGCTCAGCCCTTGACGAACACATGGCGAGTGCTAAACTCGGTATGGACTAACTGTCCGTAACTAGTTTTGGAGGCAAAGTTTATGAACAAGCGTCTTTTGAGCCTATTCGTAGCGATTGTGTTGGGCTTTGCGCTGGTCGGCAGCGCGGCAGCGCAGGGCGGCGGCAAGCTGGAAATTTTCTCGTGGTGGGCGGGCGATGAGGGTCCAGCCCTCGAGGCGCTCATCAAGCTCTACAACCAGAAGAATCCGAACGTTGAGGTCGTCAACGCGACGGTCACTGGCGGCGCCGGCGTGGCGGCGCGCGCCGTGCTGAAGACCCGTATGCTCGGCGGCAACCCGCCCGACTCCTTCCAAGTTCACGCCGGTCAGGAGCTGACCGGGACGTGGGTGGTCGCCAACCGCATGGAGCCACTGACCGAGCTCTACCGTAGCGAAGGCTGGCTGGATAAGTTCCCCAAGGACCTGATCGACCTGATCACCTACGAGGGCGAAATCTGGACGGTGCCGGTCAACATCCACCGCTCCAACGTGATGTGGTACGTCCCCGCCAAGCTGCAGGAGTGGGGCGTGGAAGTGCCTAAGACCTGGGATGAGTTCCTCGCCGTCTGCCCGAAGATCAAGGAGCGCGGCGTGACCCCCTTGGCGATGGGCGAGAACTGGACAGCCGTCCACCTCTTTGAGAACGTGCTGCTGGCGCAACTGGGCGTGCAAGGCTACCGCGACCTCTTCGACGGCAAGCTGAGCTGGGAGTCCGACGCCGCTAAAGCTGCCTGGACGCTCTTCGATAAGATTCTGGACTGCACTAACCCCGACGCCGCCTCGCTCAGCTGGCAACAGGCGAATGACCTCGTCATCGAGGGCAAAGCCGCCTTCTACGTCATGGGCGACTGGGCAGCCGGCTACATGACCACCACCAAAGGCTTGACGCCCGGCGAGGGCTTCGGCTACGCGCCCGCGCCCGGCACCGAGGGCGTCTTCAACATGCTGAGCGACTCGTTCGGCTTGCCAAAGGGCGCGCCCAACCGCGAGAACGCCCTCGCTTGGCTGCGCACAGTCGGCTCAGCCGAAGGGCAAGATACCTTCAATCCGCTCAAAGGCTCGATCCCTGCCCGTATCGACGCCGACGTGAAGAATCCGAACCTCTACAACAGCTACCTGCAGAGCGCCGCGGCTGACTTCGCCAGCAACGCGCTGGTCGGCAGCCTGATGCACGGCGCCGCCGCCCCTGAGTCGTTCTTGAACGACTTCCAGACGGTCATCTCGGTCTTCATCGCCACCCGCGATGCCGACCTCGCCGCTTCCGCGTCGCAGGCACTGGCAGAGGCTTCTGCCCGCTGAGCCTGCGCTTTGAGGCGCAAGGCGGATCGTCAAGCAGGCGATCCGCCTTGCTGCTTTAGCTTTCAACCCTTCGAGGTGAAGCTCTATGCGCCTGAACGCTGATCGGCTGACTGCGCTGGCTGTCCTCGCGCCCTCCGTGATCCTGCTGGCGATCTTCGTCTACGGCTTCATCGGGCAGACCTTCTACATCGCCACCACCAACTGGCAGGGCTTGGGCGCCGTCGAGATTCGCTCCGTCGGTTTGCAGAACTTCGAGGCGCTCTTCGCCGGCAGCGGCTTGCCCTTCTTCCGCTTCCGCGAGGCGCTGGTGAACACAGTCGTCTTCACTGTGCTGTTCATCGCAGCCTGCCTCTCGCTGGGCTTGTTCTTGGCGATCCTGCTCGATCAGCGCATCCGCGCTGAGACGCTCTTCCGCACCATCTTCTTGTTCCCGATGGCGCTCTCTTTCGTGGTCACCGGGACGGTTTGGCGTTGGCTGTTCTCGCCGCGCAGCGGCTTGAATACCCTGCCGACCGTCTTCGGCGGCGCGGCGCTGCCGCCCGATCAATGGGCGTGGTTCACCGATAGGCGGCAACTCGTCACCTTCACGTGGGCGGATGCCTCGCGGACGGTCGTCATCTTGATCATCGTCGGCTTGTTGGTCTTCGCCGTCACAGCGGCGCTGCGCCGTCGCCCTGTGCAGGCGCTGATCGTCGGCATGATCGGCTTGAGCCTGATCGGTTGGTTTTTTTTAGGCGGCGCCTTCGAGGCGCTTGGGACGGTCGTGCGCCCGTTGCACGGCGTGAATTTGGCGATGGTCTCGATTGTGATCGCCGCCACGTGGCAGATGTCCGGCTACACGATGGCGATGTACCTCGCCGCGCTGCGCGGCATCCCGGAGGAGCTGCGCGAGGCGGCGCGCGTGGATGGCTGTAACGAGCTACAGGTCTATCGGCACGTGGTGCTGCCGTTGCTGCAGCCGATCACGCTCAGCGCCATGATCATCCTCGGGCACATCTCGCTGAAAATCTTCGATCTGATCTACGTGATGGCGGGCGGCGACAATCTGCGCGTGGACGTGCCGGGCATCCACATGTATCTGACCGCCTTTCGCGGCAATAACTTCGCGCTGGGCGCCGCGATTGCCGTGATCATGCTGATTCTGGTCGCTTTCGTGATCGTGCCGTACCTGATCAACGCTTTCCGCACTGAGGTGAGACGATGAGCGCCCTCGCCCTGCCCCAACGCCGCCAAGCCGCCCTGCGGCGACGTACCTTCACGCGCGCTGCAATCTACGCCACGCTGATCTTCTGGGCGCTCATCTACCTGATCCCGATCTATCTGGTCTTGGTGACCAGCTTGAAGCCGCGCGCTGAAGTCTCGCTCGATCAAGTCTGGACGTTGCCGCGCCAAGTCTCGACCGATGCCTTCATCGCCGCTGTGGAGCGCCTGAGTCCGAATTTCCTCAACAGCGTGGCGCTGACCGGTCCCGCCACGATCCTCTCCGCCGTGCTCGGCTCGCTGAACGGCTACGTGCTGAGCAAATGGCGCTTTCGCGGCGCGAACATCGTCTTCCCGCTCATGCTCTTCGGGATGTTCATCCCCTATCAGAGCGTGCTGATCCCGCTCTTCCAGCTGCTGAGCCAACTGCGCCTGACCGGCACGCTGTGGGGCTTGATCCTCACGCACGTGGTCTACGGCTTGCCGATCACCACGCTGATCTTCCGCAACTACTACGCCGAAATCCCCGATGAGCTGGTGGAGGCGGCGCAGATCGACGGCGCGAATTTCTTCAATCTGTACGCCAAAGTGATCTTCCCGCTCTCGTTGCCGGGCTTCGTGGTGGTGATCATTTGGCAGTTCACCCAGATTTGGAACGAGTACTTGTTCGCCGTCACGCTGACCGACCCCGCCTCGCAGCCGATCACGGTCGCGCTCAGCCAGTTGGCGGGCGGGCAAGCCATCGATTTCAGCCTGCAGATGGCGGGATCGTTCCTCGCCGCCCTGCCGACGTTGCTGGTCTACATTTTGTTGGGACGTTACTTCATTCGCGGCTTGCTGGCGGGTTCGGTCAAGGGCTGAGGCGCTGACTCAGCCCAAGTTTTGCAGCGCCAAGAGGACGCGCGCCTCGATCGCTTTGGGCGCATCGCGGGGCAGGCGCTGAATGGCGCTCTGCGCCTCCACAATGCTGAAGCCCATGCTGGTCAGGGCGGCGATCACATCGGCGTCGATGTCATCGATGGCGGCGAGTTCGCTCAGGGCGTCGGCGGCGACCCCGATCTTATCTTTCAGCTCGAAAATGATCTTCTCCGCCGTCTTCTTGCCGATGCCTGGCACGCGCGTCAGCAGCTCTGGCTCGGCGCGGCGCACGGCGAGGCGCAGCTGATCGGCGCTGAGCGTGCTGAGGATCGCCAATGCCAGCTTAGCGCCCACGCCGCTGACCGCGATCAACACCTCGAAGAGGGCGCGCTCGTCCTCGCTGCTGAAGCCGTACAGACTCAGCTCGTCTTCGCGCACAGCGAGGTGCGTGTAGAGCATGACCTCGCCGCCCACTTGCGCCTGCTCCAGTGCGCTGCGCGTGGCGCGCACCCGCACCCCGATCCCGCCGATCAAGATCACCAACGAGTCATCCTCGCGCTTGAGGACTCGCCCGATCACGCGCTCGATCATCGTCTCAGTAGCTTGCCTTGCTCCCGCGCGAGATCAATCAGGCTATTGTTAGCTGTGAAAATCTGGAAGTCGGCGAATTCGCCGTAGTCAGCGTCGTCGGTCAGGATTTGGCGAATGCCCGCGCTCAGTGCGGCATGGCGGATGAGTAGATCGTAGCCATCCACCGCTGCGGAGGCTAGTGTATCATGCAGCTCACCCACGATGGGCGCTGCAGGCAGCACGTGACGGTCAACGATGCCTTCAGCCAACAGCCAAGCGTTTTGAACCTGCTCGACGACGCTGGCGCGTTCCTGACTCTCATGACGGTACGTTTTCAACGACAGACTCGTGCCGTGTCTCTGATTGTAGATTGCGCATTCGTCGCGCTCGATCACGTGAGCCAACTCCGCTAACGAGGCGACGCACAATTGAAGGGTGCTCTGAGCCAGCAACGCCTTGTTTATGTAGTTCGAATAGGCGCGCGCCTTGCCACCTTGCCCGCGCGCGCTTGCCAGATCGAGCGCCCTCAGGTAGCACGTCCAATACAGTACATTTGTATCGATCAGGAAGATATCGCTTGAGCGAGGCGCATCGGCGCGGATATCGATGACAGTGGCGCGCAGATCAATCGGCATCGAAGTCCTCCTCGCGCTTGGCAAGCACGGACTCGATGGCAGCGCGGTAGGCAGGGTCGGCGTAGTAGCGTTTAGCGTTCTCGATCACGCGCCGCAAGATCGGCTTGAAGCCGCTGGGCAAGTTTTCGAACTTTAAGTAGGTATTCAGCGTCGCGGGGTCAAGGTCGCGCAGCAGCTGACCAACCGCCATGTTCAGGAACGGCGAGGCGACGATCTGCACGCCCGCGAAATCCAACTGGACGTGCTGCTGGGCGCTCAGCAACGGATGAATCTGCTCATAGATGCGCTGCCCGTCCTCAGCCGTGACGCAGTACTTGCCGATTTGCTCTGCCAGAAGAATGCGGTTCATCGCGATCACCCCCGTTCAGAAAAACAACTCGTCTGAGTCGTCTTCGCTAGATAGGCTGTAGAACTTATCGTCGGATTTTAACTTGATTTGCACAACAGTGCCTATGAACTTTCTACCTCGCAGGGTAAAGCGTTCGCCACGCGCGCTAATGCGAGCGTGGCAATTCTCACTGTAAATGTCCAGCGAGCCTTCGTTTTGCTTGACGAACTGTTTCAGAATCTTCAGTCCGTTGCCGCGCGGACCGTCCTGAGTGGTGTTTCCCTCTTGGAAAACCCAACGCATGGCTGTCTCTGCGTTCAGATCGGGCTGATTGAGACGTCTGCGCACAGTCGCAGGGATGCCAATGCCGAAGTCCACCAGTGTTAGGGCGAGCTCTTCTAGTCTTGGATAGAATTGACCACAAGTGAAGGCGCCGATTCGTGAACGCGCATGATCGAAAACGTTCGTGTATGCCTCCACTACTGTTGAAAGAATAATTTGCTTCAAATCTGCGCTGAGACTTATCCCTCTGCCCGTTAGCCAGTGCTTATCCAAGTAGTTTATGTACGGTTCCACATTTCTGCATACATCCTCGCGGACAGGCACTGCAGTGCTGCTCGGGTATCTATCATACGGTAGCCCCAGCGCCTCCATGAAGCCATTTTTACGGAGGTTGATCGCAACGTTTTCGTTCAGCAGATTCTCAACTGCGATCTGTTTGCCGTAACTTTGGGCAAGGCGAGCCAGCCCCAAGCAGAATGCCACGCCATTTTGCCTGAGGAAGTCACATTGTGCAAAATCTAGCACAACTGTTTGATGTGTCTCATCGGAGGCGAGCTGCTCCCACAAGCCGAACAACACGTCATAGTCAGACGGATCATCGTTGATGCGCGGTATCTTCAGACGTAGTTCCACGTTTCAATCCTCCACCAAGCGCTCCCAACGGGAGCTGTGCAGCGCCGTGATGGCAATCGCTAGGGCGTCGGCGGCGTCGTCGGGCTTGGGGATATGATCCAAGCCCAGCAGCGCCTTGACCATCGCTTGCACTTGCTTTTTGTTGGCGTTGCCGTAGCCCGCCACGGTTTGTTTGACCTGCGCGGGCTTGTATTCGCGGATGGGCAGGGCGGCATCGGCGAGGGCGAGCAGCACCACGCCACGCCCTTGCGCCACGTTGATCGCCGCCGTGATGTTCTTGCCGAAGAACATCTCCTCAATGGCGGCTTCGGTCGGCTGATGCTCGGCGATCAGGCGCTCAATCTCGGCATAGATGCGCTGCAAGCGTTGCGCCATCGGCTGATCGGGCGGAGTCAGGATGGCGCCGTAGGCGACGGCGCGCGGCGCGCCTGAGTCGTCTTCGCTGACGAAGGCGTAGCCGGTGGTGGCAGTGCCGGGGTCGATTCCCATGATCAGCATGGCGCTCCGAGTCCTCAATTTGCCGATTGCGCTAGAGTCATTATAGCATAGAGAGGGTTGAGGGCGCTCAGGCGGGCTTGAACGTCTGTGAAAAGCTGATCAAACGTGCTAGAATATTCTTCAGAAGCTGACTTTCAAAATGCGCTATACTGGGAAGCCAGCTACGAGATCGTCTTGGCGTTGATGGCGGCGCATCCGCACATAGACGTGGAATCGCTGGGCTTGGCGCAGCTCAAGGCGCTGATCGTGGCGTTGCCCAACTTCGCCGACGATCCAGCGCTGGCGAACGACGCGCTACTCAGCCAGATTCTGCGCGAATGGTGGGAAGAGTTGAACGCCGACTTTTAAGTAGGGGTCTTGCGCTGTGCGCACAGGGCGGCAGCGCTGAGTGAGGAGTCTTTATGAGCAACGGTGAGATCAACCTACGCGATTTGCAGCATCCCGATATTCCGGTGCCCGAGGAGATGCAATCCAACATTGCGGTCACCAGCCTGAGCAGCCTGTACAACTGGGCGCGCAGCCGCTCGATTTGGCCCATGCTCTTCGGCTTGGCGTGCTGCGCCATCGAGATGATCGCCACAGCCGCCAGCCGTTTCGATCTGGCGCGCTTCGGCATGGAGGTCATGCGCGCCAGCCCCCGTCAGGCGGACTTGATGATCGTCTCCGGCACGGTCACCAAGAAGATGGTCGTGCCGATTGTGCGGCTCTACAACCAGATGCCAGAGCCGAAGTACGTGCTGGCGATGGGCGCTTGCGCCTCCGGCGGCGGTCCGTTCAAAGAGGGCTACAACGTGGTCAGCGGCATCGATAAGTACATCCCCGTGGACGTCTACGTGCCGGGCTGCCCGCCTACGCCGCAGGCGCTGCTCTACGGCTTGATCGCCCTGCAGAAGAAGATCGAGCGCCAATCCTTGGGCGTGGGCGCCAGCGTGCCGTGGTACGGCGGCGGTCCCAGCGAGGAAGTCCCCATCCCGATCCTCGGACCCGACATCATCGATCCGCGTCACGCCGAGCTGCTGCGCAAGGAAGCCCAGAAAAATCGCCCGACGCCGACCGTCTCCGAAGCTTTGGCTGAGTCCGCGCAGCCTGAGAGCGCCTGAGTTCCCTGACGGAGTCTTCCTATGACCGACCAAGTTCTGCCACAAGTCACCGACCTGCCCAGCACCATTGCGGCGCTCAAAGAGCGCTTCCCCAACGCCGTCAAGGACGACACGCGCAACGGCTACGAGGGCGTGATCGTCGACGCCGCCTCCCTGCCCGACTTCGCGCGCGTCATCCGCGATGAGTACGGCTTCAATTACCTCTCCAGCCTGACGGCGGTCGATTATCTCGGTCACGGCGACCACCTCGAAGTGGTCTATCACGCCTTCCGCGTGCCCAGCGGCGGCAAGCCGCTGGTCTTCAAAGCGCAGACCGACCGCCAAGACGCCGTGATCCCAAGCCTTGTCAGCATCTACCCCGGCGCCGACTTCCAAGAGCGCGAAGCCTACGACCTCTACGGCATTCACTTCGCCGGACATCCCAACCTGAAGCGCATCTTGCTGTGGGAGGGCTTCGAGGGGCATCCCATGCGCAAAGATTACCACGAAGCCTACTACGAGCAGGAGACCAAGCCCTTCGATACGCGCTGGCCCGGCGGTCACGTCTTTCGCGGCGAGGAATACAACCCCTTCGGACACAACGTGCGCTACCCCGCCGGCTTCACGCTGGACGATTATAAGCCGCAAAGCGAGGCGGACTTCCAGCAGAGCATGGCGCTGGGCGTCGATATCATGGGCGATCCCGCTTTCCGCACGGATCGGCTAGTCGTCAACCTCGGACCGCATCATCCCAGCACGCACGGGGTCTTCCGCATGATGGTGGCGCTGACCGGCGAGACCATCGAGTCGCTGGAGCCAGTCATGGGCTACCTGCACCGCAACCACGAGAAGATCGGCGAGCGCAATACGTGGTACGGCAACATGCCCTTCACCGACCGCCTCGATTACATCTGCAGCATGTGCAACAACCTCGCCTACGCCATCACCGTCGAGCAGATGATGGGCGGGCAGGTCAGCGTGCCCTACCGCGCCGAGGTCATCCGCGTGCTGATGGCGGAGCTGACGCGCATCACCAACCATCTGTGGTCAATCGGCTTCCTGCTCAACGATCTGGGCGCTTTCTTCACGCCCGCCCTCTACGCCATCCAAACCCGCGAGTACATCCTCGATTTCTTCGAGGCAACGGCGGGCTCGCGCATGATGTGCAACTACATGCGCATTGGCGGCGTCTTCAAAGACTTGCCGCAGCGCATCCGCAGCGAGGCAGCCTTGATCAACGACCGCGTGCGCGACATGGATACGCTGGAGTACCTCGAACAGCTCATCAACGACCGCCTGCCGCGCTCGATTGACGAGCTGGATGAGCTGCTCTCCGAGAGCGAGATCATCAAGAGCCGCTGCATCGGCGTCGGCTTGCTGCCCGCCGAGATGGCTATCGCCTACAGCGCCTCCGGACCGCTGCTGCGCGCCTCAGGCGTGCCGTACGATATCCGCCGCGCCAATCCTTACAGCATCTACCCGGAGCTGGAGTTCGACATCTGCACCCGCCCCAACGGCGATATCTACGACCGCTACTACCTGCGCCTCGACGAGATGCGCCAGAGCGTGCGCATCCTGAAGCAGATTCTGCCGCGCCTGAAGGACACGCAAGGGCAGCCCATCTTCGGCGGCAAGACCAGCTACTCGATCAAGGTGCCGGCCGGCGAGGCGTACGGCTTCGCCGAGAACCCGAAGGGCGAGCTGGGCTTCTATCTGGTCTCGATGGGCGGCGGCAATCCGTGGCGCTATCACGTGCGCGCGCCCAGCTTCATCAACCTGACCCCGCTCGGCGAGATGTGCAAGGGGCACAAAGTGGCGGATGTGGTCGCCGTGCTGGGCAGCATCGATATCGTACTGGGCGAGACCGATCGCTAGGAGTGAGACTTCATGTACGGTTCAGGCATCCTCAAAGGTCTGGGCGTGACGTTCCGTCACCTGATCACCACCTTCATCGATGACATTCAGTGGCTGGGGCGCAAGCGCGACGTCGACGTCTTCCAGCAGAAGCAGAGCTTGGCGAATCGCGGCTTGGTCACCGTCGAGTATCCCGATGAGAAGCTGGCAGTGCCAGAGCGCTTCCGCTTCACGCCCTTCCTGATCACCTACAATCAGGACGATCCCGACTACCCCGGCAAGGATTGGTGTACCTCCTGCGGCATCTGCGCAAAGGTCTGCCCGCCGCAGTGCATCTGGATCGTGCGCGGCACTGATCCTAAGACGGGTCGCCCCAAGCCGGAGCCGGAGCAGTTCTACATCGATATCGATATCTGCATGAACTGCGGCTACTGCGCCGAGTACTGCCCCTTCGATGCCATCAAGATGGATCACAATTACGAGCTGGCATCCTATGAGCGCACTTCGGCGCACATTCACGATAAGGCGCGCCTCTCGCGCGAGATTCGCTACTGGCAGTCCATCGCGCCGACCATCGCCGCTGAAGAAGAGGCAGCGCGCGGCGGCTACGACCACACTGACGTGCAAAAGGCGCGCAAGAAAGCCGGTCTAGAGCCATCGCGCCCCGGTCCGTACGCCGCCAAGCCCGCTGAGCCCGAGCCAGCCCCTGCTGCGGTCGCTGTGGCAGAGCCGCCTGCCGCCGCTGCGCCGCAGATCGAGGCGTCTAAGACTGAGTCGGCGCCTGCGCCCAAAGCTGAGGCCACGCCGCCCGCCTCCGCTGCCGATGGCGAGACCCCGCCGCATCCCGGCTGGGTCAAGCGCGGCAAGCGCTGGATCGATCCGAACGCCAAGGTCGAGCCGGTGCGCCGCAAAGGCAAAGGCGAGTAGAGATGCACAGGGCAGGTCAGCCGACCTGCCCTGTGTGTTTGAGCGCTACATCACAAGCCCTACATCACCAAGATCGGCTTCAGCACCTCGCCCGACTCAGACGCGTGCATCGCCTCGTTGATCTGCTCGAAGGGGAACTGCCGCACCAGCTTATCGAAGGGGAAGCGCCCCTGCTTGTACAGCTC
>CALKXH010000138.1 GCA_938005675.1 uncultured Anaerolineae bacterium
TCAACATCCAGCGCGTAGAGGTTGCGGATGCCGTCGCGCAGGCTCTCGAAGACGATGGTCTTGCTATCGGGCGACCAGTACGGGTTGACGTCGAGGGCGCGGTTATCGGTCAGGCGCACCTCTGGGCTGTTGCGCTGAGTCACATCGAAGACGAAGATTTCCCAGTTGCCCAACTTATTCGACTCGTAAGCGATGTAGCGTCCATCGGGCGACCAGACCGGATCGACTGAGACGCTGCGCTCGTTGAAAGTGGCTTGCCGCTGCTCGCTACCGTCGGTGCGCGCCACCCAGATGTTCCAAGTGCCGCTGCGGTTGCTGGCATAGGCGATCCACTCGTTATCGGGCGAGCGGCTCGGATTGATGTCGTGCCAGTCGGGGTTGATCGCCTGCGAGAGGTTTTCAGGCGCGTCGGGCTTATCGGGCAGCTCGCCCAGACGGAAGAGTTCCCAATCGCCCGTGCGGAAAGTGTGGTAGACCGACCACGGCGGGCAGCTGGCGCCACCGATGCTGAGCGGCTCCCAGACGCGCTCTAGCGACTCAGGCTCGCAGGCGGCTGTGGTGTAGGAGAAGACGGGGAAGCCGTCCTCGCCCAGCTCCCAGTAGCCGCAAGGCAGCTCTTCGGTCGGCTCGGCGCAGACTGTGCTGAGGCTCAACGCCAGAGCGGGAATGCTCAAGGTGACCGTGCCGGGCGTCCCGCTGAGTGTGATCGTCGCGCTGCCGCCGGCGGGGATGGTCACTGTGCCAGTGGCTAGGACTGTGCCAGCCGCGTTCGTGACGATGTAGGCTTGCTCCACGACGCTGCCGCCGGGATTGTTCAGGGTGAAGGTAACCGTGCCATCCGCCGCGCAGATGCCTGTGCCCGTCACCTGAGCTGCCACTTCGGTCGGAGGCGGCGTCTGAGGTGGCAGAGTCGGGGTGAGCGTGGCAGTCGCTGTGAAGGTCGCCGTCCGCGTGTTGGTCGGCGTGAAAGTGGCAGTGTTGGTGGCGGTATTGGTGGCAGTTGCCGTGAAGGTCGCCGTCGGTGTGCTGGTCGGCGTGAAAGTAGCGGTATTCGTGGCAGTTGCCGTGAAGGTCGCCGTCGGTGTGTTGGTTGGCGTGAAAGTGGCGGTGTTGGTGGCGGTATTGGTGGCGGTCGCCGTGAAGGTCGCCGTCGGCGTGTTGGTCGGCGTGAAAGTGGCGGTGTTGGTGGCAGTATTGGTGGCGGTCGCCGTGAAGGTCGCCGTCGGCGTGTTAGTACTGGTCGGCAACGGCGTGTTGGTGGGCGTGTTGGTCGGCGTAGCAGTTGGCGCGGCGATGCAAGTGGCGTTGACGCTCAAGCTCGCTGAGACGAAGCTCGTCGAGACGTAGTTGATGGTCATGCTGGCATTGCCGGCGTATGGACCGTAAGACAGGAAGCCGCCCACATCGATGCTGAAGCTGCCGCTGCCGCCCGGACCGCCCGGCTCAGTGACTGACCATGTGCCAGTGGCTCCTGCTGTGCCGCCGACATGAGCGATGGCGAAAGTGGCGCTGCGATCAGCATTGCACTGCACGCCCAAGCTCAGGACGGCGTCTGGGCTTGGTGTGTTAGTGGGTCGCGGGGTATTGGTGGGCGTGCTGGTCGGGCGCGGAGTATTGGTCGGACGTGGGGTGCGCGTCGGCGTGTGGGTAGGCGAAGGACCTGGGCTGGGCGTGCGCGTCGGCGTGCGAGTAGGGGAAGGACCTGGGCTGGGCGTACGCGTCGGCGTACGGGTATTGGTTGGCAGGCGCGTCACCGAGGGTGTGAACGTGAATGTTGCAGTGGGCTGCGGGATGCACGTACCAGTGGCACCGAGCGTGACCGAAGACAGCTGCGAGGTGCTGTACTGGACTGTGATAGTGGCGTTGCCAACGAATGTGCCGATGGTCACGTTCTGAGCGGCTGGCACGTTCAAGCTGCCATCGGTCGTTGTATTCGTGTTGGGGTCGAAGACGCTGTAAGTAGCGTCAGCTGCGCTGCCCCCGATATTCCGAACGATGAAAGTGGCTGTTTGATCGGCGTTACAGGTGATGAACAACTGCAGCTGCGGATCGTTTGGATCGGGCGTAGGCGCAGCTGTAGGCGTTTCGGTCGCTGTGGGCTCAGCAGTTGGCTCATCAGTGGCGGCAGATAGAGCAGCCGACTCAACCGTTGGCGTTGCTTCGGTCGCCGTAGATGGCGGCTCAGTCGCTGTAGGCGGCACGTCGGTCGCCGTAGGCGGAGGCTCTTCAGTGGGCGGCACATCGGTTGCCGTGGGCGGCGGCGGCTCTTCAGTGGGCGGCACATCGGTCGGCTGAGCGGCAACTTCCTCAGGGGTGGGGGTTACATCCACGGTTCCCCGCTGAAAAGAGCCGGACAGAATGACCACGATAGCTGCCACAACAAAGACAATTGCGCCAATGACAAGGAACAACTGACGGTTCCTCTGGTTCATAGATACGCTCCTTTGTACATCAACTTGGCGTCCACCGTCTACTATAAGGCAGCCTTGACAATTCCACAAGCACTTATAAGCGAATTTAACAAGAAAGCAACGGTCTTTTTGAGGGCTTTTATAAAGTTAGCATCAGAACCTAGAGACGAATCTTGAATATTAACAACTCTTGAAGGCGCATAATGTAGATCATAAAGAGCATAAAGATTAGATCGCAAGATAAGAGCGAAGATACGCCGATCTTGAGACTTGATGTCAGAAGAGGCACTCGTCTTGAGGTGCAGCGCGCTAGTGGGAACAGCCATCGCTAGGCTGTGTCGGCGCTTTTAGGGCTCACCTCGCGCTGTTGAACGCGCTGGATCATCTCTACAAAGGTGTTGACGAGCGTTTGGAGCGTCTCATCGTCGCTGGTGGTCTGAGCGAGCTGTTGCAGAGTGAGGGCGAAGTCGCCTTTCGCCATCAGATCGAGCGCGCTGTTGACTTGGCTGAGGAAGGCGGTCACTTGGCGCAGTTGCTTGGCGATGTTGCGCATCATCACGATGCCGACGAAGGTATGCTGCGGCAGAAAAGATTCGAAGGCGGCGCGGTCAAGGACGAGGCACTCTGTCGGCGCGACGGTCAGGGCGGAGGCTGAGCGCGGCTTCTGATCGAAGATCACGAAGTCGCCGAAGATGCGCGGCGGCTCTAAGTAGGCGAGGTCGATCTCGTTCTGGGCGGCGTCATAGGTGAAAATGCGCACTTTGCCGCTGAGGATCAGGAACATCGAGTCGCCCGCATCGCCCTTGCGGAACAGCACCTCGCCTGACGGGAAGCTTTTGTACGCCATGACGTCGACGAGGGCTTCCAAGTCGTAAGCTGGGATGCCCTTGAACAGGCGCGCCGCCCCCAACTGCGCAATGGCGCGCTCCTTGATTGACTCTGGCATGGTTTGCATCATGGTTGCTCGCTCGTCTCGCTCGAATCCTTGCTGAGTCGCGCCCAGATGCCCGTCTTGCCGCTGGCTTTGCCCAGCTGACCGGGCGCTTGGGCGCGCTGCTCCAGCGCCGCAGCGACTCTGCCGAAGGCGCCGCCCAGCACAGTCGGCAGCTGTACGGCTGTATCTATCGAAAGCGCGCGCTCAGGCTCGGTAGGCGGCGCGACCTCCTCAAGGGCGTTCTCCTCGCTTTGCAGCAACAGGCTCAGCGCGCGCGCCTCAGTGAAGTTGCCCTCAGCGACTTGGCGCGCCCAGTGCACACTCGTCTCCAGCGCTACGGTGATGTCGCGGACGCGCTCGGCGAGGAAGCGCAACATCGCCATGACCACTTGCGGGCGACTCTTGAGGAACATGTTGAAGTGCGTGCGTTGCAGCTCCAAGACCCGCAAATTGCCCTTCGCCCGCGCGCGCGCCGAGCGCGGCGAGCCATCGATCAGCGCCAACTCGCCGACCACATCGCCCGCCTTGCACACGCGCAGGAGTTTCTCAACGCCCAGACTGACCGTGTAGAGCGCGATGGCGCCCGCCTCAATCATGTAGAGCGTATCGCCGCTCTCGCCTTGATCGAAGAGCAGCTGCCCGTCCTCAAAGCTCAGCTCGCGCGCGGAACGGCTGAGGTTCTCCAAATCGGTCAGCGAGACGTCCTGAAAGATTGGGGCGCGGCTGAGCGACTTCGCCAAGCGCTCCAGCTCGGCGGGCTGAAAGCTGTGCGTGCGCTCAGCCGCCAGCAGCAGCGCATCGAACTGATGGACTTCAGTCTGCTCCGACTCAGCCAGCAGCTGACCGAGATTCTCGTAGAGCGCCCGCTGCTCATCTAGAAAGACGCCCCGAAAGAAGACCATCGCCAAGCTGCCGATGCGCCGTTGCAAAGTGCTCATCTCAGCGGTCAGGGCATCGATCTCCTTGCGCCACGCCGTCAGCAAGCGCTCGCTGGCGGGCGTGTTCAGGTTGCTCTTCAAAATGCCGATGTTCGCCTGCACCACCATCAGCCGCCGCATCTGATCGGCGATGCGCTTGCCAAAGCGCTCGCTCAGCTCTGCAAAGACGC
This sequence comes from uncultured Anaerolineae bacterium, assembly GCA_938005675.1. GTDB lineage: Bacteria > Chloroflexota > Anaerolineae > Aggregatilineales > UBA2796 > CP2-2F. The sequence goes on from CALKXH010000138.1 coordinate 4,454, forward strand.
CGTCAAGAGCGTCGGTGCCCATTTGTTGCAGAGCGCGGCGTTCTTTGGCGGTCACGCCGCGCACGGTCAGCATGGCGTCGATGCGCTCTTTCTCGTCCCGCAAGCCGAGCTGAATCTGCCGCCACGTCAGCAGACCGCCCAACGCCCCGATCAGGACTGCCACGATCAGCAAATGGGCGCCCTCGCCCAAGAGCGTGACGCTGTTGTTGTAGGCGGCGTGTAGCAAGATCGCCGCTGAGAAGCCCAGCCACGGATAGATACGGCGATAGCGCGCCTGCGAGCGCCGATAGCGCCCCAAAAACGTGCCGACCAATCCGCTGGCTGTGGCGTGCATTAACGTTGTGGAGAGGACGCGTGTTAAAATATCTGAGAAGCTGGCGGCGTTGGTGAAGGTGAAGTACAAGTTCTCGGCGATGGCGAAGCCGATGCCCGCCGCAAAGCCGTAGATCGTGCCTTCGACGATGTTGCGGAAGCGCGGATGCCCGATCAGGTACACGATCAGGAGCGCTTTGCCGATCTCCTCGGTGAAAGGCGCCGTGACGCCGCGCACGACTTCAACCGAGTTGACCAGCGGCAACGCCACGTAAATATTGACCATAAAGGCAATCGCAAAGGCGCCCGTCGCGCCCCAGAGCAGATTGGTCAGCACCGTTGAGACGAACTTGCCGTCGCTGTAGATGTTGGAGGTATAGATCAAAAAGATGAAGGCAAGCGGCGCGCCGATTGAGATGGCGGCGTTGAGCAGCATTTGAGCGGTCATGCGGTCACCTGCGCTTGGCTGCGGGCTCGAACAGAGACCCCTCAGCCGCTTGAGAGAGCTTGTCGACATTCTAACCTTCGTCGCCGCCCTTTGGCAAACTTTTTCAGAGAAGATGGGCAAAAGTTTGTGGATTCAAAAGCGCTATCTTATAATTCTCAGTGAATCTACAGAAGTCGGTAGTTTTTTGGAGATTTTGTCCGATGGCAACAGTCTCAGCTGTCAGCGAGGGCAGCCGCCCGCCCGCAGACCTTCTGCGCGTCGAGTATCCCGCTTGGCGCACGCGCCTGCTCTTGGGCTTGAGCGTCGTCACCTTCCTGAGCATGTTCGTGATGCTCTACATGGTCTTTTTCTACGCCGGCACGGATGCCGTGCAGGGTCACGCGCAGCGACTCTTCTATGTGCACGTCTCTTCGTATGCGGGCGGCTCGGTCGCCTTCTTCGTGACCGTGATCGCCGGCATCGCTTACTTGGTCACGCGCAACATCAAGTGGGATCAACTCGCCGTCAGCAGCGTCGAGGTCGGCTTGCCGCTGATGACGGTCTGCCTTGTGACGGGATCGACGTGGGCGCGCCCGATCTGGAATACGTGGTGGACGGCTGATCCGCGCTTGAACGGCATGGCGATCATGTGGCTGCTCTACGCGGCGTATCTGGTGTTGCGCGGCGCCATCGAAGACCCCGACCGCAGGGCGCGCTTCGCCGCCATCTATGGCATCCTCGCCTTCGCCAGCGTGGTGTACGTCTTTCTAATCCCGCGCGTGCGCGATGACACGCTCCACCCAGTCGTGATCGGACCGAGCGCAGCGAATCCGATGGCGGAGGGCGGCTTTGAGGTGCGCACCGACGCCCGCATCGGGGCGACCATGGGCGTGGCGATGACGTGGTGGTGCGTGGCTGCCGTTGTGCTATTGTGGCATCGCGTGCGGCTGGAGAACACGGCGCGGCGGCTGGAGGCGTTGAAAGCCCATTTCCTCGCCAAGCAAGGCTGAGTCACCATGCAGACGCCCAGCAACATCGAGTACATGATCTTAGGCTACGCCGCCACCGGCATCATCATGGCGCTGACCATCGCTTACTTCATCCTGAAAGCGCGCCGTCTGCGCCAAGAGGCTGAGCTACTCAAGCGCCTTGAGGACGATCAAGAGGGGTGACGGTTGAGGGCGGGGGAGTCCCTCGCCTTGTGAAGCGATCAGGCGCTGGCAGCCTGCGGCGCGTCGCTAGCGGGCTGCCCTTTGTGCTCTAGGACGCTGATCTCGGCGGAGAGCAACGCCGCGCGCTGTTCGCCGCCTTGATCGTCGGGCAAGATCAGGTAGCCACGCTCGCGGTCGGCGAAGTTGTAGAAAGTCGGGAAGCCCGCTTGGAGCGCCTCCTGCAGCGCAGTGACGAGCGACATCACTTGCGGGGCAAAGGTGAAGACGCTGTAGCGCGTCTCGCTGTGCATGGCGGCAAAATCTTCTGCGCTGCCGTATAGCGCCAAGCATTCCGAGAGCGTGCGACTGAAAAAGCTCAGCACTTCGTCGGCTGCTACAAAACCGTAATAATCGCGGAAGGGGACGAAGCCGTTGAGCGTGATCTGCAGGCGATGCCAGCCGTCTTTGTGGGCGAAGGCGGCTTCCGCCTCGGCGAAGGCGGCGTTGGTCGGCAAGCCAGTGCGCTCGTCGGTCAGCGCCTCGCGGCTGGCGCGCCGCAACGAGCCTTGCACGCGCAGGCGCAGCTCCTCGATATCGAACGGCTTGGTGATGTAATCGTCGGCGCCCAGCTCCAAGCCCGCGACTTTATCGGCACGGCGGTCGCGCTGGGTTAGGAAGATGATCGGGATATATTTAGTCAGCGGCGTGGTGCGCAAGCTCTTACAGACGTCGAAGCCGTCCATATCGGGCAGCATCACGTCCAGCAGGATTAAGTTGGGCGATTTGGCGCGCGCCATAGCGATGCCCTCTTTGCCGCTCAGGGCGTTGAGAGTCTCGTAGCCTTGCGCCGTGAAGTAAACCTGCAGCATCTCTGCTACATCGAAGTCATCTTCGATGAGCAGCAAGCGTTTTTTAAGCATGTGACCTCGTAAGTATCAAAAAAGTTATTCCAGCACGGCGTCGACGCGAAACTGCCCTTCGATGGCATCGGCGGCGTTGGCGAGGGCTTGTTCGCGCGGCAAGGATGGGCGCACCACATCCTCGCGCAGCACGTTTTGCAGCGGCAAAACGGTCGCTGTGGGCGGGATATCGGCTGTATCCAGCTGCTCAAGGCGCGAGGCGTACTCCAAAACAGCTGAGAGCTGCTCGGCATAAGTGGATAATTCGCTCTCGGTCAAGCTCAGTTTTGCCAGCTCTGCGATCTGCAGAACTTCCTCGCGGCTCAGCTTCATGCTCGCTCCCACATCCAGATTTCTCGCGCCTTGATCGGCTGCGCGTCTGACTGTCGCATATATTTGGCGGTCAGTATATCCCATGTGCGCGCCCTTGACAACTGTGCGCACAACTGTGCGCGCAACAAATGCGTTATAATTTGCGCAACGTACGCCGACGAGAAACTTCATGAGACGCCCCCTACTGCTCATCGCTTTGGCTATTGCGCTGGGAGCTTGCCGCAGCACAGGCGCAGCGCTCGATTTAGCGACGCCCACGCCCGTGCCCAGCCGCGACGCCCTGCGCGAGGCGCAACGCGTTGCCGCCGACTTTTTGAACGCTTGGCGGCTGGAAAATTTCAGCGCCATGCACGACTTGCTCGCCCTCAACAGCCGCGATGCCTACCCACTGCCCGACTTTGAGGCGTTCTATCGGGCTGCGCACGCCCGCCTGACCCTGAAGCCCGAAGGACTGCGCTACAGCTTCGCCAATGCCATCCTGCGCGGCTCGGAGGCAGCCGTCGCCTACGATCTGCGCTTCGAGACCAGCTTCTTCGGCAGCTTCGAGGATACAGAGCGCGTGCTGCGCCTCGTCAACACTGAAGAGGGTTGGCGGGTGGCGTGGTCGCGCGGCGATCTGTTCGCCGAGATGGCGGACGGCGCCACTTTGGAGGTGATTCAGACCCGCCTGACGCGTGGCAACATCTACGACCGCGATGGCGAGGCGATTGCCGACATGAACGGGGTCAGTTTGGCGGTCACGCTGCTCACGCGCAGCTACCCGACCAACAACCCTGAGGCGTGCTTCGCTGAGCTGGCGCGCGTATTCCCCGCGCGCTCCGCCGAGACGCTCGCGCGGCTGTTCGGCGGCAACACCGGGCGCGACTTCGCCTATGAGATCGGCGTGATCGCCCAAGAGCGCCTCCTTGAGGTGCAAGCCGACCTCGAACGGCACTGCACCTTGCGCTACGAGGCGCGTCCGACCCGCCGCTACCTGCGAGGCAGCCTCGCCCCGCACGTGATCGGCTACATCGGTCCGATACCCGCTGAGCAGGCTGCGTTCTGGGAGGCGCGCGGCTATCCGCGCGACGCGCTCATCGGTCTAGACGGCGTAGAGCGCCAATTGGAGAGCGTCCTCGCCGGGCAGGGCAAGGTGTCGCTGGTCTTGCGCCGAGATGGCGTCGTGCTGCGCACGCTCGCAGAGCGCCCCGCCGTGCCCAGCCAGAGCGTCTACCTGACCCTCGATTGGCAAATGCAGGAGACGACGCAGCGCATCCTAGAGCAGGCGTTCACAACGGGCGGGCTGGGCGCGATCTCGCCCGGCGGCTCGGTCGTCGTCCTCGATGTGAAGACCGGCGCCATCTTAGCGCTCGCCAGCTACCCGACCTTCAACCTTGAGGCGTTCAATCCCGTCAATGCGCCGCCTAACGCGCAGGCGCTCATCGAGCGGTGGCTGAACGACCCGCGCAAGCCGACCTTCAACCGCGCCACGCTCGGACAGTACCCGCCCGGCTCGGTCTTCAAGATCGTGAGCATGGCGGCAGGCATCGAGAGCGGCTTGTTCACGCCGAACACGCGCCATTACTGCAGCGGCATCTGGAACGGGACGCCGCTGGGCGACCGCACCCGCACCGACTGGATCGCCAGCACGCCCGCCGGTCGGCACGGCTCGATCACCCTCAAGCAGGCGCTGACCGGCTCATGCAACATCTACTTTTGGCATCTGGGCTGGACGCTCAGCAACGCCGATCCCGAAATTCTGACCAAGATCGCCCGCAAAATGGGCTTCGGCACGCCCAGCGGCATGACCGATCTACCTGAGGCTATCGGGCTGCTGCCCGAACCCTCCCGCTATGAGCAGCTGGTCGGGCGCAAGTGGCGCAACTCCGACGCGCTCAACGCGGTCATCGGGCAGGGCGATGTGGTCGTCACGCCGTTGCAAGTGGCGCGCGCCGTAGCCGCCGTCGCCAACGATGGCTACCTCTACAAGCCCTACGTGGTGGAGAAGATCGGCATCATCGGCGAGCCATCTTTCATCGCCACGCCCCAAGCCGAGCGCCTCGACTTCAAGCCCGAAACGCTCGCGGCAATCCGCGAGGCGATGTGCGAGGTGACCACCAATCGCACCATCGGCACGGCGACCTTCGTCTTTGAGGGCTTGCGCGGCGTGACGGTCTGCGGCAAGACGGGCACGGCGGAGACGCCCGTCGGCGGCACGCACGCTTGGTTCGCCGCCTACGCGGGCAGGTCGGCGGAGGCGCCTGAGATCGCGCTGGTGGTGCTGGTGGAGCGCGGCGGCGAAGGTTCAAGCGTGGCGGCGCCCATCGCGCGGCGCTTGATCGAGGCGTACTATCAGCTCCCGCCCAGCACGGCTGCTACGGGCAGCAACTAGGGCTTGATATGTTTGAGGTAGTGCAGGCGCGTGCGCACCACGTCCATCTCAAGGCTGCGGTAGAGGTTGATCGCCACGTGATTCTCGGCATCGACGTTCAAACTGACCGTGCCGAAGCCGCGATCGCGCAAGGCGCGCAGCCCGTAGGTCAGCAGGGCGCGCCCAAGCCCGTGACCGCGCCATGAGCGCCGCACGCCCACTATCGAGATGTGCGCGTTCTGCTCATCGCCGCCCTGACTGGCGCCGCACAGGCACTCGCCGACGATCTCATCGCCCTGCAAGGCGAGAATCCACAGTTTCGGGTCGTGCGGACGGCTGGCGATCATCTGGCGCGCCCACGTCTCGGGATCGCGCTGCGTCGCGCCCCAGTGATCGGCGAAAATCTCGTTATCCGCCGCCACGAGCATCTCCAGATCGTCGTGTTGAAAGGTGCGAATGCTGATCCCTTTGGGCAACTCTGCTTCCAACGCGCGCTCAGGCGTGAGGGTCGTGCGCATGGTGTAGAAGCGCCGCTCGACGGCGTAGCCCTTACGCTCGAAGAGCGCCTTAGCGCCCGCGATATCCTCATAGGTTCGGGCGCGCAACGCGCCGCCGCCCTCCCGCCGCACAGCCACCTCCGCCGCCGTGAGCAAGCCGCCGCCGTAGCCGCGTCGCCGAAAGGCGGGATGCACCCAGCCCTCAAACAGGTAGCTCTGATCGCTCTGGCGCTGCCACCAGGCGAAAGCCGCCGCCGCGCCCTCAGCCGTGAAGGCGATCACAGCGCTCTCGTGGGGCGTGAAGGTCAGCGCCTCCGCTGGGAGCGCCCTAGTACGGTCGGCTGCTGCCACTGCGTTGATGACGCTCAGCGCCGCTTGGCAATCGGCGGGCTGATAGGCGCGGATGATCATGCTCTGCTCCTTATGGGCAGGATGTTGCGCCATTCGAGCGCCTTGCGCAGCTGTTCGGGCGACCTGAAGACGATGCACGGCAAGCCGATTGACTCAGCTACTTCCGTGTTGCGCGTCAGGTCATCAATGAAGAGCGCTTCGGCGGGGCGCACGCCCAATTTGTCCAAGATCAGATGATAGATCGCAGGATCGGGCTTGGCAAGGCGCACCACTGCCGAGCTGATCGCCACCTCGAACATCTCCGCCAAGCCGAACTGCGCCATCCAAGCAGGGACGTCGGTTTGATAGGCGTTGCTGAGCAAGGCGAGGCGATAATGCGGCTTGAGCGTCTCTAGGAGCGCCATCATCTCAGGGTGGACGCGGTTGCGTCCTGCGAACAAGCGCTCGATCAAGGCGAGACGGGCGGCGTGATCGGGCAGGTTGAGCGGCGCGAGGGCTTGCTCGAGGTACGCCTCGTAGCTGATCGCCCCGACCTTGACCTGTTGCCACGCCTCGCTGTGGTAGAGGGCGTACCAGAGCGCCTCGCCGCTGACGCCAAACGACGCGCCAATCGCCTCGCGCTGGGCGAGCCATGCCTCCCAATCGTCAGGGATATCCAGCACGTTGCCGAAATCGAAGATCAAGACTTTGGTGGTGGCGCGCGGGTCGCTCAGCAGCGGCTCAAGGCTGGCTTCGAGGTCGAGGTCAGCGGTGTAGCGAATGCCGTGCATCCCGACGCCCTTAGCGCCATCGACGTTGGCGGTGTTGTCATCGATGAAGACGCACTCCGGCGGGCTGACCTCAAGCGCCTGCGCGATGGCGCGAAACGCCTCCGACTCAGGCTTGAGCGCGCCGATCTGCGCCGAGATCACGACAGCATCGAAGTGGCGGTACAGATCGAGCTGCTCCAGCTTCTGGGCGAGGGCGACGGAGTCGTTGCTGAGCAAGCCGAGCCGCAAGCCGCGCGCACGCAGGCGATCGATCAGCGCCACCAGCGCCTCATCCAGCACATCGCCCTTGAAGTAGTCGTGGCGGAGCTGATCGATCTGCTCGCCATCGATGCCGAGCTGCTCGCCGAGCGCCGCCCAATACGCCTCAGGCGAGAGCGCGCCGCGCTGCGCCTGCATCCATAGGTCGCTGCCATGTACGAGGCGATCTAAGCCGCCTTGCGGCAAGCCAAGCCGACTCTCCCACGCGCGCCTGCCCGAAGCGTCTTGCGTGCGCATCAGCACGCCGCCGAAATCGAAGATGACGGCGCGGATCATTTGCGACTCTTCTTATCTTTGGCGCGCGGGCGGAAATTCGGCACGAAGGCGCCGAAGAGCGAGAGCGAGCTGCGCGCTTGATCAGCCGCCTCGCTCAGATCGGGTTCGGTGCTGTACTTGTTGCGCAGACGGGCGGCGTGCCACTTGGCGTAGTCATCCATAGCGGCTTGGAACGCCTCGCCGATGAGCAGTTCGTCCTCGATTTGGAGCATGTCGCGCAGGCGCTCCAGCTGCGCCATGAGCGCATCTAGCCGATGAGTCAGGTGCTGCCGATTGCGGTAGAGCAGGGCGCCCAGCGCCTCCGGATCGCCCTCGATCAGGCGGTAGGTTGCCAGCACGAAGGACGGATTGCCGAACCATTGCGCGTCGCTCCACGAGGGCGAGTCGTGCAGGGCGCGGAAGAGCGCCATCTGCAGCAAGAGCGGCAAGCCCTCCATGCCGGCGGCGATGCTATCGTGCTCAACGGGGTCGGTGAAGTGCACCTTCACGCCCAACAGCTCGCTCAAATCGCTGACCAGCTGCACGGCGTCGGGCGGGCAGTTGGGCGCGGGCGCGACGATCATCACGCCGTCTTCGAACAGATCGGCGCGCCCGCCTTCGGGCGAGTCGTCGGGCAGACCCAAATAGCTCGGATTAAGCATCGGCGTGATGCCGACTAAATACGCCTGCTGATCGCCGTCCGAGTCGCGCAGGAGGTAGCGCTCCGCCCACGCCAAGGATGGCACTTTGAGCGGCGCACAATCTAGCACCACGGCGCCCGCCTTCAACGCGCCGCCGATCAGCTTCAGCACGGCTTCGGTCTCGCTATACGGCACACACGAGATCACGAGATCGGCATCGCGCACCGCAGTCACAAAGTCGAGGTGCTGCGCATCGAGGGCGCCCCGCTCAGCCGCCTTGCGGACGTTCTCAGCGCGCTTATCGCAGCCCGCTACCACGAAAGTGTGCTTGTGATCGGGCTTGCCGTTCAGCGCCCGAATCGCCAAGCCGAACGACGTGCCCAGCCGATTCATGCCCAAAATCGTCACGTTTACGTTTGCCATGTCCGTATCCTCAATTGGCGTTATCGGCGTCCTGCAGCGCCTGCAAGAGCCGCTCGAAGTCGTCGCGGGGCGGATGAGGCAACCTCTCGGCGTGCTTGGCGATCAGCTGTACCACCAACGGATCGCCGCCCAGCGCCTCAACCGCCTCCGCGCCCCACTGCGGATGCCGTTGGCGAATCACGAATGGGCGTCGCCAGCCGCGCGGCTGAGCGCTGCCCCAGCGGGCGGCGCGCTCGCGCCAGATGCCGCCCACAATCACCACCAAAACGCGCTGCCAGAGCGGAAAAGGGTAGCGCGCCTTGCCACAATCGTGCAGCAGGGCGGCTTGCCACACGGCGGGATGCGCGCAGCCGCGCCGTTGCAAGGTGCGCAGGACGTTCAAGCTGTGTTGGCGCTCGGCGCGGCGCATCCTCAAAAAGAGCGGCAGCAGATCGGGCGGCAAGACCTGCGCCGCCAGATCGTCATTGACGGGCTGCAGCCACGCCCAAAGCGCCCGTACGCCCTGCCGCAAGCGCGAGAGTGCCGTCATTTGCCTCTAGAAGCCCAGCAACAAGCGCGCGAAGAACGTATAGGGCGGATTCAACACCAAGCCGAAGATGTTGAAGCCGATGAACGAGAGGATCAGCAAGCCGAAAAAGATGAACATGCTCTGCTGCTGGTAGCTCTCCAAGACGCTCGCCTCGCGCGGGGGCAAGAGCTTGCGCAGCATGTGCCAGCCATCAAAAGGGAAGAACGGCAGCAGGTTGAACAGGAACAGCAGCAAGTTCAGGTTGAAGAAGAGCGTCATGAACTGGTTCAGGTTGAAGATGAAGTCGGTCGGTCGGAAGAACTCGAAGCGCCAGATGCCCAAGCGAAAGAGCAGCGCCGCGAAAGCCGCCAGCGCCAGATTCGAGAGCGGACCCGCCGCCACTGCCCAGAAGTAGCCCCAGCGCCTATCGCGCATCCGCCACTCGCTGATCGGCGCCGAGCCGAGAATGCCGAAGCCGATCACCACCCACATCGCCCAGCCCAGCCAGTTGATGTGCACTAGGGGGTTGAGGGTCAGCCGCCCCAAGTCGCGCGGGGTCGGATCGCCCATGCGGTAGCCGACGTAGTTGTGGGCGAACTCATGCACGGTCATGGCGATGAGCAGCACAAGGGCGGCAGCCAGCAACCGCCCGATAGTCACGCTCAAGCCCGCGCTGATCTGCCCGATGACGAAAAAGTCTGTGCCAAACACGCGCTCACTTGCTCCTTCAGCGCGCCGCGCCAGCCGCGACGCGCGTTGCTAGTCGTTGCCGCCCATTATAGCACAGCCGTCACGGGCGACGGGCGCTCTCACTCTACGCTGAGGATGTAGTGGTAGTAGGGCTGCCCGCCGTGTAGGAGTATGACCTCTTGCTCAGGGTAGCGCAAACGCACCGACTCCGCCGCCGACTCCGCCTCAGCCGCTGTGACCGAGCCGCCGTAGTAGAGCGTGATGACCTCGTACTGCTCCGCGCCCGCCCGCGCCAAGAGGTCGCACAGCACGCCCTCAGCCGACCAGCCCGCGCTGACCAGCTGATCGTCCAGCAAGCCGATGATCTGCCCGTTTTGCACGTCCAAGCCGTTCAGATGCGCCTCGCGCGTGGCGGAGGTGACCTCGCCCGTGCGCACGTGGGTCGCTGCCGCCGCCATTGCCGCGCAGACTGCCTCGAAGTCGCCGTCGGCTTGCCACGCCACCATCGCTGCGATGCCTTGCGGCAGGCTGCGCGTCGGGATCAGGGCGGCGCGGCAGCCCAGCTCGCGCTCAGCCAGTTGTGCCGCCTGTTGCGCGGTCAGGATCACGTTTGGGTTGTTCGGCAGCAGGATGATCTGCCTTGCGTTCGAGGCGCGCATCGCCTCTAGGAACTCGCCGACGCTCGGATTCATGGTCTGCCCGCCCGAGAGCACGCGCGCGCCCAGATCGCGGAAGACCTGCCCGATTCCCTCGCCATAGGCGACGCTGATCACGGCGATCTCCGCGCTGCGCACATCGGCGAGGCGCGCGGCGCGGTAGGCGTCGCTCTGCGCCGCCATATTCTCGATCACCACGTCGCTGAGCCTGCCCAACGCCTCGCCGTAGGCGAGCGGCACGCTCGGATCGGGCACGTGGACGTGCACCTTGACCGCCTCCGGCGTGCCGACCACAATCGGCGAGCTGCCCATCGCGCTGATGGCGGCGCGGATAGCGTCGACGTCGAGATTTTCGCCGTAGAGGATGTACTGCACGTCGTAGCCGAAGCCCTCCTCAGTTGCTTCATCGGAGAGGGCGAAGGCGGCATCGAGCGCCGCCGCGCTGAGCGCGGTCGGCATGACTGGCGGCGTGATAGCGCTGCTCTGCTCGTCGAACAGGCGCGCCATGCCCTCTAGGATCACGATCAAGCCCTGCCCGCCGGAGTCGACCACGCCCGCCTGCGCCAAGATCGGCAGCAGACGAGGCGTCTCAGCCAGCGCTTGCCGACCGCTCTCCAACCCCGCTAGAAAAATGTGCCGCAGATCGTCGGTTCGTTGAGCGGCGAGCTCGGCTGCTTGGCTCACGGCGCGCGCGACGGTCAGGATGGTGCCCTCGACGGGCTTGTGAAAGGTGGCGTAGGCGATCTCGACCGCCCGCTTGAAGGCGCGCACTAGCAGCGGGGCATCCAGCTCAACGGCGCCGCGCAGCGTCTCGGCGATGCCGCTGAGCAGCTGGGCGAGCGCCGTGCCGGAATTCCCGCGCGAGCCGTGCAGCGCGCCATGCGCCAAGCGCGCCGCCACCTCGCCGATGGCAGTGCTGCCCTCATGGGCAATCGCTGAGACAGCTGCGCGCAGCGTCAAGAGCATGTTCGTGCCCGTATCGCCATCCGGCACGGGGAAGACGTTCAGGGCGTTGACTTGCTCGGCGTGCTGCTCAAGCCAGATCAGCGCCGCCATCATCAGATAGCGCAAGCGCGCGCCATCGCACTTCAGGACGCCCTGCGAGGCGTTGGATTGACTGAGGCTGAGTGAGACCACAGGCTGATTACTTCATTCAGTTGAACTTTGTATACTAAAACACCGCCTGTCCCGCTCCGTTGCCGTGAGAGGGCGGCTGAGGCTTGAAAGCAAGCCCCGCGCCTTATAGATGGTCGTCTTTGCCCTGCGCCTTGAGCTGCTTGACCACCTCGCGGACGTCTTGGGCGCGATCCTTATCGCAGACCAGCACGACGTCGCCTGTGTCCACGATCACGAGGTTGCTGACGCCGATGGTGACGACGAGACGCTCGCTGACGATCAGCGTGCTGCGCGTGTCGATGCGGATGTGCTCGCCGCCGCGCACCGCGTTATCGTCTTCATCGCGCGCCAAGACCTCAAAGAGAGTCGACCACGTGCCGACGTCGCTCCAGCCCATCTGCACGGGGATGACCGCCACTTGCTCAGCGCCCTCCATGATGGCGTAGTCCAGCGAGAGCTTCTGAATCTGCCCCCAGAGGGCGGGCAGCTCCTCAGGCTGGGCGACGGCGCGCTCCAAGAGGGCGTACATGGCGGGCTGCTGCCGCGCAAACTCTTGCTTGGCGCGCTCCGCCGTCATGATGAACATGCCGGCGTTCCAGCTGTAGGTGTTTTTGCTCAAAAAGACCGCCGCCGTTGCCTCGTCGGGCTTCTCAGTGAAGCGCAGGCTGCGATAGACCGCCAAGCCGTATGCCTCGCCGAGCTGCTCGCCGCGCTCGATGTAGCCGAAGCCCGTGGCGGGATAGCTGGGCGGGATGCCCAACGTCACGATGTAGCCTTGCCGCGCATAGACTTCAGCGGCGCGCAGCGCTTGCAGGAAAGCTTCCTCGTTAGCGATGTGATGATCGGCGGAGAGGATAGCGATCACAGCCTGAGGATCGCGCTTGGCGATCTGGAAAACGCCCAAGCCAGCGGCGGGACCGCTATCGCGCCCGAACGGCTCGATGATGAAATTCTCAAAGGGCAGCGAGGGCGTGCTTTGATGCAGGGCTTTCGCCATCTCTTCGCCCGTCACCACGAAGATGCGCGCCATCGGCAACAGATCGCGCAGGCGCTCGACGGTCACTTGGAACATGCTGCGCTCCTCAGTCAGAGGCAGCATCTGTTTAGGACGGTCTTTGCGGCTGAGCGGCCACAGGCGCGTGCCGCCGCCGCCCGCCATGATCAAGGCGTAAAAATTGTCCGACATAGATACTCCACTATCGGGCTGCCGCGAGGCTGTAATACAGCGCACCGCTCTGGCAGACCACTCCTTTGACTTCTAAGACGGTCAGCACGGCGCCGACGCGACTGGCAGGCAGACCGCTGCTGCGCACGATCTCGTCGATGTGCTCGGCTTGATCAGCCCGCAAACAGCGCAAGACGCAGGCTTCATCGGCGTCCTCAGGCTGGTAGGAGACGGGCTTGGGCGGCTGGGCGGGCGCGGCGATGGCTGCGCCCGTCACGCTCAGCGCAAGCGCCTCTAGGATGTCCGCGGCGCTCGTGGTGAGCGTCGCGCCGCTGCGAATCAGCATATTTGTGCCGCTGCTGGCGGGCGAGAGCGCATCGCCCGGCACCGCGAAGACCTCGCGCCCTTGCTCTAGCGCATAGTCGACTGTGATCAGCGCGCCGCTCTTTTGAGCGGCTTCGACGATCAAGACTCCGTGCGCCAAGCCGCTGATGACGCGGTTGCGCTGCGGAAAGTTGTGCCGATCTGCCTTCGTGCCGAGCGGAAATTCGCTGATCAAGCAGCCATTCGCTATGATTCGCGCCGCCAAGGCGCCCTGATCGGCGGGATAGAGCCGATCAATCCCGCAAGGCAGGACGGCAATGGTGCGCCCGCCCGCGCGCAGCGCCGCCTGATGCGCATATGAATCAATGCCGTGCGCCAAGCCGCTGACGATCGTCACAGCTTGCCTCGCCAACGGCTCAACGAGGTGCGCCGTCATGCGCTTGCCGTACTCAGTGGCGCTGCGCGTGCCAACTACCGCCAAAGCGTTGTGATCAGCTGCCTGCAGTTCGCCGCGCACGTATAGCAGGAAGGGCGGGTCGGGAATTTGGCGCAGCAGGGGCGGGTAATCGGGCGCCGTGATCGGCAATAGGCGGGCGCCCAGCTGCTTCAAGCGACGCAGAGCGGCATCGGCGTCGTAGCGTTGGCGCACTTGCAGCAGCGCCTCTAAAGCGGGCTTAGGGATGCCCAAGGCGCTCAGGGCGCTAAATGGTGCCCGCCAAGCCGCCTCAATGGCGCCGTAGCGCTCTATCAAGGCGGAGACGTGCCGCCAGCGCACGCCGCGCACCTGATTGAAGCCAAGCCAGCCGTGCAGAGCCTCTGCTGACACGCCCATCGTTCCCCTCACAGTGTCGTTAGGCTGCTTAGGGTAACAAAGAGCTGAGGTTGCGTCAAGTTGCAGGCGGGCGAGCAGCCTAGATCAGCTGCTCCTCAAGGCGCGCGTCAAGCCCGAGCGCCCGCCCCTGAAAGTCCTATTGCACGCTGGGCTGTGGTAGACTATAACTATGGGCTTGAGCTTGCCAAAACGCGCCTCAGGCGCCAAAGTGGAGCGAACAAGATGAGCGCGAGACCTCAGAACGAGATAAACCTTGAAAACTTGATGCAACTGGGCATCAACGCTGCGCGAAACGGCAACAAAGAGGCGGCTAAGGGCATCTTCAACCAAGTGCTGAGCGCGGATCGGCGCAACGAGCGGGCTTGGCTGTGGTTAGCCGCCGTCGAGGACGATCAGACCGAGCGCCGCCGTATCCTGCAGACTGTGCTGAGCATCAATCCAGACAACCAAAAAGCCAAAGAGCTGATCAGGGCGATGGATCAAGCTATTGAGCGCAGCGAGCGCGCCTCCATGACATGGGGTATTCGCCTGATCATCGGCTTGCTGATCGCGATCGCAATCGTCGGCGTTTTTGTCTTTCTCATCACAGGCTGAAGGGAGGCTTCGGCGTGGCGAACGAAGAACTGAGCCGATTGCTCAGCGAGGCGCGCAGGGCAGCTCTCAGCGGCGATAAACCGACCGCTCGCAGGCTGCTAGAGGAGGCGCTCACTCTTGACGATAACAACGTGCAGGCTTGGTTGCTCCTAGCGCGCGTGGTGACCACCCCGCGCGAGCGCCGCATCTGCTACGAAAACGTCCTAGACCTTGATCCTGACAACGTCGAGGCGCGCCGCGCTCTGGAGACTCTCAAGCCTTCTCCGCCCTCGTCAGCCTCCCTGCCCCGACCGCCCGTCAGCGGCGCCCCGCCGAGCGCAGCGCGCCGCCCATCGGCTCAGCCGCCCGTCAAGCCGCCCACCAAGCCCGCCGGCGCAACCACGCCCGGCGTCGCCGAGGCGTGGCGCAGCCAACGCCAAAGCAGCGGACTGAATCCCGTCGTGATAGTCATCAGCGTGATCTCCTTCCTGGCGATCGCCATCGGGCTGTTCGTGCTGAGCAATCCGCAGGTCTTAGTCGGCACGCCCGTCCCGCAGACCGTACAAGCTGTTCTGGTCGAGACTCTCACGCCCACGCCCACCGCGACTCTGCCCATCGTCATCGTGACCGTTGAGCCGAATCCGTTCAACATCCCGCCCACCTGGACGCCTACTGCCACGCCCACCCCGCTGCCGACCGCCACGCCGCTCCCTACGCTGCCGCCCCTCAGCAGCTACACGCTGCTCTTCGTCCGCGAGGTGGACGGGCTGCCCGCCCTCTTCACCAGCCGCGGCGATGGCAGCGACGTCCGCCGCCTGACGCCGCCCGGCGAGCCGTTCACCTTCCCTGCTTGGTCTTCGGATGGGACGCGCATCGCCTACACCGCCCTCGTGGACGGTCGAGAGCAGATTTTCATCGCTAACGCCGATGGCAGCAATCCGCAGATGGCGCTGGAGATGCCCAACCAACGCGCGCGAGGCGTTTCATGGTCGCCCGATGATACAGCCATCGCCTTCGCCGCTGATGATGTGCAGCCTGATGACATTTTCATCTACCGCTTTGGCGCGCCCGCTGTGGAGCGCCTGACCGACGGGCGCGGCATCGAAGCCGACCCCGTCTGGTCGCCCGATGGCACGAAGATCGCCTACGCCGCCGATCCCACAGGCAGAGGCGGCTCGTTGCAAATCTTCGTGCGCGATTTGACGCGCCAAGGGCGCGAGGCGACCATCCAACTGACTAACAGCGGGCAGAATTTTGCCCCGTCTTGGTCGCCGGATGGCAGTCAGATTGCCTATACCTCCGCGCAAGGGCGCGGCTCGCGCATTTTCGTCATGCGCGCCGATGGCAGCGATAAACGGCAACTCACCTTCGGCGATAGCGGCGCAGAAAACCGCGATCCGTCTTGGTCGCCCGACGGGCGCTACATCTTTTTCAGCTCGACGCGCAACGGCGGCATCTTGAACCTATTCAGCATGACGCCCGACGGCGGCAACATCACTCAGATCACTAACTTTTCCGAAAACACCTACTCACCCAGAGTGAGACCGTGACCGAGTATGTAAGGAGCGCGCATGACTACCCCTCCAAGCGGCACGAGCGATCTCAGGATCGAACAACTTCTACGTGAAGGCATGGTTGCTGCCCGTGCGGGCGATAAGCAGACCGCCCGCGAGAAGCTACGCGAAGTTGTGGCACTTGACCAGTACAACGAAAAAGGCTGGTTTTGGCTGGCTTCGGTCGCCGAGACGCTCGAAGAGCGCCGTACCTGCCTAGGCAATGTGCTGGTCATCAACCCGAATAACGAAAAAGCCAAGCAACTGCTGGAGCAGCTCAGTAACCCCACTTTGATTTCACCCCTGCAAGATGCCGACCAAGCATCAGAACAAAATACGCTCATCCGCACAGCTGTGATTGTTGGCGGTGTGGTAGTGGTCTTGCTGATCTTGGTGATCGCGCTGTTCGGCCGCGGCGGCGAACCCCCACTGCCGACCGCCGCCGTCCTCGCCCCGCCCGATGACAGCGCCCGCGCTGCCACAGCGACTGCCGTTGCCGCCCTCATCACCCAGACGGCTAACGCGGAAGCCACGCGCCTCGCTCGTCAACTGCCGCCCACCTGGACGCCCTCCCCAGTGCCGAGCCCGCGCGGCGGACCCTCGCCCACGCCCTTGCCCAGCATCCCTTTCTCCCTGCAAGGACGCTTGATCGTGCAGTATGGCACGCCGCTCACCCGCGATGGCAACCTGCCACTCTTCCTCTACGACCTTGCCACGGGCGAACAGACGCCCTTGACAGGTCGGGAGCGCGGCGATTACGGGCGCTTTGTGCCAGATGGACGCCGCTTCATCTTCGCTCGCTTGGTCAGCGGGACGCGCCCGCAATTGTTGTTTCGCATCGCCAACCTGAACGGCTCGCAGCCGCAAGAGCTGAGCGCTTTCTGGAACAATCAGCCGCCTTTAGCGGATCAAGCGATGCTCTCGATAGCCCGCAACGGCGAAGGGCTGGTCTTCATCGCTCGCAACGTGACCATCGAGAACGATCCGACCTCAGACGTCTACTACTTGCCCTTTCGCGTGCCTGTGGAGACCGAGCCGATCTCCTTTGAGACGCCCATGGCGACCGATAGCGAGCCTGACTCTGAGCCGACGCCGATGCCGCCATCAGATCAACTGCCGCTGAGCGTGCGGCGCGTCACGGCGCGCGATAGCGGCGTGAATACTTGGGCAGCGATCTCGCCCGATGGCACGCAAATCGCCTTCGTCTCCGACCGCACCGATATCGGCGGCGAGGGGCATGATATCTACATTGTGCCCGTCAACGTGACTTTCTCGCCTGAGCGCGCCCTGACCAACGACGGCAAAGCGCTGATCGAGTCCGGCGTGGAGTGGTCGCCCGATGGACGGCAGTTGGTCTTTGCGGCGGGCGCGCCCAATAGCGGGCGTGCTGATCTGTTCATCATCGATGCCGATGGCAGCAATCGCCGCGCGCTAGTCGAGAATTTTGGTGAGTGCGTGCGTCCGTTGTGGTCGCCCGATGGGCAATACATCATCTTCTCTTCGAAGCGCAGCGGCAAATGGGAGCTGTACGTAGTCGAGGTGGCTTCGGGCGAGGTTTATCAACTCACCCAGACGACCCAAGACGTGATCATCGCCACAGACTGGGCGAGATAGCGCTTAAGTTGAGGATCGGCACATGAGCTTGCTGCACGAATACAGCGGTAACTTGCACATGCACACGCCCTACTCCGATGGTGAGGCATACCACGCTGAGATCGCTCAGGCCGCGCTCTTGGCGGGCTTGGATTTCATCATCGTGACCGATCACAACGTGCTGGTGCAAGGCGTGGAGGGCTACTACAGCAGCGATGCGGGCGAGTCGCGGCGGCATGTGCTGCTGCTGACGGGCGAGGAAATCCACGACCGCACGCGCCTGCCGCAGGTCAATCACCTGCTAGTTTACGGGGCTGAGCGCGAGCTGGCTGCTTGTGCCGCCGATCCGCAAGGCTTGATCAACGCCGTGAATGCCGCGCAAGGGCTGTGCTTTTTGGCGCATCCGCATGATACACCCCTAGAGCGCTTCAACGAGCCCGCCATCCCTTGGGAGGACTGGCAGGTGCGCGGCTTCACGGGCTTAGAAATCTGGAACTACATGTCCAGCTTGAAGCAGGTCATCAACGAAGGCACGTTCTGGCAGGGACTGCGCGCCGCTTTCCGCCCAGAGGAGGTCATCAGCGCGCCCAACCCGCTCACCCTCGCCAAGTGGGATGCCTTGCTGAGCGCGGGACAGCGCGTGGTCGGCATCGGCAACTCGGATGCGCACGGCACGGTCATTCAGCTCGGCTTGATCAAGCACACCGTCTTCCCGTACGACTTCCTGTTCAGTTGCGTGAACACGCACATCCTCAGCCCTCAGCCCTTCAACGGCGACGCTCAGCACGATAAAGCGCTGGTCTACAAGGCATTGCGGCAAGGTCACGCCTACATCGGCTACGACTTGCTGGGCAGCACGCGCCAGTTTCGCTTCTCGGCGCACGGGCAATACGGCACAGCCATCATGGGCGATAGCCTGAAGTTGGGCGGCGCGGTCACTTTGCAGGCGATGGCGGGCGCGCGCAGCCACATCAAGCTGATTCGGCACGGCAAAGTTGTGGCGGAAGCGACCGACCGCGAAAACCTGACCTACACCGCCCAGCAAGGCGGCGCCTACCGCGTGGAGGTCTGGCGCACCTTCAAGGGCAAGCCGCGCGCTTGGATTTTGAGCAACCCGATCTACCTTGAAGATGCGACCTATCGCGTGGCGCAAGCCTAGCGCGCTTCAAGCGTGTAGGTGACGAGGCTGCGCTCAGTGGTGAACTGGCGCAGCCCGCTGAGAGCGACTACCGCGCCGCCCTGCAGCTCTAGGCTGAGCGGCTCGTCGCGCTCAAGGATGTAGCGCCCTTGCACTTGCCCCTCCGCCAAGACTTGTACCAGCGTGCGCGTGGGCAGCTGATTCGCCATGCGCACGAAGCCCTCAGCTTGCCAGCCGCCGTCGTCCGACTCGGCATCGTGGAAGTAGCCGATCTCAGGCAGGGCGAGGTCATCCAGCGCCATGCCCTCGAAGTCGATGGCATCGTCGGTGATGTAATCGAAGCGCAGCAGGATTTGCTTGCCCGCGTAAGCGCTCAAGTCGGCTGTGACGGCGATCCATTGAGGCAGATCGCCCTCGCCGCTCTTGCCGCTGAAAGCCGCTCCGTACGGATTGTGATTGCCGCCGCTCGGTCGGCTGGCGGAGGTCTCGATGGCGCGCCAGGTCTCGCCGCCGTCCTCCGAGACGCTCAAGTAGGCGTAGTCCCAGTTGTCTTCGATGTTGTGCCACAGGCGGAAGCTGAAGGTGGCGCGCTGAACGCCGCGCAGGTCGAAGGCGCGGGTCAGGCGGGTGTGGCTATCGTCGCCGCGATTGCTCCACCACAGGTACGCGCCGCTGTGAGCCGCCGTCGGGATGACGCGGACGGTCGGCTCGCTCTGCACGCTCAGCCTATACGCGCCTGTGGCGGGCAAGCGCAGATAGTACGTGCCGAATTGCGGCAAGACCAGCAGATGCTCGCCCAGTTTCATCCGCTCGCTGCGAGGCGCTTGGCTCAAGGGCGTCGGACAGCCGTTATTGAGCCAATTTTCCGCCACCCAATCGGCGAAGAAGCTCTCAGCCGTGATCGGATCGCCCGCCTCATCAACGTGTTTGAAGGCTGCCAGCGTCTCAGTGATGCTCGCCATGTCGTTAGCGGGGTTAGCGGCGAGCGCGCGCAGCGTCTCGGCGCCGAAGCGATGCAAAAAGCAGCGCATGAACAAGTACGCCGCGCCGTAATGCGGCGCTGAGTCCTCGATGAGCGTCCAGGCGTTGAGTTGCGTCTGCGGGCGGTTGAGGAAGGCGCCCGCGAAGCTGTTGGCATCGCTGCGATAGCCGCTCAGGTCAGCCGCCAACTCCGACATGCCCTCGTTCAGCCACAGCGACTCGTTGCTATCGACGGCGTGATGGATCATGTGCTGGAACTCGTGAGCGAGCGTGCCTTCGTAGCTCGCCGTGCCGATGCGCATCGTATCCAAGTTGACCCAGAACATCTGATGCTCATTGCTATCAGGCACGATGGCGCGCGGAAACTCGTTGGTGCTGCTGAAATAGGCGGCGACGTAGCGACCGAGATTGCGGGCGTGGACGATGAATAGGCGCGGATCGGCATCGATGCCGGGCGAGTCCTCGCTGCCGAAGTGAGCGCGCACCGTCGGATAGATGACGCTATCGAAGCGCTCTGCGCTGCGGCGGAGCGCCTCCATATTGGGCGTGTAGCCCTCCTCGAACCACCAGTAGGCGTGTCGGCTGACCAGCGCGAGGCGCGCCGTGAAGCTGAAGCGCGTCTCGGTATCCAGATTGTAGGTCTCGAAGACTTTCGTATCGCCTACGCGATAGCGAGTCGGCTCGGCGCGGGGTGCGGGCAGCTCGCGCACGCCCAAATACCAACGGGCGAGGGCGAAACGGTCGCGCTGAGGCAGGTCAGTGGCGCTCAGCAGGGCGAGGGTCTCGGCGGCGGGATCGTCTTCGGCGCGGATCGGGGCGGCGCTCAGGGCGAGCAGCGCGGCGAGGGCGACCAGTAACAAGCGACGCATGGCAAAAACTCCTCAAAAGATAGACTCAGCCGCGCTACTGGCTGGGCAGATCGGGCAGGCGTAGCATGATATCAGCCAGATAGGAGGCAAGCGCGCGCTTGCCCAGCGAACTCAAATGGACGCCATCGCCCTGCATCACGCCGTTGGGATTGATCGAGCTGTAATAGTTCAGCATGTTTTGATGCTCAGGCGAGAGCGGCGCGGTCTTGACGGCTTCGATCTCGTCGCGGCGCATCCCCTTGACCACGTAGGTCGTGCCGAGATCGCGGAAAGCGTTATCCGCCTCCACGCAAGTGACCTGCGGCATTTGGCTGAGGGCGCCTTCACGGCAAGCGCGCGCCATCGCCTCGTTGAAGAGCTGAACCGCCTGCGGAGTGAAGCCGCCCGCCATGCCCAACGTGAAGGGCGCCGGCGCGCCGTAGTAGTAGTTCACAAACAGGATGCGCCCGTCGGGATTGTTCTCGATCAGCCTGCGCGCCATATCGGCGAGGTTTTCGGCGTGCAGCGGCGCTGCCTCAGTCGGATCGATGCCCGAACTCAGATCGTTGACCCACGGCAGCACGATGGTGTAACGGCAGCGGTCGCGCAGCAGGTCGCGGTAGGTGGGCAGGTCGTAGTAGGACTTGTGGCGCGGCGAGGTGATGCCAATGCCGGGATAGCTGCGATCTGTGACGGGCTGATCGACGTTGCGCAGCTTGAGTTGTTGCGCCACATAGAAGCTGAAAGGCGCCATCTTCACATTGATGAAACCGACGCCGATCAGCTCGAAGATCACCTCGCCGTAGGCGATGGAGTCGCCCACCACGCTCACACAAGCTTGGGCGGGCGGGCGCTCGACCGCCACCTGACCCGTCTCAGGCTGCGGCGTGGGGATCGGGGCGCTCTCGGCAGCGCTCGCCACAGCGACGCGCGCCAAGTCGCCGCTGAGATTCAGATATCGCGCGAAGACCCAGCCCTCGCCCTGCTTGGCGGGCACGCGCACGCGCACCCACTCCGAATCGGCGGTGCGGCGAAAGACGATGACGCGCGCGCCCTTCAGCAGCACAGCCGTGTGCGGAAATTCCGTGCCCGGACCCGTGCGCAGCATCAGCCCTCGCTCAGCCGTGACGACTGCCTCGATCTCAAGGGGTGGGACGTCGGTGGGGCGGGGCGTGTCGCTCGGCAGCGCCGTCGGCAAGGTCGCGGGAGTAGGCGTGTTTGTCCCGATGACTGAGCCGAACGGCTGCGTGGGCGTTCGGGTCGGGTTGGCAGCGGGCGTGTTAGTTGGGAGCGCGGTGGGCAATAACAGAGTGGCAGTAGGCGCCTGCGCCAAGACTCTAGGCTGCTCAGGATCGCTCGCCATAGCGCGCCAAGCGGCGCCCAGCGCGTAGCTCAGCAGCCCGATCACGCACAGCGCCGCTGCGATCAGCCGTTTTTCGCTCGTCATCAAGTCAGTCTCGCGCCTCGTCCTACGCATCGACACAGCGTCGCCCTATTCGGATACTCACTGGTCAATTATAGCCGATATAAGCGGCTACGCCTCATCAAAGCTGCAAGCGCTCAGGCTGATCTAAGCTTTCTCGGCTCCCCGCTCTTGTGCTATAATGCAGCTCTGCAAACAAGACTTTCTCAAGGAGCAACCAAGACGTGCTAACCTACTTTCGGCGCGTAGGGGTCTTTTTGATCGCCTGTCTCGCGCTGATAGCTATCTCGCCTGCCCAGAGTCTCTCCCCCGCCCGCGCGCAAGGGGCTGCCGACGCCAATCGGCTGACCTTCGAAGGCTCGGCGCTGGTCGCCGCCGTGATCGAGGCAGCCAAAGCCAACTACGCCGCCCGCGCGCCTCAAACTGAGATCGCCCTGACCGTCTCCGGCACTGCCACTGGCATCGATCAGCTCTGCAACAGCGCGACCGATGTGGCGATGGCATACGGCGCCATCACGGACGCTCAAATCGCCGACTGCGCGGCTAAAGGCGTCGCCTTTGTGGAGTTGCTGCTGGGCTACGATGCCGTGGCGCTCGTAGTCAATAACGCCTCCCCAGCGCAATGCCTGAGCGTCGATCAACTCAACACGCTGCTCTCGCCCGCCGCCGCAGAGGTCAAAAATTGGTCGGCGGTGGATGCCTCGCTGGGCGACGCGCCGATTGAGGCGATCTACATCTTGCCCGATAACGAGCAGCGTCCGCCGCGCTTCCTGCTCGACCGTCTCCTAGCTGGCGACGGCTTGCGCCCCGATCTGCAAGTCGTAGAGAGCGCCACCGCCATGAGCGATAAGCTCAACGTGGAGCGCAACGCCATCGGCATCATGCCTCTGCAAGACCTGATCGTCGAGCGCACGCCCGCCAAAGCCATCCGTCCGCTGCAGATTCGCACCGGCACCGCCTGCATCGAGCCGAACGCCGTCAACCTGGATGAAGGGCGCTACCCGTTGGCGGAGTCGCTCTTGCTGTATGTGAACGCCGCGCGGCTGGATAAGCAGCCCCTAGCCGATTTTCTGCGCTACTTGCTCAGCAGCGATGGGCGGCGCAACCTGATCACGCTCAAATACGTGCCGCCGAGCGAGGTCTTGTACGCGCGCGGCATCGGTTACATCGAGACGCGACGCACCGGGCGCACGTACAGCCGCGTCCAAGCCGTGAACGTGCCCGCCAACACGGCGGGCGTCGTGGCGCTGGATGGCTCGCCCGCCCTCAACGCGCTGGTCAAGGATTTGAACGCGCCTTTCTCGCCGCGCTTCGCCAGCATCACGCTGCTCAATCAGCCTTTTGGGAATGCCGCCGCCTACCGCAAGCTGTGCGAGAATCGCGCCGATATCGTCTTCACCACGCGCCCGCCCGATGATGCAGAAGCCAACTTCTGCCAGAGTAACGCCGTTCAAACTCTGCAGATGCCGCTCGGCTACGACGCCGACCTGATCGTGGTCAACCTAGAGAACACCTTCGCGCGTTGCCTCTCGTTGGCGAACGTGGAGCGGCTCTTCAGCGCCGATTACAACGCCAAGACGTGGGCGCAAGTGGCGCAGGGCTTCCCCGATCAGGAGCTGGTGGTCATCGCGCCGCGCAGCGGCAACGTGCAAGCCGATGCGCTCTTGACCGTCGCGGCGCGCGGGCAGCTGGCGCCGCGCTTCCGCACGGATATCGCCGAGAACGCCCAAAATAACGACCCGACTTTCCGCGCCACAGCCGTGCAGAACACGCTCGGCGGCGTCACCTTCATGCGCTATAGCGAGTTCATGCGCAGCGGCGCGCGCGTGCAAGCGATCCAAATCGATGGCGGCAACGGCTGCGTGCCGCCGACGCTCGCCAACATTCAAAATGGCAGCTACCCGTTGGCGCGTCCGCTGTTTGCGACGCTGAACTTGAACAGCCTGAGTCGCCCTGAGGTGCGCGCCTACGCTTGGTATCTGCTGGGCGATGACGCGCTGACGATCCTGAATCAGAACGGCGTCATCGGCGCCGACCCAAATGCCTTCACGGCGCTGCGCGAGGTGCTGCTGGAGCGCATCGAGGCGCTTGAGCGCGCCACGGCGCCCACGCCTCAGCCCACCGCCACAGCGACGGCTGAACCGACCGCCGAGCCAACCGCCGCGGCTACGCCTGATCTTCAGTGAACAGCTCGGCTGGCAGCTCGTAGCGGCGCAGACCGAGCCGCTGCGCGGCTGCCAGCACCACAAAAGGCGGGATCGTCGTCAGGTAGCGCCGCCATAAACGACGTGGCTCGCTCAGCAGCCTGAACAGCCACTCCAAGCCGCGCCGCTGCATCCAGAGCGGCGCTTGCTTTTTCGCCCCGCTGTGAAAATCGAAAGCCGCTCCAACGCCGATCAGGACTTGCGGCAAGTGTGCCGTATGCGCCGCCATCCAGCGCTCTTGTTTAGGCATCCCCAAGCCAACCCAGATGATGTGCGCGCCGCTGCGGGCGAGTAGCTCAGTGATCTCAGCGTCTTCAGCTGAGCTGAGCGCCCTGAAGGGCGGCGTGAAAGTGCCCGCCACTTGCAACGTCGGGAAGCGCGCTTGTAGGCGCTCTGCCAAGCGCTCGGCTATGCCTGCGCCGCCGCCGTAGAAAAAATGCCGATAGCCGCGCGCTAAACCGTCCTGACACGCCGCCAAGAGCAGGTCAGGTCCGTAGACGCGCCTCACGTGCCGATAGCCCGCCGCCCTGCTCAGCCACACGAGGGGCATCCCATCCGGGGTGACCATGCCCGCGCGGTTGTGAATGGCGCGCAGATCGGGGTCGCGCTGGCAGCTCATCAGGCTGTGAACGTTCGCCACGCAGACGTAGCGAGGCTTGCGGGCTGCGATCCACCCCGCAAGGACGCTCAGCGCCTGCGGCATATTGATCGCGCTCACCGCCACGCCCAGAATGTTCACGCGCTCGACTCTCATGGCACGCTGATCGCAACTCGGCAAAATCGTGACCTTTGTACTATACCCACCTCGCGCAAATATCGTTACAGTTACCGCGATGTTTCTTCACCACACCGGATTGCTCTCTATCCGCTAGTCCTCATCTAAATCTTTGGACAGAGTGGAGTGGAGAAACAGCATGGCTCATCAGCTCAGCCTTTATGAAGGCGCGCTAAGGGTTCGCATCAATGGTGCAGCGGAGGCGCAGTCGCTCTATCACGATCTGCAGGGCTTCTTGGAGAACCAGCCTGAACCAGTCACCGTCATCCTCGATCTGACGATGGCGAGCAGTCTGGGGCGAGCGGTCCAAGCGATGTTGTATCGTGTTTTGCAGCACCGCGCCGTCGAGAATGTGGGCATCTGCTTTACCGATCAAGAGCTGACCGCAGATGTTCGCAGCATGGCAACCGCGCTGGCATCAGTGAGGCGGGTGAAAGTAGCCCACACGGAACACGAACTGCTCGCCGCTTACGGGCTTGCCGATCCGCCTACACAGCCGCGCAAACTGAGCGGGATGCTCTCACGTTTGAAAAACCTGCCTCAGAAACCCGTTTAGAAGGCAAAAAGCGCGGTCAGCCACCGCGCTTTTGCCTTCGATTCAGCTCAGGCAGTGGCAGCACGCCGCTTGGCGGCCCGATTCACGAAGGGAATCTCGCCGTTCTCCCAAGAGACCAGCAACGGCACGGCGATGAAGATCGAGCTGTACGAGCCGCTGAGCAAACCCACCAACAAAATGCCGACGAATTGCTGGATCGACCCGCTCGTCAGCAGCAGAAGCGCCACCAACACAAAGCCGACGGCGATCTGCGTCATCAGCGAGCGCTGGATGGTCTCCAGCAGGCTGCGATTGACCACCAGCTCATACGGCTCGCCACGATAACGCACGTCGTTCTCGCGGATGCGGTCGAAGACCACAATCGTATCCTGCACCGAGTAGCCCACAACCGTCAAGACGGCTGTCAGGAACAAGGCGTCGGCTTCCCAGCCGGCGATCAAGCCCATGACCGACATCGTCCCCAGCATGATCAGCACATCGTGTATCATCGCCACCAGCGCCGTCACGCCGTAACGGAAAGAGTGCTTCAGCTTGCGGAAAGCGAGCGCGATCCAGAACAGCACCAGTGCGCTGGCGACGATGGTGGCGACGATAGCGGCGTTGGTCACCTCGGCGCCCACCACCGGCGAGACCTCGCTGAAGTTCTCGCGGAAGCGCTGCGCATCGAAGGTCAGGTTCAGGCTATTGCCCAGCGCCGTCAAATTTTGGGCGATTGCCTCGATCTGCTCGGCGCTGTCATCGCCGAAGTTCGCGCGCACCTGCCAGCGGTAGGTCTCGCCGATGCCGACGCGCTGCGCCGTCACGTCCGTCAAGCCGGCTGCCGTAAACGCCTGCTGGATCGCCGTCCCCGTGAGCGTGCCGGGCGTCTGCCCCGCCACAGGCTCGAATTCGAGCTGGAAGAGCGCGCCGCCCACAAAGTCGATGCTCAAGCGCACAATCGAGCGCTCGCGGTAGGTCTGCGTGGAGATGACCATCGCCGCGATGCCGCCCAAGATCACCAGCACGGAGATCAGGTAGTACAAACGGCGACGTTTCACAAAGTCAACCATGGTTCATTCATCGCTTTCTGAGCTACTGCCCGAAGAGTTTGGTGCGCGCCAAGCGTTCGCCGCCAATGGCGAGCAGGACATCCAAAAAGACGCGCGTGACCACCACCGCCGTGAACAAGTTGATGATCAAGCCGATGATCAGCGTGATGGCGAAGCCGCGCACCGCGCTCGCCCCGAACTGACCGCCGAAGAAGTACAGGATCAGCGCGATCAGGATGGTGGAGATGTTCGAGTCGCGGATGGTTGCCCACGCCCGCGAGAAGCCCAGCTCCACTGCTTTGTTGAGCTTGCGCCCGTTGCGCAGCTCTTCCTTCACGCGCTCGAAGATCAGGATGTTGCCATCGATGGCGGAGCCGATTGAGATCAGGAAGCCCGTTATGGCAGACAGAGTCAGCGTGACGGGGATGTACTTGTAGAGCGCGAAGTTGATCATCCCGAACAGGATCAGGGCTAACGCCGCCGCCAAACCGCCGATCCGATAGTACACGATCAGGAAGATGAAGATGGTCAGGATGCCCAGCACGCCGGCGCGCACCGCCTGCGCCACCGACTCCGCGCCGAGCGTCGCGCCGACCTGCTCGCGCGATTCGATGCTCAGCGAGACGGGCAAAGCGCCGGAGCGCAGCTGCACAGCGAGGGTGATCGCCTCCTCGCGCGTGAAGTTGCCGGTGATCTCGCCGCCATCGTCGAGGCGCGCTTGGATGATCGGCGCGCTCAGCACTTCGCCATCCAAGACGATTGCCAGCGGTTGCCCGATGTTGGCGCCCGTGTGCGCGGCGAAGGCTTGCGCCTCTGGGCTGCCCGTGTTCAGCTCAAAGCCGACCACATACTGCGTGCCGCCTTGCCCGCCCAGACGCGCCTGCGCATCACGCAAGCCGGCGCCCGTCATCACGGTGTTGAAGGGCAAGTTCGTGCAGGGGTTCAGGAACGGATTCGCCTTGCTGCCAGGCGGACTCGCCTCCGGCGTCGGCTCTGGCGGGGCGGGAGTCGCCTCAGCAGTCGGCTGGGCAGTCGGAGCAGTCTCAGCGGTTGCTTCGGCAGTCGGCTCAGCGGTCGCAGCAACCTCAGCCGTCGCTTCAGGCGTCGGAGCGCTCTCAGGGGCGGCTTGACGCAGCGCTAACTGGCGGTTCGTCAAAATATAAGAGCCGGCTGGCGGCATAGGCGCCGTACAGCCGCCGATGGCGCTGAAGTCGACGAACTCCAGCAGGGCGGTTTGGCGGATTAGATCGATGGCGGCGTCCGGGTTCTGGATGCCGGGCAGCTCGACGATGATGCGGTTGCTGCCCGCCGTCTGTACAATTGGCTCAGCCACGCCGATGGCGTTGACGCGCCGATCAATGACGCGGCGCACCTCAGCCATTTGCTCGGGCGTGACGTCGGCTTGGTCGGCGCGCATCAGGACGCGCACGCCGCCTTGAATGTCCAGACCGGGGCGCACCTCGATGGGACGTCCGAACAAGCCCGGATTGGGCAGGATCATGTACGTGCACAGGATGGCTATGGCGATCACGACCACTAGCCAGCCAATAGTCTCTCGTCGCATAGGCGTCAAAGAATCCCTTCAAGTCGGTTGAAATGTCCGTCGGAATCGGAAAAAGATCGGTCAAGCGCTCGCGGCGCTTGTGAAAGCAGCGGCTGTGTAGCGTCTAGAGGTTGCGGGGCGGCGCGCGGCGATAGGGCTGCGGAGTGGGCGCGCCGTAGCCGCTCAAAGGCGGAGGGGCATTCAGCGTTGCTGAGCGGGCGTGGCAAGCTTCCCAATCGCTGCAGGCGGGTTTTGCCAGCGGCTCGGACGCTGTCGTGAGCGTCGAGGCGCCGCCTGAGGCGAGCCGCCACTGCGAAAACGCCGCCAACAAGCCCAGCATCAGCAGCGGCTTGGAGGCGGGCGTCATGCTGGAGGGCGGCACGTCGGCGGGGAGAGGCAGACAGTCGGTCTGAGGCGGCGCGTCGGGGAGGCGCGGCTCTGCCTGAGCCTCGCTGAGGGCGAGGCGCGGCGCAAAGACGATGGCAGCCGCCAAGACGACGAACAATCTGCGCATAGTGGCTGTGAGCCTAGAACGTCTGAAAGGCGCGCCGATCATAGCGTAAAACTTCGCCGAAAGCAAGCCGCTGGGCGACCTGAGCAGCTTGATGACTCACCAGCCCGTCAAAAGTCGCTAAAAAATGCTAGGAGCCTGTAAAAATCGCCCCAAACGGTTTGACAGCCCGCGTTTTGCCCTGTAAGATCGCGCCAGAAGCCCTGACACAAGGATGCAGCAGCCATGTCCGAGATCAAAGCCAACCCCGCCGCACTGGAATCGAGCGCCAGCGTGATCGAGTCGAGCGCCAACACCATTCAGCGCGAGCTGAGCGCCGCCAACGAGCTGCTCGCCAACCTGCGCCTCACCTTCATCGGTCAACGCGCTGAGAGCTTCTTCCGCCAGTACGACGCCGCCTTTGCAGAGACGAACAGCCTCCTAGCGCAGCTGCACAGCCTTGCCGAGGAGCTACGTCAGAGCGCCCGCGCCCTGCGCGCCGCCGATCAAGGCTGACGCCCTGCGCGATGTCTGAGCACGCTGCGGCTGAGCTGGTCAGCCGCCCGCCGCGCCATCAGCCAC
>CALKXH010000139.1 GCA_938005675.1 uncultured Anaerolineae bacterium
AGCTGGAAGTGCGCCTGCGCCGCCGAGCGCTCAGCGCTGAGCAACGCGCGCCGCAAGGGATAGCCGACCGCCTCCACAGGCGCGCCGCGCCGAAAATACGCCGCCGACTCCGCCACGGGCGTCAGGATGAGGCGCGCGAAGCGGCTGATCGCCTTCACGCCCAACGCCGGCTCGATATCCGGCAGGTAGACCACAATCGGCACGCCGCGCAGCCAGCAGCCCAGCGCCGTCGGGAAGGTCGCCCAGCCGCCGGTCAGGAAGAGCGCGCGCGGACGGTGGCGGGCTGCCAAGCGCCACGCCTGCCCAACGCCGAGTGCGATCCTCAGGCTGCTGCTGAGCTGCTTGCGCAGCCCGACGCCATGCAAGGCGCCGCTCTGCACGCGGTGGAAGCCCGCCCAACCCTCGCGCGGCACAAGTTCGTTCTCCACGCCTGCCACGCTGCCCACGAAGTGCAGCTGCGCGCTCGGCGCGAGCTCGCGCAGCGCCTCCACCACGCTCAGGGCGGGGTAAATGCCGCCGCCCGTGCCGCCCGCCGCGATGAAAAGCGCTCTACTGCTCAAAGCGATGCCGCACCCGCGTGATCGCGCTGCGCACGCCCGGCAGCGAGAGCGTCTCGTTGACTTTGCGGGTCGGAGTGGCTTGCCGCGCCGTCACCCGCGAGATGTTCAGCAAGATGCCCACGCCCGCAAGGGCGCTCACCAACGACGAGCCGCCGAAACTGATGAACGGCAACGGCACGCCCGTGAACGGGATGACCGACGCCATGACCGCGATGTTGAACATCGCCTCCAGCACGATGGAGGCTGTGATGCCCGCCGCAAGGAGCGCCCCGAAAGTATCCGGGGCGTTGCGGGCGATGCGAAAGCCGCGCATCATCAGCACCACGAACAGCCCGATCACGAAGGCGCAGCCGATCAAGCCCAGCTCCTCGCCCACGACCGCGAAAATTGAGTCGGTGTGCGGCGCGGAGAGATTCTCGAACTTTTGGCGGCTCTCGCCCAGCCCGACGCCCGTCAAGCCGCCGTTCAGGAAGCCGATGATGGCGTTTTGCGCCTGATCGCTCGCCAAAAGGGGATCGCGCAATAGATCGAGGAAGTTCTCCACGCGCGCCCGCGCGTAGTCAAACTGGCTGATCGCCACCAAGCCCATCAGGATGAACGCCACGAAGGTGATACCCAGCTGCAGCCAATCCGCCCCGGCGAGGAAGAACATCACGGTCGCCGTGAGCAGGATCAGCGCCGCCGTCGAGAGGTCGGGCTCAAGGATGATCAAGCCCGCCACCGCGCCCACCAAGAGCGCAAAGGGCAACAAGCCGTAGGTCAACTGGCGAATTTTGCTCTGTTTGGCGGCTAACCACGCCGCCATGTACATCACGACGGTCAGGGCGGCTAGTTCGGCGGGCTGCACCGCCCCGTTGAAGAAGGCGCGCCGCGCCCCGAAGACCGTCTCGCCGACGATCAGCACTGCCACCAGCAGCCCAAGCGTCACCGCCATGATCGGGATCGCCAAGCGCCGCCACCAGCGGTAATCGATGTAGCTCAGCACCAACATCACCACGAAGCCGAAGATGGCATTGCGGAACTGCTGCATGAAGATGGCGGATTGCGGCTCTGACCAGAAAAAGGTCGTGCTCCAGACCATCATCAAGCCGATTGCCACCAAAATGCCGACCGTCAGCACCAGATACAGATCGACGGTGACGGCGAAACGGCGGCGGCGCTCGGCGGCGCGCTGTTCCAGCAGCAGCGCCTCTTCCTCGCTCAGCTCTTCAAAGGCGGGCGGCAGGGTATCTAGCGTCGTCACGGGCAAAAGCACCTCACACACGGACGTCAGCGCCGATTATAGCGCACGTCTGCCAGAGCGGGCAGCGCGCCGCCCGCTCCACGTTTGACTGTTTGTGGTATTTTGCACTACAATGAGAGCAAAAGCGCCTATCAAAGGAGACTTAGATGAGCAGCCCACGTTTTGCGTTCTTTCAAGGCAAGATCGTCCCGATAGAGCAGGCGAAGGTCAGCGTGATGACCCACGCCCTCAATTACGGCACAGCCGTCTTCGGCGGGATGCGCGGCTATTGGAATGCCGAGAAGGGCGAGCTGTTCCTCTTCCGCCCGATTGATCACTTCATCCGCCTGAAGCACTCCGCCGAGTTCCTGCTGATGGATGTGCCCTACACCCCTGAGCAGCTGCGCGCCATCCTGGTCGACCTGCTGCGCCACGAGGGCTACCGCCAAGATACTTACATCCGCCCGTTGGTCTATAAGTCGCACGAGGGCATCGGCGTGCGTCTGCACAACCTTGAGCACGACCTGACCATCTTCGCCATCCCCTTCGGCAGCTATTTGGAGCATGAAGAGGGCTTGAAGCTGGGCACCTCAACCTGGCGGCGCGTGGACGATACCGCCATCCCGGTGCGCGGCAAGATCAGCGGCGCTTATGTCAACTCCGCGCTGATCAAGACCGAAGTCATGCTCAACGGGCACGACGAGGCGGTCGTGCTGAATCAAGACGGGCACGTCTCGGAGGCGAGCGCGGCGAATTTGTTCATCCTGCGCGGCGGCAAGGTCATCACGCCGCCCATCTACGCCAACATCCTAGAGGGCATCGTGCGGCGCAGCCTGATCACGCTGATCACCGAGCAGATGGGCTACGAGGTGGTGGAGCGCGAGATCGACCGCAGCGAGCTGTACATCGCCGATGAAATCTTCCTGTGCGGGACGGGCGTGCAGGTGGCGGCGGTCGCCTACGTCGATCACCGTCCCATCAGCGGCGGCAAGATGGGCGAGTTCGTGCGCGCGCTGCGCCAGCTCTTCTTCGAGGTGGTGCGCGGCAACGTGCCGCAGTACGCCAGCTGGGTCTATCCCGTCTACGCCAGCGAGGCAATCAGCGCCGATTAGCCCGCTCAGAGGCGCCTCAGGTCGCTCGCCTGAGGCGCCTTGCGCTTGACCTCACTCGACAACGCGCGCGCTGGCAGTGATGCGCTGCAGCGCCTCTCGATAGTCTTCAGCCGCCCCTTCAAAGATTTGCGTGACGTTGACCTGCAAGAAGTAGTTGCGCTCCGGCAGGCTCACGGCGAAGCTCATCAGGGCGTTGGGAGGCGTGCCGCCCGTCGCAGCGAAGATTTCGCGCCCATCGACCGTGATGCTCTCGGCGCCTGTGCCGACGCTCTGAGCGACCGCCTCAGCGGGCGACGGGTTGCCCTCGCCCGACGGCTTGAGGGTCGGGATGACCACGATGCGCGTGTTGCTCAAGCCCGCCGTGACTTGCCAGCCTTCGGGCAGATCGAAGATCACGCTCACATCTTGATCGGTCGCTGGATCGCTGAGCAAAAGCGTGACTTGGCTGGGCGCGCTGACGGGCGGATTGGGCGTAGGCTCGGCGGTGGGCGCCTGAGGCGCGCCACAGGCAACTACAAGCAGCAGCACACCTGCCCACAACAAGCGATTCATTGCATCTCTCCTGGCGAAAGGCTTCAGCGGCATAACGGTAACGTGAGACGCACCTTTTGGCAAGCTAGGCGCGCCGAAGGGTTGCTACGCACTCGATGTGATAGGTCTGCGGGAACATATCCAGCGGCTGAACGCTCTGCAGCTGGTAGCCTTTGGCGATCAGGCGCTTGATATCGCGGGCGAGCGTAGCCGGATCGCACGAGACGTAGACGATCCGAGCGGGCGCCAGCGCCGCGAGCGCGTCCAAGGCGGCGGTTTCCATGCCGCTGCGCGGCGGATCGAGGACAGCGGCGTCAAACGGCTCGTCCAGCTCAGGCAGGACGTCCTCCACCAAGCCCTCGATCAGCGTGACGTTGCTCAGATCGCGCAAGTTGGCGTCGGCGTCCGCCACGGCGGTCGGATAG
Source organism: uncultured Anaerolineae bacterium (assembly GCA_938005675.1). Classification (GTDB taxonomy): domain Bacteria; phylum Chloroflexota; class Anaerolineae; order Aggregatilineales; family UBA2796; genus CP2-2F. Next base: position 3,851 of record CALKXH010000139.1, read on the forward strand.
CCCTCAATCGCAGTCACGAGGGCGGCGCGCTCGGCGAGGAAGGCGCTGAACAAGCCGACGCCGCTGTACAAGTCCAGCACGCTCTCCTCGCCTTGCAAGGCGAGGTTGGCTAAGACCAAATCCACCAACTGCTCGGCGAGCGGCAGGTTCACCTGAAAGAAACTGCCCGCCGTGACCTGAAAAACGCGCCCCTTGACCGCGTAATGGACTTTGCCCGTCCCGATGAGCGCCTGCGGCTCGTCATCTTGGGAGAGGAAGCTGACCGAGACGGGCAAATCCAGCTCGATGGCGGGCGGCAAGTCGTCGAGGGTGCTGAGGGCGATCAGCAAATCATCGCTCTGGCTGCCGACCTGCAGCCGAAGGCGCGCGAGCGTGTTGCCGTCGAGCGTCTCAAGGTTGAGGCGTTCAAGCAGGTCTTGCAGTTCAGGGCGGATGATGTGACACTCTTGAATCGGCACGATGCGCTGATCGTCCGTCCCGACGAAGCCGACTTGTCCCTCGGGCGTGACGTGCAAGGTGACGTGCGTTCGATACTGCCACGCCGTCGGGCTAGGGATGATGGACAGGACGGGCGGCTCGGCGATGCCGCCAATGCGCGTGAGCTGATCGCGCACGATCTGCTCCTTGAAGGCGAGCTGGGCGGGATACTCGATGTGCTGCCAGTGGCAACCGCCGCAGCGCTTGGGTCCGAAGTGGGGGCAGTGCGGGATGACGCGCGCCTGCGAGCCTGCCAGCAGCGTCACGCCCTCGGCGTAGGCGAAGCGCCCCTTATCCTGCGTGAGGCGCGCCGTGATGCGCTCGCCGGGGATGGCGTACGGCACGAAGATGGTGCGCCCCTCATGCCGCCCGATGGCGCTGCCGCCGTGCGCCATTGTGGTAAGCTCTAGCTCAATCAAATCATCCTGCTGCACAGGTTGCGACTCGGACATGACCGATCTCCCTCAAGGGCAGCTGCCCATCACTGATTTTCCGCATCCGCGCCCGTCCATGCGCCGCGCCCTGAGGCGCTTGACGGCGCTGGGCATGGCGCTGTGCCTCGCGGCGATCCTCGCCCAGCTGCTCTTGGCGCTGCTGAGCGGCGGGATCGGAGTCCTCTTCCTGCTCAGCGCGCTCTTCACAGCCACGCTGCTGATCCCCCTCACGCTGCAGAGCGTGCTGCATCCGGAGATCAGGCTGAGCGCCGAGGGCATCTGGCTGCGCCCGCTGCTGGGGCGGGAGCAGTTCGTGCCGCGCCGCGCCTTGTTGGGCTGCGTGCGCCATCCGCTCATCCCTGAGAGCGAGGCGAACGCCGCCCTTGAGCGCTGGCTATTCGGCAGGCAGCATCGCCGTCGCGAGGGCTACGCGGTGCTTGTGGCGCGCGAGGCCTTGCCGCCGCCCTACCGCTTGTTAGCGCGCCTTGCCAACGCGCCCGACGCCGCCGCTTTCGCTATCTCCAGCAGCACGCACCGCCATTACGATCAGCTCTGCGCCGCTATCGCCGCCTTGCTCGACGATTCGACGGGCTAGGCGCGGTCATATCCTCGCTGCCGATCAGGGCGAAGTAGGTATCTATCAACAGCGCGGCGCTGCGCCCCCACGAGTGCCGCTCCACCACCCAGTTTCGCCCGTGATAGCTCAGGCGGGCGGCTTCCTGCGGATCGTCGAGCAAGCGCAGGACGGCGTCGGCGAAGGCGGCGGGCGCATCGGCGATGCGCATATGGCGTCCATCTTGAGCGCCCAAGCCTTCGGCGCCCAGCGTCGTGCTGACGACCGGACAGCCGCACGCCAGCGCCTCCAAGAGCTTGAAGCGCGTGCCGCTGCCGCTGCGCAGCGGGCAGACGAACACGCCCGCCCGATTCAGGTACGGGCGCGTATCCTCCACCAGACCTTGCAGGCGCAGCCCGTTGCGCGGGTCGCGGGCGAGGCGGATCAGGGCGGGGGTTGGGTCTTTGCCCAGCAGAGTCAGGGTGAAATTGGGGCGCTTGGCGCGGATGAGCGGCATGATCTCGCGCACGAAGTACAGGACGGCGTCCTCGTTGGGGAAATACTTGTAATCGCCCATGAAGACGGCGCTATCGGGGTCGCGGCGGACGGCGCTGGGTTTGAAGTGATCGGTATCCACGCCGTTGGGCGAGAGGACGGTCGGCACGCCGGGCGCGGCGCGCTTGACGATCTGAGCATCGACTTCGGACATCACGCCGACCAGCGTGGCGGCGCTCCAGGCTTGCGGCTCGAAGAAGCGCATCTTGAGCGCCTCGAGGGCGAGGGCGGGGCGCTGATAGATCGGGCGCGCCACGCGCGCATGGCGCCACCACGCCAAGTATTCGATGGCAGGCTCGGAGAGGAAGACGGGCACCGGCAGCTCAGGCGGCAGATTCTGCAGCATGTAGAAGGATTCGACGTGGATCAGATCGAACAGGCGCACGCGCAGCAGCCGCTTGACCGTCTCACGGAACTCGTTTGAGCTGTACAGGCGCATGGTGATGGGCTGAAGCGCGGTCAGGCTGAGCAGAGCAGCCCGCAGCTTACTTGGGCTGGCGGGGCGGCTGATCACGATCAGCTCGCAGAGCGCTTGCAACGGGCTCAGGTCGAAGGCGCGCTCTTCGGGGCGCCCGAAGCACACCAACGTGACGGCGAAATCGCGGGTGAGGCGCTTGAGCAAGTTATAGGTGCGCGAGCGTCCTCCGCTGACGGGCGGATAGGGCAAGTATGGGGTCAGCATCAGGACGGCGGGGCGAGAGGTGTTCATCTCAGCACCCTCAACGGGTCGTACAGGTCTGCACCCGCACCCTTCGAAAATCACCTAGAGCTTGCAACACTCGGCGGACTATAACACGCCTCTGTGACTTCGTCAAGGCAGAACGCGAAGGGCGCGGCGGCAGAACCCGTTGAGATCGCTGACAGGACGGGCGTTGACTTTCAGGGCGCGCTCAGGCATAATGCCCGCATCCGCGCTGCTCGCTTGAAGCGCGCAGGACGAGGAGTCTTGGCAAGTATGAACCCGTCTGAAGCGCCCCGCCCGATCCCGCTGACCATCCTCTCAGGCTTTCTGGGCGCCGGCAAAACCACCTTGCTCAACCATCTGCTCAAGAGCGATCACGGCTTGCGCATCGCCGTCCTGGTCAACGATTTCGGGGCGATCAACATCGACGCCCAGCTGATCGTCGGCGTGCCGACCTCAGAGCAGATCACGCTCGCCAACGGCTGCGTCTGCTGCAGCATCCGCGGCGACCTGCTGCGCGCTGCCCTGCAGCTGATCGAGCGCCCCGATCCGCCCGATTACATCGTCATCGAGCCGAGCGGCGTCTCCGACCCCGTCTCAGTCGCCCAGACCTTCCAATTGCCCGAATTGCGCCAGCGCATCCGCCTCGATGCCATCGTTGCCGTCGTCGATGCCGAACAATTCGAGCAGCTTGAAGGCGCCAACGCCTACCTCGCCTACGAGCAGCTGACCGTCGCCGATTTGATCGTCATCAACAAGGTCGACTTGGTCACGCCAGAGCGCGTCGCCGCCCTCAAGCGCAAGTGGCTCTATCCGACGGCGCGCGTGATCGAGACCAGCTTCGGGCGCGTGCCCGTCGACTTGCTGCTGGACACCGGGCGCTTCGATCCCAGCCGCCTGCTCGCTCGCCCCGCCCACGCGGTGCACGTCCATGCGGCGGGCGCTCACGACCACGACCACGTTCACGATCACAGCCTGATGTTCAGCGCCTACAGCTGGCAGAGCGCGGCGCCGCTCTCGCTCAAAGCGCTCCGAAAGGCGCTCAAACGGCTGCCCAACACGCTCTACCGCGCCAAGGGGCTGCTCTACCTCGCCGACGATCCGACGCGGCGCGGGGTGCTGCAGGTGGCTGGCACGCGCCTCTCGCTGACGCTGGGCGAGCCGTGGGGCGAGACGCCACCCTGCACTCAGATCGTCGGCATCGGCGCGCCCGACTCCTTCGATGCGGCTGCCCTCGATGCCCTCTGGGAGAGCTGCCGCGCCGATAAACAGCCCGTCTCCCTCGCTGAGCAAATCCTCGGCGGCGCGCTGACTTGGCTGCGCGGCAAACCTTGATCGCACCGCAAGAGGTTGCACCCATGTCCCTATCGGATCGGTCTCCACAGTTCGAGCGCCGCGCGGCGCGCCTCGATGGGCATCAGATCGTCTACGTGGCGGCGGGCGATCCCAGCGCGCCGCCGCTGCTGCTCATCCACGGCTGGACGTGCCACAAATTGGTCTGGCGGCACGTCCTGGCGGGGTTGGCGGAGCGCCACTACCTGATCGCGCCCGACCTGCTCGGTCACGGCGAGAGCGACGCGCCGCCCGACGGCGATTACAGCATCGCGGCGCAGGCGCGGCGCGTGGTGGCGCTCGCCGATCAGCTGGGCTTGGCGCGCTTCGCCCTGATGGGGCACTCGATGGGCGGCTTGATCAGCTTGTACATCGGCGCGCAGCTGGCAGCCGCCCGCCTGACCCACCTGATCGACGTGGGCGGCATCCTCAGCGGACGCGCCACGCCGCGCCTGATCTGGCTGAACGGCGCGCTGGTCTTGCTGCCCGTCTTTTTCCCCGCCCTCTTGAGGCTGCAGACGCGCTTGGCGGAGCAGCATCCGCGCGTGGGCAAGTTCTTCTTCAGGACGTGGTTCGCCGATATGGATCGCTTGCCGTACGCGGCGTGGGCGGAGGATCGGCGCTACGCCGCCCGCCCCGACGCGCGCCTGGCGCGTTGGCGCGCCGGCTGGGCGACCCTCAACACGGATATCAGCGCGCTGCTGAGCCGCATCAGCGCCCCGACCCTGATCCTCTTCGGCGCGCGCGATGGCGCGGTCTCGGTGCGGGAGGGAATCTTGGCGGCGGCGCGCATCCCCAACAGCCGCTTCCTGCTCTTCGAGGGCTGCGGACACTTCCCGATGCTCGAAGCGCCAGAGCGCTTCCTCGCCGTCGTGAGCGCCTTCTTGGGCGGATAAAAAAGCGTGGTCGGATTGCTCCGACCACGCCGTGTTGCCTGCGCGTTGCCGCTAGAAGACGGGCGTGCCGTCGGCGTTGAGCAGCGGCAGGCTCTCAGCGCCGTTGACGAAGCGCAGGCGGACGTACAGCGCGCTCGTCCAGGCTGTGCCATCCGGCGTGCGGAAGAGATACCAGCGACGGTCGCGGCTGATGCCGAGGATCACGATCTCGGTGCCTTCGCTCAGCAAGCCGATCTGCTGGAACTGCGTGCCGGGACCGCTGCGCGCGCGCAGCAGGAAGGTGTTGACCACACCAACGCCCTCGCCCTGCTGCGGCTCTGCGCGCGGCGGCAGCAGGATGGGCGAAGTGCCAGGCGCCGCCACCACAGGCAACTGATTGCGCACGTTACGCGTCACGCGCACCCAGCGGGCGCTGATCCACGCCGTGCCGCCCTCGATCTCGATCTGATACCACGCGCCGCGCGCATCGCGCCCGATCAGGCTGAGCGGCGTGCCGCGCGCCAACAGACCCAAGACCGGGAAGTTCAGGCCCGGACCTTGCCGCACGCGCAGGCGGAAAGCGGTCACAGTGCCGCTGAGCGGACCCATCGGCACCGTCATGGTGGAGGGCTGCAATGCCACGGGCTGCCCAGTCTGAGCGCCGGGCTGCTGACCCGCTTGCGGATTGGCGACGGGCTGCGTGCCGGGCGCCGTGAACTGCACGGTCGCCGTCTGGGTGATGAAGTAGACGCGATCGTCGGTCGCCTCCGCCGAGAAGGTCGCTTGCCCTTGCGCCGAAGCGCGCACGCTGAAGCTGACCACGCCGTTGGCGTCGGTCGTGCCGCTGGGCGGCTGGATCGAGACCGAGGCGAGGGCGGGGTTGGCGCGCAGCGTCACGGACTTGCCGGGCACCGGCTGGTTGGTGGTGCTGCGCAGCGTGACCGTGATCGTTGCGGCGGTCGTGTTATCGGCGGGGATCGAGTTGAAGTTCGAGATGACCGTCGAGTTCGCCTCGCTGATGGTCAGCGTGGTGCTCGGCGGCGGCGTGGCGGCGGAAGCCGTGAAGGTCACAGGCGGCAAGCCCGTCAGGACGACGTTGTTGGCGGCGGTGATCGAGACCGAGAAGTTGACCGTCTGCGCCACGTTCGAGCGCACCACGAACGCTACGTCGCCGTTGCTATCGCTGGTGAGCGTCGGGGCGGCGAGGATGGTCAGGCCGGTGCTCGGCACGGGCAGCAGGGTGACTTGCGCGCCGTTGACGGGGATGTTGCTGATGTTGCGCACGTTGACCTGCACGTTGATGCCTGAGACGTTATCGGCGGGCGCCGTGGTCGGGCTGATGGTCACCGTCGAGAAGGTCGGGCTGATGGTCTGCGGGGTGGGCGGCTGCACCACGACCGTGTGCGAGGCGGAGTTGTTGGCGGGATTGGTATCGGTCTGCACCGCCAAGCTGACCGTAGCGGTGTTGGTCACGCTGCCGGGCACGGTCGGCAGGACGTTGAGGTTGATGGTGACGCTGCCGCTGGCGGGCAAGCCCGTGTTGCGCGTGCAGGTGACCGTGCTGCCCGAAGCGCTGCAGGTGAAGTCCGTGCCGCTGGCGGAGACGTAGGTCATGCCGGCCGGCAAGGTATCGGTGACCGTGATGGTGCTGCCAGGGTTGACCGGACCGCCCAGATTGGTGACCGTGAGCTGGAAGGTGCCTTGCGTGTTAGCGCTGAAGGTGCCGATGTTGCTCTTCGCCAACGCCAAGTCCGGACCGGCGACCACGTTCAGGATGCCGCTGTTGCTGATCGGGATGGTGTTGGCGGTGTAGGAGAGCGTCGCCGTGCCAACGGTGTTGCTGCTGACCGTGAAGGTCGCCTGACCGTTGACGTCGGTGGTGTCGCTCAGCGGGGCGATGGTGTCGGTGGCGCCGCGGCTGCTGGTCAGGACGACGGTCGCGCCGCTGACGTTGTTATTGGCGGTATCCTTGACGGTGACTGTGACGGTTGCGCTGCCGCTGCCAGCCGTGATCGTGTTCGGCACGACGCTGATGGTCGAGAGCGTGGCGCTGATGCCGTTGACGGTCAGTTGCGGCGGAGTCGAGGTGATCGGCGTGCCGCCGGCAGTCGCTTGCAGGGTGTAGACGCCGGGTGTCACGCTCGTGGAGACGGTGATGGTGGCGACCCCGCTGGCGTTGGTCGTGCCGCTGCCTACAATGCCCGTCGGCGAGCTGCTGATGGTGACGGGCACGCCCGCTGGCACAGCCACGTTGCTGGTATCCTTGACGTTGACGGTGACCGTAGCCGGGTTGCCGGCGAAGACCGAAGTCGGGCTGACCGTGAAGGTGGAG
>CALKXH010000140.1 GCA_938005675.1 uncultured Anaerolineae bacterium
TGTGCGCCTCGACGGGCAACACCTCCGCCTCGATGTCGTCTTATTGCGCCTTGGCGGGGCTGCAGGCGCTCGTCTTCTTCCCGTACGGGAACATCGCGGCGGGCAAATTGGCGCAATCGGTTGCCTATGGCGCGCTGAACGTGCAAGTGCGCGGCGACTTCGACGCCTGCCTGGAGCTGGTGCGCAAGGCGAGCCGCGAGTTGGGCATCTATCTGCTCAACTCGGTCAATCCGTTCCGCCTTGAGGGGCAGAAGAGCATCGCTTTTGAGCTGCTGCAGCAGCGCCGTTGGCGCGTCCCGAATTGGATCGTCTTGCCGGGCGGCAACTTGGGCAACGTCTCCGCCTTTGGCAAGGCGCTGAGCGAGCTGCGCGCGCTCGGCTTGATCGAGCGGCTGCCGCGCCTCGCCGTAATTCAGGCGGAGGGCGCCTCGCCTTTCTATCAGAGCTACCGCGATGGCTTCCAGACGCGCCCGCAGGTCAAGGCGCAGACCCTCGCCACTGCGATCAAGATCGGCAACCCGGCGAGCTTCGTCAAGGCGCGGCGCGCCATCGAGCTGACCGACGGCGTGGTCGAGGCGGTCAGCGATCAGGAGATTCTGGACGCCAAGGCGATGGTCGACGCGGCGGGCATCGGTTGTGAGCCGGCCTCGGCGGCCAGCGTGGCAGGCGTCCGCAAGCTGATCGGGAGCGGCGTCATCCGCCCAGATGAGGATGTGGTGGCTGTGCTGACCGGTCACGTCCTGAAAGACCCTGAGATCATCATGAACTACCATCAGGGCGCGCTGGAGGGCGTGCAGAGCGCCTTCGCCAATCAGCTGCGCGTCATCGAGCCGACCCTTGAGGCGGTTGAGAGCTTGCTGCTCTTCCCGCAGCTGGGCGGCTGAGGGCGGGCTCGCCATTTTGACATGCAAACAGTCCGTCTAGGCGCGTGCCTAGACGGACTGTCCTGTTTTAAGCGCCTTTTGAGGCTAGTCCACGACGCGGTCGGGCAGCGGAGCGCTGCGCCAGACGTTATCCGGGTTCGGGATCAGCGTGTCGACTGGCACCCAGTACGTGCCGCAAGCGATGATGATCTTGTAGAAGCGGCGCGTGGCATCGATGCCCAGCACCCAGTAGGTCTTGGCGTCGGGCGTGACGTCAATGACGATCTTGCTGGCTGCCTCTGGGCGCGGCGCCCAGTAGAGCGGCGTGGCGCGCACCAGCTTGCCCTGCCCCGCCCCGACCAAGTTGAAGCAGCCGGGCACTAGCCCGCAATTCGCCTGCAACGGACCCAGTTCGCCCGTGCCAGCGCCGCCCGCCCCCAGAACGTACGCCCAGACCGGCGCCACGTAGCCCGACGGCACAGCGATGCTGACCGTGTTGGTGAAAGTGGTGGGCGTTGAACCAGTGGCGGGGTAGTTAATTGAGGCTTGCCCGACCAGCGTCCCGCCGCCGCCCGGCGCCGTGCGCAGCTGGACGGTCGCTGTGCTGGGGGGGTTGCCCGGCGGCTTGGTGTAGGTGACATCGAAGGTGACGACGCAGGTCTCAAGCGTGCTGACATCGCCGCAATTGGTGGTGAGCGGTCCGGAGGTCGTGTCGTTGGTGAAGGTGAAAGGAAAAGACGTGAACGAGCTGAAGATGCGCCCGTAGACTGGTCCAGTGTAGGGCGAGGGCAAGGTCAGGGTGAAGGTCTGCGATGAGGTTGTGCTGGCGGGAATGGTGAAGCTCTGCGACGCCAAGACCGTCCCGCCGGGCGGCGGCGCCGTCCTGATCTCGACGATGGCGGGAATGGAGACAGGGAACGGGTTGGTGTACGAGCCTGTGAAGGTGACGGTGCAGCCTTGCGCGCGCGTAGGCGTCGGCGCCAACGCAAAGCCTGCAAACAAGAGCACGAAGACCGTAAAAATGACTAATAGGCGTTTCATAGAAACCTCGTTAGCAAACCACAACAACAGCATAACAGCATTCTAGGATAAATGTCAAGTCGGCTGGGTTAGCTTATTCAAACTTGCCCGCTCAAGTAAGCTTCCGCCTCGATCTCGACGCGGTACTCCGCACCGATCAGCGCCGCCACGACCACCAGCGTGTTGGCGGGGCGAATCTCACCGAAAAATTCGGCGTGCGCACGCGCCACCGCCCGCCAATCTGCCTGATCGATCAGATAAATGCGCGTCCGCACGATATCTCGGCGCGTGGCGCCGCCCTCGATCAGGGCGCGCTCGATCTTGTGCAGGATGTAGCGGGTCTGTTCGTAGGCATCGCCGACCGCGACGGGCTGCGAATGCTCATCGGCGGCGGTCGTGCCGCTGATCCAGATGTGGCGTCCGATGCGCACAGCTCGCGCATAGCCCGCCAGACTCTCCCAGTGCGAGCCAGAGCTGATGGTTTGTCGCGTCATGCAGTTATTTCCCTGTGTGATAAGTCAGATCGTCGGGCTGAGTTAGAGGCGTGTGTTGCACCGAGCCGCCGCCGAAGCGCGAGGTGGGCGTCGGGCGGGGCGGGCGCGTGGCGGGACGCGGCGTGCCCGTCTGTTGGGCGCGCCACGTCTGAGTGATGGGGCGGGCGGTGTTGAGCGGGTCGAAGACGGCTGAGTCGGCGCTGAGGGCGAAGAAAAAGCAGCTGCTCAGCAGCAAGAGCAGCACCAACAGCCCGATCAGGCGCTCTTGCGGCATGGGCGAGCGCGCGGGCGGCGGCGCGCCGAACTCAGGCGGGGCGTACACAGCGCCTACTCGCTGTCGGCGTCGCCGTCAGGCTCGCCCTCGCCGTCGGAGTCGGGCTCGTCGTCGGCGAAGTCGTCTTCGAGGTCGTCCTCCACGTCCAAGAGGTAGTCTGCCTCAGCCGAGTCGCCGTTCAGAGGCGGCGCCTCAGCGGGAGCAGCCTGCCGCAAGCTGAGCGCGGCATCCGCGCCGTAGCCGTTGGTGGTGGTCTTGAGGGCGTCGGCGGGCGAGGCTTCCACCACAGCGACGCTCACGACTTGATCGTCGGCTTGGACGCGCAGGGCGCGCACGCCTTGCGCCGCGCGCCCCGTCAGACGGATCGAATCGGCGCGCGTGCGCAGGGTCATGCCGTTGCGGGTGATGAAAGTGACTTCATCGTTGGGGCGCAGCGCCTTGGCGGCGGCGATGACGCCGAACTTGTGCAGCGCCTTCGCGCTGATGGTGCGCACGCCCATGCTGAGGCGCCGCTTGAGCGGATACTCCCCGATGGCGATGCGCTTGCTGTAGCCGCGCGCCGTGACGATCAACAGCTCGCTGACCGTGTGGTCGACCACATCGACGCCGGCGAGGTAATCCTGCTCTTGCAGGCGGATGGCGCGCACGCCCGCCGCGGCGCGCCCCATCGGGCGGACTTGATCCTCTTCAAACAGCAGGGCGCGCCCGTTCGCCGTGACGAGGATCAGCCGATCCGAGCCGGAAGTGCGCCGCACCCATTGCAGCCGATCATCTTCCTCTAGCGAGATGGCGATCAAGCCGTTGGCGCGCACGCTGGCGAACTCCGAGACCTTGACGCGCTTGATCCTGCCTTTGCGCGTACACAGCACGAAGTAGCCGCTCTCGAAGTTATCCACGCAAGTCACAGCAGTGACGCGCTCGCCATCGTCTAGCGCTAACAAGTTGGTCAGCAGAGTGCCCTTGCCGACGCGGTCTGTCTGCGGCAGCTGGTAGGTGCGCTGCGCATAGACCTTGCCGTGATTGGTGAAGAAGAGCAAGTGCGCCAGCGAGTTGGCGCTGATCAGATGCTCGACGGTATCTTCATCGCGGGTGGCGATGCCCATCATGCCGCGCCCGCCGCGCCCTTGCGCGCGGTAGAGCGCCGAGGGCGAGCGCTTGACGTAACCGCGCTGCGTGATGGCGATCAGCACCTCTTCATCGCGCACGAGGTCGGCTTCGTCGATCTCGGCGCTGGCGCTCGTATCGAGGCGCGTGCGGCGCGGATCGCCGAATTTCTCCGCCACCTCGTTCAGATCGTCCTTGATCAGGGCGAGAATCTTGGCGGGATGCGCCAACAAGTCCTCAAGGTAGGCGATGCGCTCGCGCACTTGGGCGTATTCTTCAGCGATTTTGTGATGCTCGAGGGCAGCTAGGCGGCGCAGTTGCAGCTCCAAGATGGCGCGCGCTTGCGCCTCGCTGAACGCGAAGCGGCTGATCAGCGCCTCGCGGGCGGCTTCGGTGTCCTGCGCCTCGCGGATGGTCTGGATGATGGCATCGATGGCGTCGAGGGCTTTGAGGTAGCCTTCGAGGATGTGGGCGCGGGCAGTCATCTTCTCCAGCTCGAACTCGGAGCGGCGGCGGATGACCTCGCGGCGATGCTCGATGTAGATTTGCAGGGCGCGCTTCAGGCTGATGGTGCGCGGCTCGCCCTCCACCAGCGCCAAGAGCTGCACGCCGATGGTGGTCTGCAGTTGGGTGAACTTATAGAGCTGGTTGAGCGCCTTGAGCGGCTGCGCGCCGCGCTTCAGCTCGATGACGATGCGCATCCCGTGCCGATCCGACTCGTCGCGCAAGTCGCTGATGGCATCTAGCCGCCCTTCCTTCGCCAGCTGCGCCAAGCGCTCGATGATGGCGGTCTTGCTGATCTGGTAGGGGATTTCGCTGACGATGATGGCGAGCTTGCCGCTTTTGAGCTCTTCGATCTCGCAGGTGGCGCGCACCACCAGCTTGCCGCGCCCGGTCGCGTAGACCTCGCGCAGCGCCTCGCCGCCGATCAGGGTGGCGCCGGTGGGGAAATCGGGCGCCTTGATGAACTGCATCAGGTCATCTACGCCGATGCTATCCAGATCGTCGTAGTGATCGATCATGTAGGCGACGGCGGCTGCCACCTCGCGCAGGTTGTGCGGCGGGATGTTGGTCGCCATGCCGACGGCGATGCCGCTGGAGCCGTTGACCAGCAGATTGGGCAGGCGGGCGGGCAGCACGGTTGGCTCTTGGAGGCTGCCATCGAAGTTGTCCGTCCAATCGACCGTGTTCATCTCAAGGTCGGCGAGCATCTCTTCGGCGATGGGGGCGAGGCGCGCTTCGGTGTAGCGCATGGCAGCTGGCGAGTCGCCATCGACGCTGCCGAAATTGCCTTGACCGTCGACGAGGGGGTAGCGCATGGAGAAATCTTGGGCGAGGCGCGCCATGGCGTCGTAGATGGCGCCATCGCCGTGCGGATGATACTTGCCCAGCACCTCGCCGACGATACGGGCGCTCTTTTTATAAGGCGCCGTCGGGCGTAAGCCCATGTCGTGCATCACGTAGAGGATGCGCCGATGGACGGGCTTGAGACCGTCGCGGGCGTCGGGCAGGGCGCGCGCCACGATCACGCTCATGGCGTAATCGAGGTAGCTATCGCGCATTTCCTCATCGATGGCGACCGTGCGGATGTTCCCAATGTCCATAGCGGTTAGCTTTCCAATTTCAACTCACTCACAGCGGCGGGTTGCCGTCCCCGAAGGCGATCCTCATTTTAACACATTTTCAGGCGGGGCGCGAGTGGCGAGTCGCTTGAATTCATCACGGCAAAAGGGCGATTTTTCAGCGCCCGATGGCGGTCGCCGCCGCCGCCGACCGTTTTGTGCTAGAATCTGCCCTTGGAGCTTAAAGTTCACGCAGGTATGACGTCTACCATGATCATCAAACGGCTGGGGCTGCCCATAGCCCTGCTTATCGTAGCCATTCTGTCCATCGAAATCAGTCTGACCGCCTTACGGCAGCGCAACATCGCAGTCACGTTCTCGGCGCACAGCGCCGCCCTGATCGCCGCGCAGCCTGAGGCGGCGAGCGAAGCGCCAATCGATACGGATGAGTCCGTCTTGCTGCTGGCGCCCGACGGCGAACTCGCTGTGACAGTCAGCTGGAACTATCAGATCGGACCGCGCTTCCCGACCACCTTCGTGCAGGCGCGCGTGCAAAACGAGCGCGGCGAGATCGTGGCGGAGGAGGCTCTGAGCATCACCTGCCGCAATCCGCTGGGCTGCAACGGCAACCAGACCTTGGCGTTGCGCTATGGCGTGCGCGAGGCGGGCGATCAAGCTGAGGCGTGGGCGCTCGGACGCTACGTGGTGCAGGTCACGCGCGCTTACAGCGGGCAAGAGCCGATTGAGATCGGCTCGCGGCGCTTGACGGTCGTCAATCCGTAGCTTTCGGCGCTGCACGGGGTTCGATGGAGCGATTCGATGCGCGGGCAGTTCGCTAAACTGAGACTCTGGGCGCTCTTGGGCGTGCTGAGCGTCTTGGGGCTGATCGGCGTGGCGTTCGGAGCGCCCGCGCCGCTTGCCGCGCAGGACTCCACGCCGACGCCCAGCCCCGCCCTCAGCCCTGAAGCCCTAGCGCGCTTTGTGGAGCTGGAGCGGCTGGAGAGCGGCACGGTCAACCAAGTGGCTTTCTCGCCCGATGGCGCGCGCTTAGCGGTGGCGAGCAGTCTGGGCGTCGCGCTCTACGACGCGCAGGACTTCAAAGCGGCGCCGCGCCTTTTGGAGGGGCATACGGGCGCGGTTTTCGCCGTGGCGTGGTCGGCGGACGGGCGTCTAGCCAGCGGCGGGGCGGATATGAGCATCCGCCTGTGGGAGGCTGAGCGCGGCGCGCCCCTGCAGACGCTCACAGGACACATCAGCCTCGTCTACGCCTTGGCGTGGTCGCCCGACGGGCGCATCCTCGCCTCAGGCGCGGCGGATCGAACGGTGCGCCTGTGGGATGCCCAGAGCGGCGCGCCGCTGCGCACGTTGGAGGGTCACACAGGGCTGATTCGGAGCGTGGCGTGGTCAGCCGATGGGCAGCTGATCGCCTCAGGCGGCTTCGATGGGACGATTCGGCTGTGGAACGCCGAAGATGGGCGGTTTGTGGGCGCCCTAGACGGCGGTGACGGCGCGATCTTCGCCGTGGCGTGGTCGCCTGATGGGCGCTTAGCCACAGGCGCGGCGGATGGGACGCTCCGCCTGTGGGATGCCCGCGACGCTCGGCTGTTGCAGACTATCGAAGCGCATTCAGAGGCGCTCTACGCGCTGGCGTGGTCGGTTGACGGGCGCTACCTCGCCTCAGGCGCCGCCGACGGGACGATCCGTCTGTGGGATGGCGCGAGCGGGCAAGCCTTACGGACGCTGGAGGGACACACCGATTGGGTCTGGTCGCTGGCGTGGTCGGTTGACGGGCGTCGGCTCGTCAGCGGCGCTTACGATAGGACGATTCGGCTATGGGGCGCCCCGTGAAGTCGCCTTACGACCCTCTCCCGCCGTGCGAGCAGGGAGAGGGTCGCCGTTGGAGCTAGTTCAAGTTCTCGAAGATGCCCGCTGCGCCCTGACCGCCGCCCACGCACATGGTCACCATGCCGTAGCGCGCCTTGCGACGGCGCAGCTCGTGGATCACCTGCACGGTCAGCTTGCTGCCCGTGCAACCGAGCGGATGCCCCAGCGCGATGGCGCCGCCGTTGACGTTCACGCGCGCCATGTCCATCTCCAGCGTGCGGATGACCGCCAACGCCTGCGCCGCGAACGCCTCGTTCAGCTCGATCAGGTCGATTTGATCGAGCAACAAGCCCGTGCGCGCCAGAACCTTCGGCACCGCCTTGATCGGACCGACGCCCATCACCTCTGGGCGCACGCCTGAGACCGCAAAGCCGACGAAGCGCGCCAACGGCTGCAGACCGAGCCGCTCCGCCATGCCGCGCTCCATCACGATGACTCCGGCGGCGCCATCGCTGAGCGGCGAGGAGTTGCCCGCCGTGACCGTGCCACCCTGCATGAAGGCGGGCTTCAGCTTGGCGAGCGCCTCTAGGGTGGTATCGCGGCGCAGATGCTCGTCGGCATCGAGGAGGTACGTGACGGGCTGTGGCTTGCCGTCCTCGCCGATGACGACCTCTTCGATCTGGACTGGCACGATCTCCTCCTTGAATTTGCCGGCGTCTTGCGCCGCCGCCGCCTTTTGATGGCTCTCGTAGGCGAAGCGATCCTGATCCTCGCGGCTGACCTGCCACTCTTGCGCCACGCGCTCCGCCGTCAAGCCCATGCTCATGTAGACTTCGGGCTGATGCTCCGCCATGTACGGATTGGGCGACATGCGAAAGCCCGTCATCGGGACGAGGCTCATGCTCTCGGCGCCGCCGGCGATGATGGCGTCGGCGCCGCCGGCGATGATGCGCTCCGCCGCGCTGGCGATGGTCTGCAAGCCGCTGGCGCAGAAGCGGTTGACCGTCTGGGCGGGGACGTCGGCGGGCAAGCCGGCGCGCAGAGCGATCACGCGCGCCGTGTTCAAGCCTTGCGAGCCTTCTGGCATGGCGCAGCCGATGATCACGTCGTCGATCTGATCGGGGGCGAGCTTGCCCTCGACTTGGCGCATCAATTCGCGGATCACGGCGGCTGCCAGCTCATCGGCGCGAGCATTCTGCGTGCTGCCGCGCTTCGCCTTGCCGACGGCGGTGCGCGTCGCCGCCACGATGACTGCTTCACGTCTCTCTGTCATGTGCTAAAGACCTCTCCTAAAGTTTTTAGGGCATTCAAACGCCAGTTTGATTATAAACGCGGCGGGGCAAATTCTCCACAAGCTTGCCAAGCGATCCGAAAGTCCTTAGAATCGAAAGGCGGACAGCCGTTCAAGTCGAGGAGACGCGCTAATGCAATCGAGTCCGGGATGCTTGCGGTCGTGTTTAGGGTTTTTCGTTTTTTTGTTCATCTTTCTGCCGCTGGCTTCTTGCGGCTTGCTGACAGGCGCTGTCAGCACGTGGCTTTTCAACCGCTCGTTTTACATCGATATCATAAGCTCGGAGACGCTATCGTACGCTGCCCTTTTAAGCGATGCCCTCGATTTGGCGTACATACTAGAGCTGGACGACGACACGCTCCCACCTGGGACAGTGGACGCTTTTGTGCAAGCAATTCGAGCTGTGGTTACGCCCACCTACGTCCGCGATGAGATTGACCGCAATATCAACGCGCTGTTCGACTACTTCGAGGATTTCTCGCGCGGCTTGGCGCTGACGTTGGATTTGCGCCCGATCAAAAGCAGTTTGTCGTCCGATCAGCAGATCGAAGCCTTCGCCAGTGTGCTGGCGCAAGTGTTGCCGACCTGCACGCCCAACGCACCGCCTGCCGATTCGCTCTTGCCCACTTGCCGCCTGCCCAACCAATCGCCTCAAGAATTCACTGCTCAGGTGCGCGAGCGCTTGCCACGCTTCATCCGAAACCTGCCCGACTTGCAGCCCATCGGCGATCCGATCCCGCCCAACACACAGAGCGGCACGTTGCTGGGCGATGCAGTGCAATCTCTCATCACTAGCGGGCTGGTGCTGCTGATCGTCGCGCTGCTATTCGGGCTGCTCGCAGGATTCCTATTGGCGGGCTCGACCAAAGACTTATGGGCGGCTTTGGGCCTAATGCTGTTGGGGGCGGCGCTGCCCGTCTTGCTGATGGGCGTGGCAATCTCGACAGGGCGTGGCAGCGCTGTCATCTCCGATCAGATCAGCTCAGTCTTGTCCGATCAGGTGGGCTTGCAGAGCAGCGAAGCGCTGGAAAATGCCGCGCTCAGCGCGCTTGAGAGCGCTACAACGCGGATTGCTAACGGCTTTTTGATCTACGGCGGCGGGGCAGCAGCCGTAGGCGTGGTCTTGGTGCTGGTCGGCGTGATTATACCGCCGCGCAAGCACAAAGATGACTTCACCAGCCCAGACATGATCAGTCCGTTGCGCTAGAGGCGTCCCTTGCGCTATAGTTGCTGCAAACGTGCAAACGCTGCAACTTTGTGCAAGGGAGGTTTCAAAGATGGGTGTCGTTCACAAACGGATGGGCGAGTCGCCCTTCTGGCAGTGGGAGGGCGTCGCAGTGGAGCGTTACGGCGCTGAGGGCGCTTCCGCCACCAAGCAGGTCTTGATCGGCGCGGCGGACGGAGCGCCCAATTTCGCCTTGCGCTACTTCACGATCCCAGTCGGGCAGGCGTCTAACCTCGATGAACACGCGCACGACCACGGCGTGTTGATCATGCACGGACGAGCGCGCGTCCTGCTGGGCGAGCGCTACGAAGAGGTCAGCGCAGGCGACGTGGTCTACGTGGCGGGCTGGGAGCGCCATCAGTTCCAGAACATCGGCGACGAGCCGCTGACTTTCTTGTGCATCATCCCCGCCAAGACCGCTCAGCCCGACGTCTGCGCTGTACCGCAGCGCAAAGCCGACTCGGCGTCTGAGTGAGGCGATGCAAGCGGCATTTTTTCACGGCGTGCGCGATATCCGCGTGCGCGAAGTGCAGGACGCCGAGCCGCGCGCGGGCGAGGCGCTCGTCGCAGTGACGGCTGTGGGCGTGTGCGGCAGCGATCTGCACACCTACCTGCTGGGCAACATCGGCGGGGTCTCCAGCCGCGAGCCGCTGGTGCTAGGGCATGAGGCGGGCGGCGTGATCGTGGCGCTGGGCGCTGAAGCGCCGCCGCATTTGCGGGTCGGGCAGCGCGTCGCTATCGATCCCGCCACGCCCTGCCTGCAGTGCGAGTTCTGCCAGCACGGGCAGCACCATCTGTGCCTGAACTTGAAGTTCATGGGCTACTTTCCGCAGCACGGCGCGCTTCAAGAGCGCATCGTACATCCCGCCCGCTCGCTCGTGCCCGTGCCAGACTGCATCAGCGACGTGGGCGCCGCCTTGTTGGAGCCGTTGGGCGTGGCGCTGCACGCCGCCCGACTGGGCGCCGTGCGGCACGGCGAGGACGTCCTCGTGATCGGTTGCGGCACGATTGGCTTGCTGTGTCTGCGGTTGGCGCGCTTGGCGGGCGCGCGGCACATCTTCGCGGTGGATCGCTACGCGTGGCGGCTGGATATGGCGGCGAACTTCGGCGCCGACCACTGCCTGAACGTCGAGCAGGTCGATCCTGTTGAAGAGGTCATGCGGCTGACCAACAAGCGCGGCGTGGATGTCGCCTTTGAGGCGGCGTGGGTGACCGAGACCGCCAATCAGTGCGCTTTGGCGGCGCGCAACGGCGGGCGAGTCATCATCGTGGGCATTCCCGCCGAAGACGAGTTCACCCTGAAGGCATCGGTGGTGCGCCGCAAGGAGCTGACTCTCATCTACTCGCGGCGGATGAATCACACTTACGAGGCGTCTATCGCGCTGGCGGAGCGCGGCTTGGTCGATCTAGACGCGCTCGGCGGCTTCCAGATGCCCCTCTCGCGCGCTGCCGAAGCCTTTGATGCGGCGGCGGACTACCGCGCGGGCGTGGTGCGCGCTATGATTCTGCCGCAACAGAAAGGCTGAGCGATGCTCTCTGAAGCACGACGCGAACAAATTTTGGCGATTGCGCAGTCGCTGGTGCAGATTCGCTCGCTCTCGGGCGAGGAAGGCGCCGTGATCGAGCGGACGGCGGCATGGATGCGCGAGT
Organism: uncultured Anaerolineae bacterium; assembly: GCA_938005675.1. GTDB lineage: Bacteria > Chloroflexota > Anaerolineae > Aggregatilineales > UBA2796 > CP2-2F. The sequence goes on from CALKXH010000140.1 coordinate 11,308, forward strand.
TGGGCTACGACTCGGTTGAGATCGACGCTTGCGGAAACTTGGTGGGCGTTCTCTATGGCGGCGAGGGCGCGACCGTGATCTACGACTCGCACGTGGATACGGTCGGGCTGGGCGATCTGAGCGCGTGGCGCTACGATCCGCTCGGCGGGACGGTCGCCGAGGGCAAGCTCTACGGGCGCGGCAGCTGCGATATGAAAGGCTCGCTGGCTGCCTCGCTCGCCGCGCTCGCCTACGCCAAGCAGGACGGCGTCTTGCGCGGCACGGCGTTGGTCTCGGCGTCGGTCGGCGAGGAGGTCATCGAGGGGCTTGCCTTCAGCCGCGTGCTGGAGCGCTACGCGCCCGATCTGGTCGTGATCTGCGAATCGACTGAGCTGCGCTTGGTCACAGCCGGGCGCGGGCGGGCTGAGATCGCGCTCACCACCTACGGCAAGTCGGCACACGCCAGCACGCCGCACTTGGGCGTGAACGCCCTCAAACACATGGCGAAGCTGATCAGCGCGCTCGATCAGCTGCCGCCGCCTGAGCATGAGCGGCTGGGCAAGGGCATCCTAGAGCCGACCGAGATCGTCAGCGCGCCCTTCCCGTCGATCTCCGTGCTGCCTTACCAGTGTCGCGCCCGTTATGATCGGCGCGTCCTGCTGGGCGAGACGGCGGAGAGCGTCCTAGAGCCGATTCACGCCACCATCGCCGCCCTCGCCGCCGCCGACCCGACCTTCCGCGCCGAAGCCAGCGTGGACGTAGGCAGTTTCACTTGCTACACGGGCGTCACGCTCAGCGGCAAGAAGTTTCAGGCGGCGTGGCAGACCGAGTCGGAGAGTCCCTTTGTGCGCGCGGCGCAAGCCGCCCTACAACGCGCGGGACAAGCCGCCCAGATCGGTCACTACAACTTCTGCACCAACGGCAGCTACGCAGCCAGCATCGGCTTGCCCGTCATCGGCTACGGCGCTGGCTTGGAGACGACCGCGCACATCACCGACGAGTACGTGACGCTCGATCAGCTCTTCGGCGCGGCGGAGGGCTATTACGCGCTCGGAGCGGCTTTCGGAGCATGATTCCGCGCGCGCTCGCCATCGCCGCCTCCGACTCAAGCGGCGCCGCCGGGCTTCAGGCTGATTTGAAAACCTTCGCCGCCCGCCGAGTCTACGGCATGGCGGCGCTCACGGCGCTCACGGCGCAAGACTCGACGCACATCGCCGCTTTCCATAGCTTGCCGCCTGAGTTCGTAGCGCAGCAGATTCGGGTCGTCTTGGCGGATATCGGCGCGGATGCCATCAAGTGCGGGCTGCTGCTCAGCGCGCAGATCATCGCCGCCGTCGCTGAGTCGCTGCCCGCCGAGCCGCCGAACTTGGTGGTCGATCCCGTCTTGCTGGATGGCAACGGGCGCTTGATCGTGACGCCTGAGGCGCTAGAGGCTTACAAACGGATGCTCTTCCCGCGCGCGCGCCTGATCACGCCGAACTTTGACGAGGCGCGCCTGCTGACGGGCTTCTCCGACGCGACCGTCGCCGATAGCCCTGAGATGGCGCGCGCCCTAGCCGCTCAGGGCGCCCGCGCCGTGCTGATCAAGGGCGCCCACGCCGACTCAGCCCTCATCCGCGATGTGCTGTGGCAAACCGATCAGCTGCACGTCTTCGAGACTCCGCGCCTAGCGGGGCGCAATCCGCGCGGAGCGGGCTGCACTTTCGCCGCCTGCATCGCCGCTGAGCTGGCACACGGTCACGACCTAGCCACAGCCGTCCGCGCAGCGCAAGCCTACGTGCGGGCGGCGCTCGCCGCAGCGCGGACTTGGCGCTTGGGCAGGGGCGAGCGCGCCGTCCTCGATCACGGCGCAGTCGGCTGATTTTTGCCATTTGGGCCCAGCCTTAACGAAACTTTCCCTGTCTCTTAATTCAAATCGGGCATTCTTTAAGCTAGGACGGCGCGCTGAGAGGAGTCGAGGGGCGTGGGGAAAGCCGATCTGCACATGCACAGCACGTACAGCGATGGCAGTCAGAGCGTTGAGGCAATTTTGGCATACGTGGAGCAGCACACCGATCTAGACGTGATCGCCATCACCGATCACGATTGCATCGAGGGCGCGTTGCGGGCGCGCGAGTTCGCCGCGGCGCATCGGCTGCGCGTCGCGGTGCTGGTCGGCGCTGAGATCAGCACGCGAGACGGGCACTTGTTGGCGCTGGGCATCGAGCGGCTGATTCCCGCCGACCTGAGCATGGCGGAGACGGTCGCGGCGGTGCATGAGCAGGGCGGCGTGGCAGTGGCGGCACATCCGCTGAGCTGGTGGTGTCCGTCTGCCTCGCGCGCCGTGCTGGATGAGCTGCGCGGGGCGCTGGACGGCTTGGAGGTCATCAATGGCAGTTTCGCCGGCATCCCAACCAATCTGCGCCTCGCCGCCTTGAACGCGGCGCATTACGGCATGGCGGCTTGCGGCGGCAGCGATGCGCACACCCTCAACGCCATCGGCAGCGCTTGCACGCACTTCGGCGGGCGGTCGCCCTCGGAGCTGCTGAGCGCCATCCGCGTCCGCCAGACGTGGGCGGAGGGCGGCTTGTGGTCGTGGCGGGCTTTTCTGCAGTACGGCGCGCTGGCTGTGCGCCAGCGCGTGCCGACTCTGCGCTCCGCCTGAGCGCCATTTTCAGACTCCGTCAAAACACGCTTAGGGCATGATGAAAGAATCCGATTAGGCAGGCGCAGCTTGGTAGAATTAGAGCTATCGAGCTGCTGTACTGTCTTTTCGGGCGTGTGATGAGCGTGATTCTGGGTCACTTCGATCCTGACGGAGCTGATTTCAAGCTGGTGGCGCGCATGGCGGAGTCCGTGCCGACGCGCGGTCTGGGCAAGCTCGCCCTGAGCGCGCCATCGGAGGCTTACTACGACGGAGGGAGCGTCCAAGTCGCTTTCAGCGGGGCGCTCTACAACAGCGCGGCGCTGCGACGCGCCCTTGAGGTGCGCGACGACGCGCCGCGCGCCGAGTTTGAGCGCGCGGCGGCGCTGGTGGCGCATGGCTACCTCGCTTGGGGCGTGGAGGTGCTGGAGCGACTGCACGGCGCTTTCGTGCTCGCCATCTGGGATGCACAGCGCCAATGGCTGATCCTCGCCCGCGACCGCATGGGCGAGCGCGGGCTGTATTACGCCTCGCTGGGCGCGGAGTTCTTCTTCGCCACGCAGGCGCGGCGCATCCTCGCCGCGGGACGCCTCCCGCGCGCCGTCAATATGGAGGCGTTGCCCTACTATCTGAGCGTCGGCTACGTGCCACCGCCTCAGACGCTCTTCGCGGGCGTGCGCAAACTGGGCGCCGCCGAGTACATGCTCGTCAATGAGCATGGCTGCCGCGTCGACCGCTTCTGGCGCCCGCGCATGGATACGATCAGCAATGGGCGCATCGCTTTTGAGGACGCCGTGCAGCGCTTGCGCCAAACCCTCGATGAGGCGGTCAAGCTGCGCGCCGAGAGCGCCGAGCCAATCGGAGTGCTGCTGGGCAGCGGCATCGACGCAGCCGCCGTAGCAGCCCTGATCGCCCAGCACAACGGCAACGTGGCGACCTTCACCGCCTGCTACGCGCC
>CALKXH010000141.1 GCA_938005675.1 uncultured Anaerolineae bacterium
CGATGAGGCGGTCAAGCTGCGCGCCGAGAGCGCCGAGCCAATCGGAGTGCTGCTGGGCAGCGGCATCGACGCAGCCGCCGTAGCAGCCCTGATCGCCCAGCACAACGGCAACGTGGCGACCTTCACCGCCTGCTACGCGCCCGTCTCTGGCACCTCCCTGCACACCGATGCCTACTTCGCCGCGCTGACCGCCCGCAAGATCGGCGCGCAGCACTACACGGTCACTGTGCCGAACGATGAGCGCCTCGCCGAGGTCTTGCCGCAGCTCTTCGCCGCCCTAGACGAGCCGAGCAGTCAGCCGTCGGTTGTGCCGCTCGCCTACGCCGTCGCGCTCGCCCGCCAACATGGGGTTGCGCGCCTGCTCAGCGGCGAGGGCGGCGATGAGCTCTTCGCCGGTCAGCGCCTCTACCGCGCCGACCGCCTGCTGGAGTTCTACTTGCAGTTCCCGCCGCTGCTGCGTCGCGTCGCCACGCCGCTATTGGCGCGCTTGCCCGCCAAGTTCAAGCGCTTGGCGGCGCGCGCCCGCGAGACCGACCCCGTCCGTCGCTATCTGGCTTGGATGCGCCTGATCGCCCTTGAGAGCTTGCCGCATCTGCTGAGCGACTCGGCGCTCGCCAAAGGCGCTTACAGCCACCTCGCCCAGACCTTGCGCCCGATCCTGAGCGCGCCGCGCACGCATCACTTCGCCGACCGCATCGCCTTCGCCAATTTGAGCCTGTGGTTGAGCGAATGCGCCAACGCGCGCCTCGATCAGCTCGGCGCAGCCTTCAACGCGCTGACTTTAGCACCCTTTGAGGATCATCAGCTGGTCAACTTTGCCCTTCGCACGCCGCTCTGCCATAAATTGCGCGGCAACGGCTACAAGACCGTGCTGCGCCAAGCCGTGGCAGACCTCGTGCCGCCCGTCTTGCTGAATCGTCCCAAGCGCGATCCTTTCGCGGCGGCGGCGGTCTGGCTGCGCAGCGCGCTGAAGCCCCTGTTGGAGCGCTACTTGAGTCCCGTGTGCCTCGCTGAGACGGGAATTTTCGCGCCGCAGGCGGTCGCCCAGCTGATCGCCGCCCATCAGAGCGGCGGCGCTAACGAGGCGCGCGCCCTGTGGCTGATCTTGGCGTTTCAGCTCTGGCACGCTCGGCACATCACGGGCGATCTGCAGTCACAGAGCGACTTCGATCCGCTAGAGCGCGTCGAGCTGAGCGTCTGGCACGCCTAGCCCGCCACAGCACGATTGGGGCGGCAAGCAGACGGCGCAATCGGCGGCTGGGCAGCGCCGCCACCAGTTTGAGCAGGCGCGTGCGCCAATCGCGGTAGCCCGCGATGCCCATTTTCGCGGCGCGCGCGGCGATCTCCGCCTCGACTCGGCGGAAGGCGCGCCGATCTTCAGCCGACCCCTCTAGAATCAGCGTCAGCAGAGCGCGATAGAAGGCGCGCTTCAGCTCGTGGGCGATGCAGGCGTAGGCAGCGCGTTTGTGAGTCGCCTCTTTGAAGTGATCGGTCGCCGCCAGCGCCGCTAAGTACTGCTCTGAGGCGGCGTACCAATCGCCCAGCTGCATGGCGTAGGACATGCTCTGCCCGTGTACGCGGTAGCTGAAGGCACAGCGCGGACTGCACGCCAAGTAGCCTCGCTGAGTCAGGCGATACCACAGCAGCAGATCGGCGTAGAGCAGGTTGCGCAGCGGCGGGATGCCGCCCAATTCGATGTAGTCGGCGCTGCGCATCACGTAGCCCGTGGCGTAGCTCTCGAAGCGGCGCGTGTGCAAGCCGTAGAGGTATTCATCGGCGCTCAGGCGCGGCGGGAAGGGCTTGCAAGGGCGGATCAGCGCGCCGTCGCTATCGATCAGCGCGAAGTGGGTCAGCCAGAGCGAGGCGTTCGGCTCGGCGGCGATCAGCGCCGCGATCTCAGCCAGAAAATCGGCGCCCAGCAAGTCATCGTGACCGAGAATGGTCAGGTATTCGCTCAGATCGAGCTGCAGGATGCGCGCCCAGTTGCCGACGATATCGAGCGGCGGCTGATCGGCGGGCGTGCTGTGCAAGGCGAGGCGCGAGTCGCCTGAGTAGCGCGCCACGATTTCGAGCGTGGCATCGGTTGAGCCGCTCTCAAGGATGTGCAGCCGCCAATGCGGGTGGCGCTGGGCGAGGACGCTCTCGATGGCGGCGGCGAGGTAGCGCTCGCCGTTGCGCGTCGGGATGACGATGGAGAATTCGGGCGCGCTCATGCGGGTTTCCTGAAAATCAGGGTGTAGGCGCTGCCGCGCACGCCCGTCAGCTCGAGGGGCGCTGCAATCAGCATCAAAGTGCGCAGGGCGAGCCGAAAGAGGCGCGCCTTCAGCCGCGAGGCGCGCGAACGCGGCTGATCAGCGCTTGTGGGCAAGCTGAGCGCCGATCGCGCGCGCTCTTGCCCGATCAAGTTGATCAGGCTGCCCCGCCATGCCGCGAAGTTGTGCCAGCGCGCCTCAGCGTTGCCCGCCGTGCGCAGAATTGGCGCGAGTCCGTTTTCTCGCGCCACGCGCTCTACTAAGCGCATCGGCAAAAGGCGGACGTGGCGCGGCGCATCGAGGTAACTCCAGCGCGCCCTGAACAGCCGAAAGGTCAGCGCCTGCGGATTGGGCGCCGCGACGATCAAGATGCCGTTTGGGGCGAGGTGGCGCGCCGCCTCTGCGATGACCTCCCACGCGGCAGGCAGATGCTCGATCACGTGCCACATGCCGATCACATCGTACTGACCGAGCGCCTTGAGCGCTTGGGCGGGATCGGCGCTCTGGACGGTCGGGATGCCTTCGGCGTTGAGCGCCGCCACGCACTCGGCGTCCAGCTCGATTGCCTCTGGCGCAAAGCCCGCTTGTTTAGCCAGCCGCAAAAACGCGCCGTAGGAGGGTCCGATCTCCAGCAGGCGCTTGCCGCGCGCGTAGCGCTGCACGTAGGCGAGCTTGATCGCCTCCAGCCGCCCGTGCCAAGCGCGCTCGGACTCAGTGGCGGGCTGGGCGTGATAATCGCCGACGTAGTAGGCGCTCAGATCAGCGGGCAGCGGATGCACAAAGATCAGCCCGCAACCGAGACAGCGATAGTAGACGAACGTCTCAGCCGTGCTGCGGCGATTTTCGTCCTGCGCGTAGAGCAGAAAGTCGGCTGGGGCGTTGCAATAGGGACAAGTCACGCTCATAAGGCGCTCCTTCGCGGTCTGAGGGCGGCGCGCTGCAAGGCGCGGATGCCGACGCGCCGCAATTCGGCATCCAAGAGGGCGGCGCAAGCGATCAGGCTGAGGGCGAGCGCCGCCGCGATGAAAATCAGGCTGACGATGGGCGTCGCATGGGGCGTGGCGCCGTAGAGCAAGCGCGCCGCGCCGAAGATCAGCCCGTTCAGCAGCACGAAAGGCGCCGCGTTACGCGCTGCCCAACTGACTCGGTAGACGCCGAAGAGTCGGCGATGGACGGCGGGCTGCTGCGTGAACAGATAGACGAAATTCAGCCCGACCCACGTCAAAGCGGCGCCCTCGATGCCCAGCGCGAGGATCAGGGCGTACATCAGCCCGACGTACGGCGCGGTCAGCCACAGATTGACGCGCACGATCACGTCGGCGTTGGCGGTGGCGGCGGCAGCGGTGTAATCCGCCGCTGAGATCGTGTTCAAGAGCGAGCCGAGCGCCAGCAGCGCCATGGCGCGGAAAGCGCCTTCGGCGGCTTCGGGCGTCGTCCACAGCAGCAGAAGCTCGCGCCCGAAGGCGACGCACGCGAAGACCAGCGGCGCGATCGCGTAGAGCATCACCTGCAGCAAGCGCCGCATGTGGCGCGCGAACGCCTCCTGATCGGCGACGCCGTGATCGCGGGCGAGGACGGGCAAGAGCGCCGTGCTGAGGAAGCCCTGCAACGTCCCGATGCCTTGAATGATGATGAACGCCGTGTTGTAGAAGCCCAGCTGAGTCAGCGGCAACAGGCGGCTGATGAAGAGTCGGTCGACTTGGATCAGGATCAGCGAGAGGATGACCGTGCCGTACACGCTGAGCATCTGCTTGAGCATCGGGCGTAGCGCCGAGAGCGCCAAGCGCGGCAAACTGAGCAAGTCACGCCACGCACGGCGCGTTGCTATGGCGTAAATCGCGGCGCCAGCGACCGACGTCAAGGCGTTCCAGAGCATGAAGCCGAGCAGCTCGCCCGTCGCCAAGAGCAAGAGCGCCCCGCCGCCCTGATACAAGCTGATGTAGAGCGCCTTGACCGCATTGAGCAGGTCGAGGCGTTGCGCGCCGCTGAGCAGCGCCACGTACAGGTACATCAGGTGATTGAAAGCGATGGCGACCGCCCACAGGCGCAGCGCCGCAATCGCCTCGCTCGGCGCGACCTGCTCAAGGCGCAGCCACTCTGAGGCTAACGGCTCGGCGGCGAAGAAGATCAGCGCGCCGATCAGCAGGGCGCACAGCCAATAGAGCGCGGCGGCGCTGCGCACGAAACTCAGCGCCTTTTCGCGCTCGGCGGCGAGGCTGCGGATGAGCGTGGTGGAGAGTCCGAAATCGAAGAGCGTGTTCATCAGCATCAGGGTCTGCCCGAAGCTGATCAGCCCGTAGGCTTCGGCGCCGAGCGTCTGCAGCTGCACGCGCACCAAAACCAAATTCAGCGCAATCGACCAGACGCCGCCTAGAACGTTGTAAATCACGTTGCGCTTGACGTTGACCGTCGCACTCATGCTCGTCTCGCTTGCCAATTCACGCCGACTCTGGCTATTATAGCCGCATTCGGCAAGATGGCAGGCAGCTATGCGCATCGGCATCAATATTTTGTATCTGCGTCCCAGCTGCGTGGATGGCGCTTACGTCTACGCCCGCCGCCTGCTCGACTCGTTAGCGCAGGTAGACGCTGAGAACGCCTACTACGTCTATCTGAACCGCGAGGCGGCGGATTTCGCCATGCCCGCCCCGAATTTTCAGCCCGTCGTCTACAATTTCCTGCCGCAGCAGCGCCTGCCGCGTTACTTTCATGAGCAGGTGCGCCTTCCGCTGCACGCCCTGCGCCATAAGCTCGACCTCGTCCACTCGCTGCACCTGACTCACCCGTTTTTCTTGCCCTGTTGGGGCGTGATGACCCTGCACGACACGCGCTTCATGCGCCGAGAGCTAACGGGCGATATCTACGGCTTTCGGCGGCAAGTCATCCGTTTTTTCGCCGGCAACGGCGCGCGACGCGCGACGCGCGTCATCACCGACTCCGAGTTCGCCAAGCGCGAGATGATGGCGCACTTCGGCTTGCGCGCCCAGAAGATTGACGTGGTCTACTTGAGCGTGAGTCCGAGCGAGACGCCCCCTCCCGATCCCGAAAAGGCGGCGGCGATCCGCGCGCAGTACGGCGCCCAGCAGCCTTACATCGCCGCCATCGGCGGCAGCTACGTGCATAAAAACGTGCCGCGCCTCTTGGAGGCGTTCGCGCAGATTCGGGCGGAATTTCCGCACAGGCTGGTGCTGATCGGCAAGTTGCCGCGCAATGTGCCGTCGGAGGGCTTGGGCGAGCGCGTGCATCCGACGGGCTACGTGCCCGATGAGCATCTGCCCGTCCTGATGAACGGCGCCGACCTGTTCGTGGTCACCTCGCTCTACGAGGGCTTCGGCTTGCCCGCGCTGGAGGCGCAAGCGGCGGATGTGGCGTTGGTCTGCTCGCGCGCCGCCTCGCTGCCTGAGGTGGCGGGCGAGGGCGCCTACTACTTCGATCCTTATGACACGGCTGACCTCGTGCGGGCGCTGCGCACTTGCCTGCGCGACTCGGCGCTGCGCGAGGCGCTGCGCGCTAAGGGGCGCGCCAATTTGCGGCGCTTCTCGTGGGAGCAGACCGCCCGCCAGACCCTCGCCGTCTATCGGAAAGTGGTGGAGGGCTGATGCGCATCGGCTGGAACGCGCTCTACTTGCGGAAGGGCGTGATCAACGGCACCTCCATCTACGCGGAGCAGCTGATCAGGGCGATTCTAGAGCTTGATTCCGATAACATCTATTATCTGTATCTCAACCGCGAGTGCGCCGACTTCCCCGCGCCCGACGCGCCCAACTTGCGCCGCATCGTCTGCCCGATCTCGCCGAGCTACCGCGCCCTGCGCTACGCCTATGAGCAAGTCGTCTTGCCGCTCTTGGCGCGCCGCCATCGCCTCGATCTGCTGCACTCGCTCAATACCATCGCGCCGCTGATCTTGCCCTGCCCAAGCGTGGTCACCCTGCACGATACGCGCTTCGTGGTGCTGAGCGAGGATATGTCCGCCTTCCGACGGCGCGCCGTGATCTTCTTCACGGCGAGCGGCAGCCGACGCGCGTCGCGCGTCATAGCCGTCTCTGAGTTCGCCAAGCGCGAGATGATCGCCCATTTAGGTCTCGCGGCAGAGCGCATCGAGGTGGTGCATTCGGGCGCAGGCAACACCGCGCCAATTTGCTACGGCGAGGCGGCGGCGGCTATCCGCGCGCAGTACGGCGTACAGCAGCCCTATCTCGCCGCCATCGGCGGCGGCTATCCGCACAAGAATATCCCGCGCCTGCTAGAGGCGTTCGCCCGCATCCAAGCCGATTTTCCGCACGACCTCGTCCTGATCGGCAAAGTGCCGCCCAACGTCGCGCCTGAGCAACTCAGCGAGCGCGTCCGCACGACGGGCTACGTGCCGCACGCTCACTTGCCGACTCTGCTCAACGGCGCCGAGGCGTTCGTCTTGCCGTCGCTCTACGAGGGCTTCGGGCTGCCAGCGCTGGAGGCGCAGGCGGCGGACGTGCCGCTGATCTGCTCGCGCGCCGCCGCCCTGCCCGAAATCGCCGGCGAGGGCGCTTACTACTTCGATCCGTATAGCGTGGAGAGCCTCGCTGAGGCGCTGCGTGCCTGCCTGCGCGACTCGGCGCTGCGCGAGGCGCTGCGCGCCAAAGGGCGCGCCAACTTGAAGCGCTTCTCGTGGGAGCAGACCGCCCGCCAAACGTTGGAGGTCTATCGGCGGGCGACGAGGCACTAGCCCGCCATCAGCCCTTCGCGGAAAGCGCGCACCAGCGCCTCGCCGCGCTCGGTCAGGCGCACCTGACCCGCCTCAAAGGTCACGAGGCGCTTGGCGCGCAAACGGGCGAGGCATCGCGCCGTCTTCCCGCTCGTCCAGCTCAGATGCTCGTGCAGAGTCACCTGCGCGCTCTCCGATTCTGCCTCAGGCGTGTGCTGATGGTTGTACAAGTGACCGAGCAAAAGCTGCTCGGCGAACAGGAGGCGCTGTCGGCGGCGCCTGATCAGGGCTGAGAGCAAACCTTGGCGCGGCGCGAGCAGCCAGATCAGCAGAAATAGCGCGAACAGCGCCGTCACCATCGCCGCTGAGATCGAGATATCCAGCGCGCGCGCCGCCTCGTAGCCGCTGATAGCGGCTGAGACGCTCAAAATGGGCGCGATCAGGAACATCTGCCAGAGCCGATGCGTCAAGAGGTACGCTGCCGCCGCCGGAATCACGAAAAATGCCACCACCAAAACCGCCCCGACCGCGTCAAATGCCGCCACCGCCGTCAGGCTGACCAGAATCAGCAGCGCGTAGCTCAGCAGGGCGGGTCGGAAGCCGAACGCGGCAGCCAGATCGGGATCGAAGCTTGCCAACTTCAGCTCTTTGTAGAAGAGCAGCACGAAGAGCGCGTTCAGCAGCGCGATGAGCGCGAGCGGCACGAGCGCGCGCGGCACGAAGACCAATTCGGGCGGCGCGGCGATCAGGCGGCGCTGCCACGCCTCCGCCGCGCTGAACGTGCCGCAATTGCTGCAGTACGTCTCGAAGACGGCGCGCGGACTGCGCGGCGAGATGCCTTCGGCGGCGCAATTCAGGCAACGGCGCGCCATCTCCGCGCGCGGGTCGTCGGCGGTGATGGTGACTGGCTCGCAACGGGCGAAGCAGTGGCTGTTGGCGTTCGCCCACGCCACCCCGATCTCGCCCACTAAGACCGAGTCCATATCGAGGTGGACGTTCGGCACGTAGCGCGTGACCAAGATCACGGCGAGCGCGAACAAGAACGGAAAGACCAAGCCGAGCGCCGCGTCGCTCTTGACCAGCCTCGAGCGCGCGATCAGCTCGGTCAGCACGACCGTGCCGACGCCCGCGCCCGCCGCCCCGATCAGCAAGAGCGGCGCGCTCAGATCGGGCGTCTGCCCGAGCGCTAACATGGCGAGGAACGCCGCCACGATCCCGAACAGCACCGAGTGGCTGATGGCATCGACCGTCATCGCCAGCTTGCGCAAGACCAAAAAGACGCCGCACAGCGCCGTCGCCACCGCCACCAGCGCCCCGATCAGCAGCGCCACGGCGCGCGGATCGCCGAAGAAGGCGTTCAGCTGCTCCGCCGTGAAGAAGTTCAGCAGGAACTCGATCAGCAGCCGCTCGATCCCGCTCATGACGCCTCCTCCGCCGCCCGCTGCCGCAACAGCCGCCACAACATGCCCCGTTGCGGCGCGAAGAGGATGCTCACCAGCACGACGGCGCACGCCACCACGATCATCAGCGGACCGGTCGGCAAGCCGCGCTCAAGGGCGCTCAGCACCGCGCCCGCCCCGCCGCTGAAAGCGCCAAACAGACTCGCCAAGACGATCATCTGCTCCAAGCGGCGCGTCCATTGCCGCGCAGCGACCGCCGGGGCGATCAGCAAGCCGACCATCAAGATCGCGCCCGCCAGCTGCAAGCCCAGCACGATCACCACCACCAGCGCGCCTGAGAGCAGCGCATTCAGACGCGCGACGGGCAAGCCTACGGCGCGCGCAAAGTCAGGATCGAAGGTCAGCAGCTTGAACGCTTTCCAAAAAGCGTAGAGCAGCGCCCCGATCAGCAGGCACGCCGCGCCTAAGATCGCCACATCGCGCTCGATGATCGCCGCCGCCTGCCCGAAGATGAATTTATCCAAGCCCGCCTGACTGGCTCCGACGCGCCCTTGAATGTACGAGAGCAACGCTACGCCAACGGCAAAAAACGAGACCAAGACGATGCTCATCGCCCCGTCGGGCTTCAGGCGCGTCGTGCCGACCAGCCAATTGACCAGCAGCACGCCCAAGCCGCCCGTCAGCGCCGCACCCAAGAGCAGCGCCACAGCCTCCCGCCCGAAGAGCAAGAAGGCGATCACCACGCCCGGCAACGCCGCGTGCGAGAGCGTATCGCCGATCAGGCTCTGGCTGCGCAGCACGGCGAAACTGCCCGTCATGCCGCACAAGACGCCCAACAGCGCGCCGCCGAGCGCCACGTTGGTCAGCGTGTAGTCGTACCGCACGCCTAGCGCCATGCTCAGCGGCGCGCCGAGCGCCATCAGCAGCCCGATCAGAGCGATCTGCCGCCAAACGCGCCGATCCTCAGGCAACATAGGCATCTGCCTCGTGTGAGCTGTTCAGCGCGAGCGGCAGCGCGCCGAGTCGCCCGCCGTACGTCCGCGCGATGTTCGCCTCCGTGAAGGCGCTCTCAACCGTCCCGCTGGCGATCACCTCGACGTTGAGCAAGGTCACCCAATCGAAGTACTCGCGGACAGTCTGCAGGTCGTGATGCACTACGATCACGGTCTTGCCCTGATCGCGCAAGGCGTGCAGCAAACTCACGATGGCGCGCTCGGTGACGGCGTCTACGGCGGCGAACGGCTCGTCCATGAAGTACAGGTCGGCGCCTTGCGCGAGGGCGCGCGCTAAAAAGACGCGCTGTTGCTGCCCGCCGCTCAGCTGGCTGATCGGGCGCTCCGCCAGCGCCGCCATGCCGACCTGATCGAGGGCGGCGAGCGCCGCTTGACGGGCGGAGCGGTCGGGGCGGCGCAGCCAGCCCAGCTTGCCGTACAAGCCCATCGTCACCACGTCGAGGGCGGTGGTGGGGAAGTCCCAATCGACGCTGTTGCGCTGTGGCACGTAGCCGATGCGCGCGCGGGCGCGCTTGAGCGGCGCGCCGAAGAAGCGCACATCCCCAGCCGCGCGCGGGATCAAGCCCAGCGCCGCCTTGATCAGCGTGCTTTTGCCAGCGCCGTTCGGTCCGACGATCGCCATCAGCGCGCCGCTCGGCACGCGCAAGTCCACGTCCCACAGAACAGGCTGTTGATGATAGGCGACGGTCAGGTCGTTGATTTCGAGGGCGTACTGTTCATCTGCCATGCCTAAACGTCCTTTCGGAGAGGGAATCTACTGCGCATTGAAGTCCTCAGGCAGTTGGAGGGCGAGCGCCTCTGGCAGGGGCGGCACGGCGTAGCCGAACGACTCCAAGATGGTCACTACGTTGTGGACGATCATCTCAAGGTACGTCCCGCCGAACGCGTCGGGCGCTGCCATCGCGTCGGCGAACAGCTCGCGCCGCCCGACGCGCACCGATGCGCCGCGCGCCTGCGCCGCTGCTGCCACCGCCTGTATGGTGGCGGGCGAGACGCTGCTCTCTACGAAGATCACCTCGATGCCCTCGCGCGCCACCAGCTCGGCGATGGCTTGGATATCGCTCAGGCTCGCCTCCGCCGCTGTGCTGATGCCCTGAATGCCGCGCACTTGCCAGCTGAAGGCATCCCCGAAATACTGGAAGGCGTCGTGCGAGGTGATCAACACGCGCTTCGCCTCTGGGATAGCCGCGTCGGTCAGGGCGGCGAGCGCCCACTCGTAGAGCGCCTCCAGCTGGGCGACGTAGGCGGCGGCGTTGGCGCGGTAAAAATCGGCATGAGTCGGGTCTAGATCGCTCAGCACCTCAGCCAATCCTTCGGCGGCGAGCGCCCAATTGCGCGGATCGAACCAGAAGTGCGGGTCGGGGACGCCCACCTCTTCTTCGAGCACAAAGCCCGCCCGCACGACGGGCGCGCTGAGCGCGTAGACGCGCACCATGCGCTGACCGAGCGCCTCGAAGACCGTCTCGAATTGCCCTTCGAGGTTCAAGCCGTTGTAGATGACCAGCTGCGCTGCGTTCATGGCGGCGATATCGGACTCGGTCGGCTTGTACAGGTGCGGATCGACGCCGCCGCCCATCAAGGCGGTCAGGAGGAGGCGCTCGCCGCCGATGACGCGCGCCAAATCCGCCGCTTGGGTGGTAGTCGCCACGACGCGCAGCCGATCCGCGGCGCGGGAGCCGCTCAGCGGCGTGAGCAGCAGCACAATCAAGAGCGCACAGCGCGCGAGTTGCCTCATTTTCAAGCCTTTCAGCAATTTAGATTAGGCTAAAATCTTTTTCCAGAATACCAAACCTTGAAGTTTTGTCAAGGCGCGAAATTTCGCAGATCGAATCGACTCGGCTATGATCAGGGTCTGTAGGCAAAGGAGCAAAAGCGTGACAACCGTGAAAATTCACCGCGACCTCGCCGACCTGACGTGGGCGGTTGCGGCGCTGATCGTCAAATTGGGCAAGCAGGCGCTGGCGGAGCGCGAGGTCTTTCGCTTGGCGCTCTCAGGCGGCAACACGCCCGTGCCGCTCTACGCGCTCTTGGCGCTGCCAGAGTGGCGCGTCCAGCTGGATTGGGCGCGCACGCACATCTACTTCACGGATGAGCGCTGCGTGCCGCCCGATCACGCCGAGAGCAACTACGGGATGGTCAGGCGGGCGCTGCTTGAGCCGACTCGAGTCCCAGAGGCGAACGTCCACCGAATGCGCGGCGAGATCGAGCCGAACGAGGCGGCTGCGGCGTACGATGCGCTCTTGGGCGGCGTGCCGCTGGATGTGATGCTGCTGGGCATGGGCGAAGATGGTCACACCGCCTCGCTCTTCCCGCAGACGACGGCGCTGAACGAGACCGAGCGCGCCTGCGTGGCGAATTACGTCCCGCAGCTTGGCGCTTGGCGCTTGACGCTGAGCGCGCCTTACATCAACGCAGCGCGCCACAAGCTGTTCATGGTCAGCGGGGCGGAGAAAGCGACGGCACTGCAGAAGGTGCTGGGCGAGACGCGCGATCCGCAACGCTATCCCGCCCAGCTGATCGAGGGCGCGCTCTGGCTGATCGATGCGGCGGCTGCCTCAGCCTTGCCGCAAACTTAAGCGCTACTCGCCGCGAGAGGCGCGACGACGCGTCTGATCCTCCTGCAGAAAGCGGTCGAGTTCGCTCTCTTGAGGGGCGGCGGTCGTCGACTCGACGCGGGCGCTCAAGCGGTCGGCAGCGCTGGCGTAGCTACTGTCTGTGACGTTGTAGACGTCTTCCATCGCCTCGACGATGTCGGTCAGCTCCTCGACTTCCTTGTGAATCTCCTGAGCGAGGCGGCGGGCGCGCGAGCTATCCATCTCGCGGGTGTGCGCCATCTGCTGCAGCTTGGTGTGAACTGAGCTGAGCTGCGCCACAGTGTTATCCATGCGGATTTCGGTGCGTTTGATCAGGCTGGCGACCTTCTGCAGGTCGTTGAGGAGGCGCTGACGGATGGCGATTGCCTCTTGCAGCTCGGCGCGGACAGCCGGATCGGTCTCCATGTTCAGGCGAGTCTCAAGGCTGCGCAGCTGAGTGGGCACTTCGCGCCTATCGCGCTCCACAATGGCGTTCGACTCGAAGTTATCGATGCTCTTGCCCAGCAGGTAAATCTGCTCGATCCAGTTTTCGATCTCGCGGGCGGTATCTTGCAGAGCGACCTGCATAGCGCCGCTCTGTTTGCTGATGAAGGCGTCGATGCTACGCTTGTACTCCAGCGCCTTTTGCAGCCGTTGGCGGGCGGGCAAATTCCTGATGCTGTTGGGATCGAAGCGCTCTTGCAGCAAGCGATTCGTCGCTTCTCGGCGCGCCGTCGGGTCAGTTACAGTGACTAGCAGATAGACTGCTTCGAGGATCGCGCCGATGACCAGCCACATCCACGGCTCAAAGCCCGCGAAGAGAGTCAGACCGGAGAAGAAGGCGATCATAGTCAAGCCGATCACGAGGGCGCTGGGCCACGTGAAGAAAGCATCCGCCAACAGCGTGCCGAGCACGCGCCCGCGTAATTCGTCAGCCGTTCGTTTCTGTTGAGTTTGTCGAGTCATAGCCTCTCAGTCCTATATGCGCCACGCAGCCACAGTATGAATTATAGCAAGAGAGTCCCCGTTGTGAGGCTCACAAAGTTGCCACGCGCTGAATCTTGGCGCCGAGCGCGCTGAGTTTTTCCTCCACGCGCTCGTAGCCGCGATCGATGTGCTGGGCATTGCCGATGACGGTCGTGCCGCGCGCGCATAGCGCCGCCAATAGCAGCGCAATGCCCGCCCGAATATCCGGGCTGCTGATGGTCAGGTCGCCGTGCAGAGGGGTATGCCCTTGCACCAACGCCCGATGCGGATCGCACAGCACAATGCGCGCGCCCATGCTCGCCAGCTTATCGGTGAAGAACAGCCGCCCGTCGTACATCCACTCGTGGAAGATGACCGCGCCTGAGGATTGCGTGGCGATCACCAGCGCGATGCTGAGCAAATCCGAAGGGAAAGCGGGCCACGGCTGCGCCTTGATGATCGGGATGCGGTTGCCCAGATCGCTCTGGATGCGCATGGTTTGTCCGCGCGGCACGAAGATATCTTCGCCGCGCACCTCCCAGTGCACGCCCAGCTTGTTATAGACCAACTCGATCATGGCGAGGTGCTGCGGATCGGCGTTTTTGATCAGCACCTCGCCGCCGGTGACCGCCGCCGCGCCGATGTAGCTCGCCACCTCGATGTAATCGGCGCCCACGCGGAACGTCCCGCCGCCCAACTGCTGTGCGCCGTGCACAGTCAGCCGATTCGAGCCGATGCCCTCTATCGGCACGCCCAGCATGACCAGAAAATGGCACAAATCCTGCACGTGCGGCTCGCAGGCGGCGTTGCGGATGATCGTAGTCCCTTGGGCGCGCGCGGCTGCCAGTAGCGCGTTCTCGGTCGCCGTGACGCTCGCCTCGTCTAGCAGGATGTCCGCGCCGCGCAGCGACTCGGCGCGCATGTGGAAGCCGCGCGCCACCTCGATGTGCGCGCCCAGACGGCTCAACGCCAACAAATGTGTATCGACGCGCCGCCGTCCGATCACATCGCCGCCCGGAAAAGGCAAGACCGCCGCGCCGAGCCTGCCCAGCAGCGCGCCCGCCAAAACGATGCTGGCGCGCAGCCGCATCGAGAGCGCCGCATCGACCACGTGCGTGCGCAGCCGCTCTGCGTGGATGGTCATGCGCCGCGCTGCCTCGTCGTAGTCAACCTGCGCGCCCAACTTGCTCAGAATGTCCGCCATCACGCGCACATCGAGGATGCTCGGCACGTTGGTCAGCGTGACGGGCTGATCGGTCAACAAGCAGGCAGCCATCAGCTTCAGGACGGCGTTTTTGTTGCCGCCGACCTCCAGCACTCCGTTGAGCGGATAGCCGCCTTCGATGAGGAACTGCTGCACGCTACGCCCCTTGATGAAAATTCTGAATCCAGCGCCCCGTCTGCAGATGATCGCGCCCGATGCCGACCCGCCCGACGTAATAAGGCGACTGGGCATCTGGAGGGATGAAGCGCCCGCCCACAATGCCGACCACGAAAGCCAGCCCCGCCTGCGCCGCGACCTCGAAAATGCGCAGATCGAACTCGCGCTCGCGCCGATAGACGCCGCCATAAGGCGCGATCAGGCTGATCGGCGCGTAGCCCGTCGCTTGGGCGATCCATTCCGCCGATTGGATGATCTCATCGCGCAGATCGGGCAGCTTGAGGGCGGGCAAGTAGCTGTGATAGCTGGTGTGCGTATCCAGCTCCCAGCCGCGCGCCGCCAGCTCGCGCAGGATTGCCCAGCCGCGTTCGGCGCGCTGAGGCGGCTGATCAGCGACCACCGCGAAGACGCCGCGATAGCCCACTTTTTCCACTTCCTCCGCCATGGCGAGGAAATAAGGCTGAACGTAGCTGGGCGCGATGTCATCGATGGTCAGGATGATCGGCTTTTCGGGCAGAGCGCGCTCGCCGCGCAGCGCCCTGAGCAAGTCCGCATAGCCGATGCTCTCATAATCATGCTCGCGCAGCCATTCGAGGATGTGCGGCAATTTCCAGCGATCTTTGCTGTGGAACATCAGGGTGGGCGGCACGCGGAAAGGCTCTTCCGACGCGCTGAGGGGCAGTTGCGGCAAGGCAATGCCCAGCGCTGCCATGCTCAGCCTCCGCAGAAAGGTGCGGCGGCTCAGGCGCGAGGATGAACGGACTTCAGGCACGAATCACTCCGCAGGATAACGTACAGGCATCCGATTATAGCGCGCCCGTCTGGGAATGCCATTCGGTTCTGCGGGAGGGTCGCCGTTCGTCCATCGCTGTGGCTGGGGCGGCGCGTCAGCCATTGTGACTGGGCATATCGGCGCGCTCCATGCGCACAATTTTCAGCAACGCCTCGAATTCGGCTTGGCAACAGGGGCAGTGTTCGATGTGATCCTTGACCGCCGCCAAAACGCCGATGGGCGTGGCATCGGCGAGCAGCAACTCCACCAAGCGATCCATGTGATCGGCGCAATCATCGCAGCTGAGCGATACTTCCGGCATGTTCAGCCAGAGCTTGAGCAATTTGCGCGTCCGCTCATAGCGCGAGAGCAGATGTGTGTTCATGGCAGGCTCACCACGCGGCTGTTCGGTCTCTTATGAGCATAGAGGCGCACGGCGCGGCAAAGCTTACGCCTCGCCGCTCAGTTTGGGCGTGGCTTTCGCCTCCGCCTCGCGCATGACCTCGAGGTAGGGCATCGGGCGGGTCTTGCCGTCTTCGCCGCGCACGTAGACGTACAGGTCTTCGAGGGGCAAGCGGTCGAGGAACAGCACGCCTTCAAGGTGGTCGTACTCGTGCAAGAGCATCCGCGCGTCCCAGCCACTGAAAGTCTCCTCGTGGCGAGCGCCCTGCTCATCCAGCCAGCGCAGGGTCACGCTTTTGGCGCGCTGCGTGTAGCCCATCATGCCAGGGATGCTCATGCAGGCGTCGAAGTCGCGCACGGTCTCCTCGCTGACCGCCACGATCTCCGGATTGATGAAAATTTGCGGCAAGGCTTGCTGCGGCTGCTCACAGACCTCGCCTTCGGGCGTATAGTAGCCGATGCGCGCCCCGAAGACGCGCTGCAGCACGCCGATCTGCACAGCGGCTAAGCCCACCGCCGGATTCGCCATGATCGTATCGCGGATATCCTCCGCCAGCTGCTTGACCTGCTTGGTGATCTTGCGCACGGGCTCGGATTTGCTGCGCAGGAGTTTCTCGTGCCTGTTGATGGTCAGAATTTTCTTGACTGCCATGCCTCGCCTCACTCAGCCTACGAATAGGCTTTATTTTCGCGCAAAAGGCGCGCGGATGCAACGCTTTTTGCGACGGGCAGACCTGACAGAGCGCGCTATACTTGGCAT
Source organism: uncultured Anaerolineae bacterium (assembly GCA_938005675.1). Classification (GTDB taxonomy): domain Bacteria; phylum Chloroflexota; class Anaerolineae; order Aggregatilineales; family UBA2796; genus CP2-2F. The sequence continues at coordinate 16,201 of CALKXH010000141.1, forward strand.
GGACGAGCAGAAAGGACTTTCCGCGCATGACTGTGATCTTGATCATCCTTGACGGCTGGGGGCTGCGCGAGGAACGCGAAGCCAACGCCGTGAAGCTGGGCAACGTGCCGACCTTCAACCACCTCTGGGAGAGCGGACTCTACAGCACCACCACGCTCGGCGCCTGCGGCGAGGCGGTCGGCTTGCCGAAGGGGCAAATTGGCGGCTCGGAGGTCGGTCACCTGAATTTGGGCGCTGGCACGGTCATCTACACCGACCTGACCTTCATCGATAAGCAGATCGAGACGGGCGAATTCTTTCGCAGTCCCGCCCTGCTGGAGGCGATGGAGCGCGCTGCAGCCCGCGAGGCGAGCGGCGGGGCACTCCACCTGATGGGCTTGGTCAGCGATGGCGGCATTCATAGCTACAACGCGCATATCTACGCCCTGATCGAGATGGCGCAGCGCAACGGCATCAGCCGATTGGCGCTACACGCCTTCACCGACGGGCGCGATACGCCGCCGCAATCCGCCTTGGGCTATATCCGTGAGCTGCAGGCGAAGCTCGACTCGTGCGGGATCGGGCAGATTGCCACGGTCATCGGGCGCTACTACGCCATGGATCGGGATAGACGTTGGGAGCGCACGCAGCTCGCCTACCGCGCCATAGTCGAGGGCGTCGCCGAGCGCAAGGCATCTAGCCCGCTCGCGGCGGTCGAGGATGCCTATCAGCGCGGCGAGACCGACGAATTCATCTTCCCGTACGTGATCACAGACGCCGACGGCGCGCCGCGCGCCACCATCAAGGGCGGCGATACGATCATCGGCTTCAACTTCCGCGGCGACCGAATGCGCCAGCTCTACAGCGCCTTGATGGACGATAACTTTCACGGCTTCGTCCGCCAAAAGCTGCCTGACCTGCACTTCGTGACGATGGGCGTGTGGGGCGATGACGTCACAGCGCCGCGCGCCTTCGTGCGCCCGCCGCAAGCCACTTGCCTCGCCGAGGTGCTGAGCAAACACGGCAAGCGCCAATATCACACCGCCGAGACCGAGAAATTCCGCCACGTCACCTTCTTCTTCAACGGGCAGCGCGATGAGCCCTTCGAGGGCGAGGATCGCTACCTTGAGCCCTCGCCCAAAGACGTGCCAACTTACGACCTGAAGCCTGAGATGAGCGCCATCCCGCTGACCGATAAGGCAGTCGAGGCGATCCTCAGCCGCCAATACGACTTCATCCTGCTCAACTACGCCAATCCTGATATGGTGGGGCACACCGGCGTGCTTGAGGCGGCGATCAAAGCGGTCGAGACGGTCGACTCGCAACTGGCGCGTCTGCTGGAGGCGGCGAAGCAGATCGGCGCGACCGTCATCGTGACCGCCGATCACGGCAACTGCGAACTGATGGTCGATCCCGAGACCGGTCAGCCGCACACGGCGCACACCATGAGTCGGGTGCCGTTCATCCTGATCACGCCCGACGGCAGCAAGCCGCCCCTGCGCGAGGGCGATCTGTGCAACGTCTCGCCGACCATTTTGCAGTTGATGGGCATCCCCAAGCCGCCGGAGATGGACGCCGAGAGTCTGCTGGCTTGAAGGCGCGCCTCCACAGCCGCAGCTGAGCGCAGGGCGCTCGGTTGCGGCGGCGTGAAGCATTCCGCTACGCGCCAAAGCGCGATAAAATAAAGCGAGCGTAGACTTATCAGGCTCAAGCCATGACCGATCAGCCCAGCACGCCGAAAAGCGCTTCAAAGCCGCGCTCGACGCCGCGCCCGATCTCCAGTATGCAGATCGTCTTCGGCTCGATCTTGGCGATCTCGCTGCTGCTCGCCATCAACTTCAGCGGGCGCATCGCGGCGGGGCGGCAACTCAACGCGCAGCGCCAAGAGCTGCTCCACAGCATCGAGACCTTGCAAGCGCGCGCCACAGCCCTCCGCACCGAGCTGAACTTCTACGCCAGCGATGCCTTCATTGAAGAGTGGGCGCGCCGCGAAGGCAAGATGATCAAGGCGGGCGAGGTGCTGGTCGTGCCTGTGCCGCCCTTCACCACGCCAACGCCGATTCTGACCGCCACGCCCATGCCTGAGATCGCCGCCCGCCGCGAGAGCGCGCCCTCCAACTTCGAGCTGTGGTGGCAGCTCTTCTTCGATTCGCCGCCGCCGCGATAGCGCGCTGCGCCTAGCTACTCCACCCACACCTCGATGCGCTCGCCTTCCTCGTGATTGATCAGCTCCAGCACCTTGCCGACCTGCCCCTCGCGGATCGCCTGCAGCACGGCGGCGAAATCGACGTCTGCATCAGGCACGAAGCGCGCGCCGAGCTTCAAACCGACGTTCACCACGCTCATCGGCAAGTTCACATTGACTTTGAGGCGCTCAGTCTGCAGGTCTATCACCCGCACGCGCAGCCAGCGCGGATCGCGCAGCTTCTCGGCGCGCTTGGCGCTCTGTTGCAGCGCTTGGAGCAGCCGCGCGCCTTCATCCGCCTTGAGCTTGCCCTCGCGGATCATATCGAGGATTTTCAGGCGCTCTTCAGGCGTCGCCATGCTCAGCCGCCCTCCCCGCGAGGTCGCGGCGCATGTGAACGAGCGTGTGCCGCCGCGTGAAGCCATACTCCTCAAAAATCGCGTTGGCGACTGCGTCATCGGCGGGATGCTCAAGGTAGAGCGCGCGATGCTGACCGTCAAAACGGCGCAGGAGGTAGTTCAAGAGCGGCTTTTCGAGCTTGCCCGCCTGACTGGGATGCACCAGCAGGCTCAGCTGCACCGCCCCGCCGAACTGCGTGCGCGCCGTGAGCGAGGCGAGCAGGCTGCGCTCGTCGCTGCTGCGCACGATCCAGCGTTCCACGCCCTGCCCGCTGAAGAGCATCGCCAAAAACCGCCACAGCGACGGGCGAAACTGGCTCGGATGCGTCGGGCGCAGCCAGCCGATCCCGCCGCGCCGATTCGGGCGGACGAGGCGCGCCAGCTCGTACTCGGCGCGCCACTCGCTGCCTTGCCGCAGCGTGATGAAGGGCATGTCCTCCAGCTTGTGAGGCGCGCGCAACATGGCGGAGCGCTGCCACTTGATGAACGTCCGCTCCTCGTAGAAGCCCAGCGCGCGGTAGAGGTCGCGGGCGGCGTAATTATCAGCCTCCACCTGCAGGATGGCGAACGTCCCCTTGCGGGCGGCGATGTGCTCAAGCGCCTTGCTCACTAGCGCCTTGGCGATGCCGCGCCGCCTGAAATCCGGGTGGACGGCGACGTTGGCGATGATGTAACCCTTGCCCATATCCGACGGGTAATCCGCCGCCGCAACCGAGACGTTGCCGACCAGCCGCCCCGCCTCCAGCCAGACGAAGCCCTGCCCTAGCCCGTCCAGCAGGCGATCCATGCGCTGCAAGAGCGCGAGCAACGGACCCGTCTGGCTGAGGGCGCGCAACTCGCGGGCGGTGGCGCGCCCCGCCTCATCCACGCTGAAGCACAAGTCGATCAGCTCGGCGATGCCGCCCAAGTCCGTGCGTAAGTTGACTGGGCGCGCGCCCGTAAAAGCCGAGTCGCCGCCCAAGACAGTCAGTGCCGACATAAATTCCCCAGCGCCCTCAGATCATTCGCGTCCTTCCAATGCCGCTAAGAGGCGCTCCGCCTCATCGATGGTGATCTTGCGCTCTTCGACCATGCGCAGGATCGCCAAGCGTTCCGCCTCCGTGACGGGCGACGGCTGCGAGCGCGGCGGCTTGGGCGCAAAGTCATCCGCCTCACCCGACCACCTCCACATTCGCGCGGCGCCTTTGCCGCGATCCCTAGCCCGCTCCGTCATACGCTGCGCGACCGCCTCCGCCCGCTCAGCGAGCGTCTGCTCAAGGCGCGAGAGCTGCTGGCTGATCTGGCTGGAGATGATCTCGCCCAGATTGTCGGGCATCGAGAACTCAAACGCCCCGCTGAAGCGCTTGCTCTGCCCGATCAGCTCAAAAACGCCGCCCAGCGCTTTGACGGTCACTTCGGCGCAACTGTCGCTCAGCTTGCCTACATAGATCGTATCCACTTCTGCGCCGCGCTCTAACTGCGCGCCTCGAAGGCTCACGATTTTCTCGGCTTGGCAGGGCAAAGTGAAGGTCACAGCGCTGCCGCTGCGGACTTTCACCAGCATATCCGCGCCGACCGCTCCGAATTCAGCGCGCTTGCCCGCTTCAAAGGGCAGGTCTAGCACCAGATCAGCCCCGACCTGATCGATGCGGCAATCGCCCTGCACGTCGGTCAGCACGGCATCCGCTCCGACGCGCTCTATCCTCAGCCCGCCGCGCACATCGCGCAAGCAGGCATCCCCGCCGACCGAACGCACCTGGCAACTGCCCGTCACGCGCTTCACGTCCAAATTCGCGCCGACCTGATCGACGCTGATCGAGCCGTCGATGGCGCGCAGGGTCAGATTGGCGCTGACGCTCCCGATAGTCACAGCGCCCTCCACCTGAGCGATGCGGGCATCTGCCGCGACGCTCTCGACGTGCAGCGACGCGCGCAGCGTCCGCACGATCAGGTCGGCTTGGCACTGCTCAACAATCAGAGGGACGGACAGATCAGCCGCGCGCAGCTCGCCGCTCGCCGTCCCGACCCGCAGCGCGAGCAACGGCGGGACGCGCACATGACAATCGGCGTCGCATTCAAGCCTGAGCTGCCCATCGGCGGGGCGCTCGATCTGCGCGCCTTCGCCGCTGATGAGCAGCTCATCGCTCGAGCTGCCCTCTAGAAATAAATCGCCGCCCACATAGACGATATCGAGCTGAAGCGGGGCGCTGATCCGCTCGCGCAGGAGAATTTCTTCGCTCATTGAGCTTAACCTTTCTAATTTCAGAGAGACTCTTCAAAGACTATCAGCGCCTGCGCAGCCAAGTCATCCAGCAGGCGGCGGCATTCCGCCTCGCTCAGCGGCGCGGAGTCGTCGCTCTGGGCGGATTGGTAGCTCATAGCGACGACCCACCTCGCGGGGGCGCGCGATGATCGAGTTTGCGCCGCCGATCGAGCAGATGCTTGGCGCGGGAGGCATAGCGAGCGTCTCAGCTGAACAATACGTTTAAGATTATTGATCTGTGCATTAAAAACGTCAAGAAAAGGCTCAATTTTTCTTGGCGCTGAGGGTGAGCAGGCGCTGTGCGGTCAAGACTCTTTGTGGAAGCGCGGGCGCGCCACCACAGCGGAGACGCCCATAGCTTTCAGCTTGAAGCGGGCGAACGAATCCGAATGGCGCACGAGGCTGCGCCGAATCTGGAGCGGATGGCGGCGCAGGGCGCGCAGCGGCATCGGGGCGGGCATCAGGGTGTAGGCGCTCTGAAAGCCCAGATCGCGCAACATCTCAAGGATTACGGCGTTGTAGTCGCTGGGCGTGCCGTTGGGATAGGCGAAGGCGGTGGCGGGCTGATCGATGTGCGCCTCGATGTGCGCTTTGGACTCAGCCAGCTCACGGTACGCCTCGTCGGCACTCAGGCGCGTGAGGATCGGGTGCGTGACCGTGTGCGGCATCGGGGCGACGTCCGCCGCGCTCAGCGCGCGCGCTTGCTCCCAGCTGAGGAACAGGGCGGGATCGGGCTCAGGGGGCGGCACAGCCAAGCGCGCGCTGAGGGCATCCAAGGCGGCGCGCCTGTCCGCCTCTGAGAGGCGTCTGAGGGCGCGCAGCAGGCGCTCGGTAGCCTCCTGACGGGCTTGCGGCGTGCTGAGGTCGCAGCTGCCGATGAGGGGTAGCTCGGCGCGCGCGCGCTCAGTCCGATTCAGGTACAGCGCGCACGCATCCCACCACAGGGGCGCGGGATCGTCCATGCGCGAGGTGATCAAGAAGATTGCGGCGGGCAGGGCAAGGCGCTTTAAGACGGGCAAGGCGTGCGTGTAGATATCGCGGTAGCCGCCGTCAAAAGTGATCAGCAGCGGGCGGGCGGGCAGAGGTCTGCCCTTGGTCAGAAAAGCGTGCAGGACGGGCAAGCTGACGGCGTTGAAGCGCTTGGCGATCCACGCCATGTGACGGGCGAACATCTGAGGTGTGGCGCTGACGTTAGCGCGATAGTGGGCGAATTCGGGCGCGTCGGGATCGGCGATGCGGCGATAAGCGAGCACGGTCAGGCGCTGTTTGCCCCAGAGGGCATCCAGCAGACGCGGCGCGCCTAGACTCGCCAAGGCAGCCGTCAGGAGCTGCGAGCCTTTCGCCATGCAGAGCGCCCCCCAATCAGTGACTAGCGGCTGATAGCTCTATGATAACGCCAAACGGCTTTTTTCGATTTACGAGAGCGGGCTCGAGCCTCGCGGCGCTAGTTATGTCTCGGTTTTATCGCCATCGGGCGGGCGCGGCGGCTCAAGCCGACTCAAGGCGGAGAGGCGGCGCGGCTCTGAGACGGGCGGCGGCGGCAACGGGCGCGTGTCGACCTTATGATCGGGCAGTTTTTTGGCGGGCGCTTCGGGCGGCGGGGTGGGCGTGGGAAGCTTCTGGGTGGTGGGCGCAGGCAGGTTGGCGGTGTCGGTTTGCCCGCGCAAACGACCAGTGCTGCTGCGCGGGGCGGGCGCTGGTTCAGGCGGCTGAGCCGCCTCGAAGCGTTTGGCGGCGAGGATCGCCTCGCGCGTGCCGATGTGCTTGAGGGCGGCGGCGGCGGTGCGCGCCACAATGGGCGAGGGATCGTCTAGGGCTTGGATGAGCGGCTCGGTCGCCCAGACTGCCTTGAGCTGCCCAAGCACGGCGGCGGCGTTGCGGCGGACTTGCCAATCGTTGCGGCGCAGCGCCGCCAGCAGCGTGACGACGGCTGGGGCGCTCTCCAGCTTGAGCAGCGCCTCCGCCGCAGCGAGGCGCACTTTGGCGGGCTGCAGCAGGTTGCGGAAGATCATGATCAGCGGCTCGGCGGCGTTGCGGTCGCCCAGCTGACCGAGCGCCTCGCAGGCGGTGATCACGTCCTCGCTGCGGGGGCTGTTGAGCATCTTGATCAAGCCGCGCACGTCGCGGTTTTTGATCATGATCTCCACGTGCAGGTCGTGGTCGAGGTACTGCAGGGCGGCTGAAATGGCGGCGTGGACTTGCCAATCGTTCTCGGCGAGCAGCTGAGCTCGCAAGGCAGGCACGGCTTGCCACGCGCTCAGGGCGCGCAAGGCGGCGACGGCGCTGCGCCGTATGACCGGATCGGGGTGGCGCAACGCTGCGATCAGACCGTCAATATCGCGTTTGGTCTGTAAAAGCCAAATATTCGGTGCAGCCATGGCGCACTCCTAAAAATTAAGCCTCTTTACGATAGCCCTGCCCGTTGCAGAGCCGTCTCGATAGCCTCGCTATTGGGCTGCAGCTCCTGAGCGATGCCGAAAGGCGCTCGGTGCGCCGCCGCGAACGCGGGCAGGGCGTTCAGAGTGGCGCGCGCTAAGGCGGCGGGCAACGCCGTCGGGCGCAAGCCGGCGCTCTCAAGGGCAGTCCGCAGCGGAGCTGTATCTTTCTTGTGCAGCGCCGAAGTGAGCAGGATGCCGCAAGCGACGCGGTCGGCGTAGCTGAAGGCAGCGCCTTCGGGCTGCTGGGCAGCCGCCTGCGCAAAGAGATGCTCCGTGCCGCGCGAGGCGCACTGATGACCGAGCAGATTGTCCAGCTGGACGGTCAGGCAGAGCAGATCGACCAGATTGGTGAGCGCCTCAGGCTCGCCCTTGCCAACCCCGGCGGCAATTTTGAGCGCTTGGGAGGCGATGTTCGCCGCGACGGAAGCCGCCCAAGGCAGGAAGCGCGTCTGAGGGGTGGTGCGGTTGTGCTGATGGGCATAGCCCCAATCCATCAGCGCCGTGATGATCGAGAGGACGTCTACGATGGCGGCGATGGGCGTGCGCTGGCTGAGCAGCGCCACATCGAGGATCACTTCGGCGGCGGCGCCGGTCGGGATGCGCTCGCCGTTCAGGTCGATGTGCGGCGTGAGCCATTCGGAGTCGGTCAGGGTGTTCGGCACGATGATGAGCGGCTTTTTAGCCTGCTGAGCGACGTACTTAGCCGCGTTCAGAGCGGTCGGGTCGCTGCCGACTAGGTAAATGGCTTCGGCAGCGCTCGGCAAATTCTGGGCGAGGTACTCAAAGAAAGCGCGGCTATTTTCGACGGGCATGGCTTGCACCAAGAGCGGCAGAGTCAGGCTGCTGCGCAGGCTTGCCCACGCCTCAGCCGAAGTGATCAAGGCGACCGGGCGTTCCTCTTGCAGGCTGCTCAGGGCGGCAAAGCGAAGGGCAGGTAAAGGCAAAACGTTCATGCGTCACACGGCGCAGCGTCAGCAGCGCGCCATCACTCCTTTCGGGTGCAGAACACGCCCCTAAGTGTAAACGAAATCGCCCCGAACGTCGAGTCGAAGTGCTAATGCCGTTAGAAAAGGTTGTGTGGCTGGGACGATGGCGCTATACTAGCCCACAGCGTCAGTTTCACTCAGCAGAACGCGCGGATTGAACCTGTGAAGAAGTTTGGCAACTACGAAGCCGTCGAACGCCTTGGGCGCGGCGGTATGGCAGAGGTTTATAAGGCGTATCAGCCCGCCCTTGATCGCTACGTGGCGATCAAGGTGCTGCATTCGTTCCTCGCCGACGACAAAGAGTTTGCCGAACGCTTCGGGCGCGAGGCGCGCAACGTGGCGCGCTTGCGCCACAACAACATCGTTCAAGTCTACGACTTTGCCGAAGCGCCCGACGAGGACTCGCCCGGCGATAAGCACCACTTCATGGTCATGGAGCTGATCGACGGTCCGACCCTCAAGGATTACATGCAGCGTCCCAACGGCGAGCTGCTGCCCCTATCGGAAGTGATCAGCATCATGCGCCAAGCCCTTGAGGCGCTCGTCTACGCCCACGCGCAGGGCATGATCCACCGCGACCTGAAGCCCGCCAACCTGATGATCGACCGCGGCGGGCGCGTCGTGCTGACCGATTTCGGCATCGCCAAGATTCTCTCCGGCAACACCATGACTCTAAGCGGTGGCATGGTCGGCACCCCGGCGTTCATGTCGCCGGAGCATGGATTGGGCGAGAATAGCGACGAGCGCTCCGATATTTACTCGATGGGCGTGATCCTCTACCAGATGCTCACGGGCAGATTGCCCTATGACGGCGACACGCCCGTGGCGATCATCCTCAAGCACGTGCGCGAGCCGCTCACGCCGCCTTCGGTCTTCAATCCGTCTATCCCGCCCGCCCTCGAACAGATCGTCATGAAGGCGATGGCGAAAGACCCCGAAGAGCGCTATCAGAGCGCCGCCGAGATGCTGGCAGACCTGAACGCCTTCGCCGCTCAGCTCGATCTCACCCAGTTGCCGCCCCCCCGCCTACAGGATACGCCCGTCCGCGCTGCGACGAGCGGCACAACTAAAACGCCCGTCGCTCGGAGAGCCGCTGCTAAACGGCGCTGGCCGCTCGGCATCCTCAGCCTCTTGCTTCTGATTGCGCTTGGCATCTTCGGCGCCTTGAGCCTCGCCAATGGCGAAGTCCCGCTGCTGGGCATTGCCCTGCGCCCCTCCGAGACGCCCACCGAGACCCCTACTCTCACGCCCAGCCCAACCGAGACGCCCAGCGCCACGCCGACCAATAGCCCGACTCCGACCCTCACGCCCAGCGCCACACCGACCCATACGCCGACTAGCACGCCCACACCGAGCTTCACGCCCAGCGCCACGCCGACCGTGACGCCGAGCGCCACGCCAACTTTCACGCCCACCCTGACCCCCAGTGCGACGCTCACGCCCTCCAACACGCCCACGCCCACGCCCAACATCACTGCGACCATCGAAGCCGCCACGCTCGTCGCCGCCAACGCCACGGCGACCGTCTTGCAGCAGACCATTGTCGCGTTTTTCGAGACGCAACGCGCCCTCGTCTCCCCGACGCCCGATTACACCGCCACGGCGCGTCTGTGCGTGCTGGAATACGAGCTGATCGCCCCTGAGCCGCCCGATCCGCTGGCGCCCAAGAATCCGATCCGCGTCAACACTCCTATAGAGACCGACGTGATCTTGCGCAACACCGGCAACTGCGACTGGCTGCCCGGCACCAGCATCAATTACGTCGAGGGCGAGCGCTTCAACTTGCCGCGCCGCATCGAGATGAGCAACACCGAGCCCGTCCGCCCGGGCGAGCAAGCCCGTTTTCCCCTGCGCGGACGCACGCCTTCGCAGGGCGGCGTGCGCATCGGGCAGTGGGAGGTGCGCAACAGCGGCGGCGTGCTGATCCCGCCGCGCCTGTCTATCGCGTTCTTCGTTTTCCAGTGAGCGCCATGCAGCCTGAAGACCTATCGCCTGAGCCGCAGACGCCCAGCCCGCAAGCTTTTGAAGTCGCGCAAGCCGCCGCCGATCCGCGCGCGGCGGAGGGCGCGCCCGTTCGGGCTGAAGCGGCAGCCCTGAACCCGTCGGATGCCAACGCTGAAGCCGATTTGGCGCGCGCGGCGCGCCTGACTCAATTCCGCAGCCGTCGGCGCGCCCATTTCAGCCTGATCGTCCCCGCTCTGCTGCTGATCGGCTATGGCGTCCTGCTGCTGAGCGAGAGCCTCACGCCTGAAATTGAAGAATATCCGCCCGCGCTGCTGGTCGGCGCGGGAGTCGGCGCGCTGGGGCTCTCGCTGGTGGCGCGCTTCTTCATCAACGGCAGGCGCGAGCGCGGGCTGTTCACGCTCGGCGCGACCGCGCTGGGCTGGTTGGGCTTGGCGGCGCTCACCGCCGATGGTCAGCTCAGCTCATCGCGCTTGTGGACGTTCGGGATCGTCGTGGCGGGCGGTGCGCTCCTGTTGAGCTACCTGTTCGGGCGCGGACGCGAGGGCGGGACAGTCCTCGTGGCGTTGGCGCTGATCGTGGCGGGCGTCGTGGCGACGCCTGTGGCAGAGGGCGCCATCCCCGCCGAAGTCTTGACCAGCGCGCTGAACCTCGCGCCGCTGCTCTTGATCGCCCTCGCGCTGATCTGGTTGCCGCGCGCCCTGCGCGAGCGCGATTGACTCGCCGCCATGCACATCGCCCTCGATGCCAGCCGCCTCACGATGGCGCGGCGCACTGGCACAGAGAACTACGCCCTACAGCTGATTCGCGCCCTGCTGCGCCTGCCCGAAAGCGCCGATCAGCGCTTCAGCTTGTACTTCCGCGAGGCGCCGCCGCCCGATCTGCTGCCTGAGCTTCCGAACGCGCGGCATTACGTGCTGCCCGCCCGCCGCCTGTGGACTCACACGCGCTTCGCCCTCGCCTTGTGGCGGCAGCAGCCCGATGTGACCTTCGTGCCTGCCCATACCCTGCCTTTCCTGTTGCGCGGGCGCGCCGTGGTGACCGTTCACGACTTGGGCTATCGCTTTTTCCCGCGCGCCCATCGCCTGAAGGAGCGCCTCTACCTTGAGCTGACCACGCGCTACAGCGCTTGGCGGGCGCAGCGCGTCCTCGCCGACTCAGCCGCCACGCAGCGCGACCTGATCGGGCAGTATGGCGTCTCCGAGGGCAAGATTCGGGTCGTCTATCCGGGCGTGGAGGGCATCGCCCGCGCTTCGGAGGCGCACATCGCCGCCTTGCGCGCCGCGCGCGACCTCCCAGAGCGCTATTTGCTCTTTCTGGGCACGCTGCAGCCGCGTAAGAACCTCACCCGACTGGTGCAGGCGTTTGCGAGGTACTTGGCGCGGAGCGGCGATCCCGATTTGAACTTGGTCTTGGCAGGACAGGTCGGCTGGCTGATCGAGCCTGAGCGCGACCTCTACGCGCACCTGCCGCGCGCTTTCCGCGAGCGCCTCAGATTGCTGGGCTACGTCGCCGATGCGGAGGTGGCGGCGCTCTACAGCGGCGCGCTCGCCTTCGTCTTTCCGTCGCTCTACGAGGGCTTCGGCTTCCCCGTGCTGGAGGCGATGCGCTGCGGGACGCCCGTCTTATGCGCGCAGAGCGCATCTTTGCCTGAGGTGGCGGGCGAGGCGGCGCTCTTGGTCGATCCGCTCGATGTGGCGAGCCTCGCCGATGGCATCGAGCGAATCGTGCGCGACTCAGTGCTGCGCGCGCAGCTCATTGAGCGCGGCTATGTGCAAGCGGCGCGCTTCACGTGGGCGCGCGCCGCTCGGCAGACTTTGCAGGTGTTATGCGAGGCGGCGGGATGCGCCTAGAGCGTCTGTTGTGCGTCAAAATCTCGGATATCGGCGATCTGATCACGCTCACGCCCGCCCTCGCCGCCCTGCGCGAGGCGTTCCCGCAGGCGCGCCTCGACGTGCTGACCAGCGCGCACGCCGCGCCGATCCTCGACGGGACGGGACTCGCCGATCAGGTGCTGATCTTCCCGTTGCGCGCTTACGAGCGCGCCGCCGATGTCTTCAAGCCCGCGGCGTTGCGCCGCCTCATCAGGTTCATCTATCAGCTGCGCGCGCAGCGCTACGACGCGGTCTTGCTCTTTCATCAGCTCAGCACGCCCTTCGGCGCGCTCAAGCACGCCGCGCTTGTGCTGGGGACGGGCGCGCCGATCAGGGCGGGGCTGCACAACGGGCGCGGCTGGTTTCTGACGCATGGCGCTGCCGATCAGGGCTTTGGCGCGTTGCCTCAGGCGGCGTATTGGCTGAAAGTGGCGGCGCTGCTCGGCGCGCCCGACTCGCCCGAACGTTTTCCGCTGCGCGTGGGCATCTCGGAGGCGGATCGGGCGTGGGCGGCTGAGCGGCTGCCTGAGCGGGGCTACATCGCGCTGCACAGCGGCAGCGGGGCGCTGAACGTGGCGCGGCGCTGGACGGCGGCGGGCTATGCGGCAGCGGCGAATCACTTCGCGGCGCAGCGCGGCGCGTCGATTGTGCTGATCGGCGGCGCGGGGGATGACTCCGAGTCGCTGCGCGCCTTGCTGCAGGCGCCCTATCACGACCTGATCGGCAAGACGACGCTCGGACAGTTGGCGGCGGTCCTGGAGCGTTGCGCGGTCTTCATCGGCGGCGATAGCGGCGTGATGCACCTCGCGGCGGCGATCTCGCACGTGGCGCTCTACACGCCTTTCGGTCCGACCAACCACTATGCGTGGGGCGCGTGGCGTCCGAGCGGGGAGGCAGCCGTGATCGCTCGGGCGGGCGTGCTGTGCTCGCCCTGCGCCTATATCGGCGGGAGCGTCGGCTTGCGGAGCGGCTGCGCAGCGCGCACTTGTCTGCGCAGTCTAGCGCCTGAGGCGCTCATAGCGGGCGCTAGTCGGCTTGAGGTGGCGCAGCGAGCCCGTCCGCCGTCGGTGGAGGTGTTGGGCGTGCCGCTGGATCGGCTGACTTTCGGCGAGCTGCTCGATCAGATCGGGGTGTGGGTGCGCGAGGGCGGCGGCGCGCGCCTGATCTGCACGGCGAATCCGGAGCTGGTCATGTTGGCGCAGCGCGATGTGCTGTTCTACACGATCTTGCGGCGGGCGGCGCTGGTCACGGCGGATGGGGTCGGCTTGTTGTGGGCGGCGCGCCATTTGGGAGTCCCGCTGCCAGAACGGGTGACGGGCTCGGATGGCTTGTCGCTGATTGCAGAGCGGGCGGCGCGCGAGGGATGGCGGCTCTTTTTGCTGGGCGCGGCGGAGGGCGTGGCGGCGCGGGCGGCGGAGCGGCTCTGTCAGCGCTTTCCGACGTTGCGCATCGCGGGCACTTACAGCGGCGATCCCTCGCCTGAGCGCGAAGATGCGATCGTGGCGCTCATCAACGCGGCGCGGGCAGATATCCTGTTTGTGGCGTACGGCTCGCCGCAGCAGGAGAAGTGGTTGGCGCGCAACTTGGCGCGTCTGGAGGTGAAAGTGGCGTTAGGGGTCGGCGGCGCCTTTGATTTTGTGGCGGGAACAGCGCGGCGGGCGCCGCTGTGGATGCGGCGACTGGGTTTGGAGTGGCTGCATCGCTTGATCAGGCAGCCGTGGCGGGTGCGGCGCATGGCGAGTCGCTTGCCGCGCTTTGTTTTGGCGGTGCTGCTGCGCGGCTCGCGAGCGCCGCGCGGCTTCGAGGGGATCGGCGGGCGCTATGGTTAAGTCGGAGCTGCAGGCGCTGGTGGCGCGCTTGGCGGGCTGGCGCGTGGCGGTGGTGGGCGATGTGATTCTGGATGAGTACCTGATCGGCACGGCGGAGCGCCTCAGCCGCGAGGCGCCCATCCCGGTGTTAGAGTTCGTGCGGCGCGAGGTGATCGCCGGCGGGGCAGCCAATCCCGCCATGAACATCGCGGCGCTGGGCAGCCGCGCCGAGCAGATCGGCGCCATCGGCGCTGACGAAGGCGGCGCGACCTTGCGCGCGCTGCTGGAGGCGCGCGGCATCGGCGCGGCGGGCTTGATCGTCGACCCGACGCGCCGAACTACCACCAAGACGCGCCTGATGGCGCAGATCGGCTTGCGTTTTCCGCAGCAGGTGGCGCGCCTCGACCGAGTCGACCGCGCGCCGATTGACGCGCAGGTCGCCGCTCGGATCGGCGAGCGGCTGAGCGCGCCCTTCGATGCCATCCTCTGCTCGGATTATCTGAATGGGCTGCTCACGCCTGAGGTGGTGGCGCACGTCCGCGCGCGGGAGAGCCTGCGCGTGGCGGATGCGCAGGGCGAGCTGGACAAATACAGCGGCTTTGATGCGGTCAAGTGCAACGCCGATGAGGCAGCGCGCTACTTGCGGCGCGATCTGCGCTCTGAGGCGGACTTCGCGGCGGCGGCGGGCGAGCTGTACGCGCGCTTAGGCTTGCGGCGCGGCTTGTGCCTGACTCGCGGGGCGCGCGGCATCGTGGTGGCGGATGAGTCGGGCGTGCGCAGCGTGCCCGCCCCGCAAATTGAAGACGTTTACGACACGGTCGGGGCGGGCGATACGGTCGTGGCGGTGGTGACTTTGGCGCTCTTGGCGGGCGCCGACCTCGTGCAGGCGGCTGAGCTCGCCACTTATGCCGCTTGCGTGGTCATTCGGCGGGTGGGCAACTACGCGCCCACGCCCGCCGAGCTGATCGCCGAGATCGCGGCACACGGGGACTGAAAAAGCGGCTGCGCGCCGCTTTTTGGCTGGGGAGGCAGGATTCGAACCTGCGAATCGCGGATTCAAAGTCCGCTGCCTTGCCGCTTGGCCACTCCCCAATATCGTCTCAAGTGTAGCACAGGCTCAGGCAAGTGACAAGGCTGAAAAAAAGGCGCTCGCCTCTTACAGCCTGAGCTCTCCTGCTATTATCTTGCTTGTCTGTACTTTGTGCAAAATAACAAAGTGGCTGCGCAAAAACACTTGACACATTTCAAGTTTTGAGCTATCTTGTAAGCACAAAGACAAATTTATGGAGGTTAGCATGGCTCAATACAGGGCATGTCCAAACTGCGGCAATTGCCAAAATGACAAGGAGTATTGGACGGCTATTTATCGCTGCAAAAAGTGCAGCAAATACTCTTGTATAACTTGGAAACGTAATTTGGGTTGGTTTGGACCAAGCAGCAAAGGTGGCTGCGCTGAAAGCGGTCATTGTCCACACTGTAATGCATATGGAAGCCGCGATGAAGTTGGCAAAGTCGAATAAAGCCAAAAGCGCCTAGCATAAGTGGGCTTCGGAGCTGCAATTAGCGAGTTCGAAGCCCACTTTTTCCTGTGCCTCTGCTCTACTACTTGCTTTTGAGGGCATCGGCAAGCCGCCCGACCTGCGCTATAATTTGCCCAACACGACCACAGGCGGGAAGAGGCGATGTCAGAGGCGATTTACGATCTGCGATCCTTTTTGAGCGTCCTAGAGGCGCACGGCGAGCTGGCGCGCATCGCGCGCCCGGTCAGTTTGAAGCACGAGCTGGCGAACGTGGCGGCGACTCTGGAACGCCGTCAGGGAGCGGCGCCGCTTTTCGAGTGCATCGAGGGCTTCCCAGAGGCGCGCGTCTTCTCCAGCGCGGTCGCCACGCAGAAACGGGCGGCGTTGGCGCTCGGCTGCGCCCCAGAGCAAGTCAACGCGGTCATGGCGCACGCCCTAGAGCCTAACAACGGCATCCCGCCGCGCCGAGTCGAGCGGGCGGCGTGGCAGGCACACGTGATCACGGGCGAGCAGATCGACTTATACAGCCTGCCGATCCCGCACCACGCCCTGCACGACGGCGGCGCATTCGTCACCGGCGGCGTGACGGTCAGCAACGATCCCGACGACCGCGCGCGCGGCAATCTGGGCTACAACCGCTTTCAGGTGCTGGATCGGCGCACCTTCGGCATGAACATCAACGAGTGGCGCGACGTCGGGCGCTTTTTCTCCAAGAAGGAGCGGCTGGGCGAGCCGTTGCCGTGTGCCATCGCCATCGGACTCGATCCCGCGCTGATGATCGCGGCGGGCGTCAAGTATCCCGATGACGAGCTGAAGATCGCCGGCGCCATTCGCGGCGCGCCAATTGAGGTAGCGCGCGGCGTCACAGTCGACGTGGATATCCCCGCCCACGCCGAGTGGGTGATCGAGGGGCACATCTTGCCGAACGTGCGGCGCGGCGAGGGCCCGTTGGCGGAATTTCACGGCTACTACGGCGAGGTCTGGCAGAGTCCCGTTTTTGAAGTGACGGCGATCTGCCATCGAGAGGGCGCCATCTGGCAGACGATCATACCCGGCTGGTCGGAGCATATCTACATCGGCAACGTCCTGCCGCGCGAGCCGATGCTCTTCAAAGCCGTCAAGCACATCGCCCCGACGGTCAAGGCGGTGCACATCCCGCCCTACGCCAACGGCTTCATGGCGGTGGTGCAGCTGGAGAAAAGCAACCCGGCGCAGCCGCGCAACGCCGCTATGGCGGTCTTCGGGGCGCACCTGAATCCGCGCGTGTGCGTGGTGGTCGATCCCGACATCAACATCTACGATCCCGCCGACGTGCTGTGGGCGCTGATCAACCGCGTGGATTGGGCGCAGGATAGCTTCGTCGTGCCGAACGCGCAGAACCATCAAATGGATCCCGCCTGCGACGCGCGCGGAGTCGGCGCTAAGCTGGGCGTAGATGCCACCTACAAGCGCGAGCGACGCGAATACGGCGAGCGAGTCAGCTACCCGCCTGTGGACTTGTCACAATACCTGAGCTAGACGCTCCGCACCTAAGGATAGACTATGCCCGATCTGCTGATGCCCAAGCTCGGCTTGACCATGACCGAAGCCACGCTGACCGAATGGCTCAAGGGCGAGGGCGAATACGTCCGCGAGGGCGAGCCGCTCTTCATCTTCGAGACCGACAAAAGCACGCTCGAGTTCGAGGCGCCCGCCAGCGGCATCCTGACCCGTATTCTGGTGCCAGCCGGCACGACCGTGCCCGTCTACGCGGTGGTGGGCGTGATCGGCGAGCCGAGCGTCAATAGCGCGCCCGCCGCCCCGCCCGACTCCGCGCCGAGTGCCGTTCAGAGCGCCGCGCCCGCCCTCTCCGCGCCTGAGTCAACTCAGCGCGCCCGCGCCACGCCGCGCGCCAAGCGTCTGGCGCGCCAACACGGGATCGATTTGAAGGACATACGCGGCAGCGGCGAGTTCGGGCGGATTCACGAAGCGGACGTGCAGGCGGCGCTCCATAGAGCGCCCGCCGCCACGCCCTTGGCGCGGCGCATCGCGCAGGCGCACGCTCTCGATTTGAGCGCCGTGCAAGGCAGCGGGCGCGACGGCAAGATCGTGCGCGCCGACGTGGAGGCGCAGCTGGCTGCCCAAGCCGCCGAGTCGGCTGAGATCGTCCCCTTCACGCCCGTCCGCGCGCTGACGGCGCAGCGCATGGCACACAGCCACGCCGAAGTCGCGCCCGTCACCCTGACCACCGAGGCGGATGCCGCCAATTTGGTGGCGGCGCGCGAGCAGCTCTCGGCGCTGCTGGGCGAGAAACTCTCCTACAACGCGCTGCTGGTGGCGGTGGCGGCGCGCGCCCTGCGCGAATATCCTGATCTGAACGCGACGTTCACCCCAAAAGGCTTGCGCCACAACGCGGCGGTCAACATCGGCGTGGCAGTTGATACCGAGCGCGGCTTGATCGTGCCTGTGCTGCACAACGCCGACGCGCGCCCTCTCGACGACCTGCATCAGGCGCTCAAGGCGCTGATCGAGCGCGCTCAAGCGGGCAGAAGTCTGCCTGCCGACCTCGAAGGCGGCACGTTCACCATCACCAACCTCGGCGCCTTCGAGATCGACTTCTTCACGCCGATTGTGGTCTTGCCGCAAGTGGCGATTCTGGGCGTCGGGCAGCTCGCCGAGCGAGTCGTGGC
>CALKXH010000142.1 GCA_938005675.1 uncultured Anaerolineae bacterium
GACGAGGATCGGCAGGATCAGGATGGAGAAGATCGCCCGCGGCTCTAGAATTTCGCGCTCGCTGGCTGGGAAGTCTTTCACCAAGCCGCTGATCGGTCTGCCCTCTGTCAATTCGTCTATCCAGCGCGGGCAAAGCTCGGACATATTCAGCCTTTGCAGATCGGGATTATCGATCTGAGGCTCAATGCCCTCCGCCACCCACTCATAGCGCTGATCGGCGAGCCACGTGCCATCTTCTAGCCACGTTTGGAACAAGTAAACGCGGCTGGCGGAGGAGGTTTCGCCCAGCTGCGCCAAAATTTGCGGCATGTCGTCTTCCCAGTTCGGCTGGGTGAGAAGCCGTTGCGCCGTGAAAGAGACGGCAGCTAGGATAGCATCGCGCCGCAGCAACGCCGCCTCACTTTGTTGACGCTCCAACAAGCTGCTGACCCACTGCCCCATCAGCAGGAAGAAGTCTTTATCGGAGGCGCTGAACGGCTCGCTGCGCGGCTGCTTGCTGGCGAAGCTGAGCGTGCCGAAACGCTCCCCGTTCACGGTCAGTGGCACGCCGATGTACGTCTCCATGCCGGTGGCGGCATAGCAGGCGTGATCCTTATAAGGTGACTCGCCCATACGCTCAACGCTGACCAGCGCGTTGGCTTGCCGAGTCAAGTCGCAGAAAGTCTGGCTGAGGGGCATTCGGGCGCCCGCCCTGACCCTGCCATCGGCGGGGTGGGCATACAGGATCGTGTTACTCTCGCCCTGAATGCGGCTGATCGTGCCGAAGTCCACGTTGAGCATCTCTGTGCCGACGCGCAAGACCTCGTTCAGCTGGACGTCTACGTCGCTGGTGCTGGCTGCCAGCTCATAAAGCGCGCGCAGACGGATATCTTGGCGGGCTTTCTGCCAAGTGCGCTCGCGCAGTTGATTGATCATCAGGTTGAAGGCTTCGGTCACGTCGCCGATCTCATCGCGGTAGCTGATCGGCACTTGCTGAGTCAGATCGCCTTGCGCCACGCGCTCAGCGCCCTCTTGCAGGCGCTGCAGAGGCAGCTCGATGCCGCGCCGCACCACTTGCTGCACGATCAGGATGGCGAGCAGCGTCACCAAGCCCAGCACAAGGGCTATGATGGCAGAGGCACGATACTGTCCGGCGTGAATTTCAGCCTGTGTATTCTCGACGAAGACGACGATGTCTGTGCCGCCCACGACTTTCGTCGTGCCGAGCACGAAATCGCCTTGGATGTTGGTATAATCGGACCTGCCGATCAAACTGTCCTCGAGTCCGCCCAACCTGCCGATGAACTTTTGATCCTCAACTGCGGGCAGCTCAGGGCGCCCGGCGAGATCGATCAGCTGATCGCGCAGGGCGGGATCGCTGTGCGCAATGATCGGACCTTCTGCCTCAGCGATGTAGACGACGCCCGTCTCGCCGAAGCGCACGCGCGCCACAATCTCGTTCAAGGAGTCTGCGTTCAGCACGGCGGCTACGATCATGTTATTGGCGCTGCGCAGCGCCAAGAGCAACTTGGGCGCGCCCGCCTCGTCCAGCTCAAGCTCGCCCAACCAGAAGAGCGAGGGCGGCGTTTCGAGCGCCTCCGCGAACCATTCCAAGTTGTTCACGTTATCTGTGTTGGCGAAGAGCCCCTCAGCCGTGCGGAAAGCGCGCGCAGTCACGCGCCCATCGGGCGAGATCACAGCGATTTCAGTCAGCTGTGGGTTGCTCTGCAAGATCGGCTGCAACGGATTAGAGATGAAGGCGAACTGCGAGAGGTCTGCGACCGCCTGCAAAGCGCTCTGCGCCTGATCGATCAAGGCGCGCGTCTGCGCCGCAACGCTCGAAGCGGCGTCGCGTTGCCTGCCCGCCCACAGGCTCTCTTCAGATGCTTCAAAAAGGACGGCAGTGACCGCATACGCAGCCACTGAGAGCAGGATCAACAGCACTGAGAAAGCAATGATGAGTTGCTGACGCACCTTCAGGCGCGTGCGCAGGCGGAGAGGTTGCAACGCTTGTTTGAGCATAGCTGATCCTATTTGTGGATTGGGTTACACATAGTTTACGCAAGAATTGTTCAACAACCTATATCCGCCTGTCCAGACTTGCCCACACCATCTAGCCTAGCCAAGTGGCTAGGTGAAAGCTGTGCTGCAAAACTGGGCGAAAAACGGATCGTCTTCGGCAGCGGTTCGGGCATACAATTGAACCAACTGTTGAGGGCTGCACGCAGAGGCGAAATGCACATGAGCCAGTCGACTATCGTCTTGCTTTTCGTCGAGGACGATCCGATAGATCAGCAGCGCTTCCTTCAATATGTCAGCGCGCAGCAGCTTCCGTACTCGTGCATCCTCGTGGCAAGCCTCGCCGCCGCTCTGGAGCGCCTGACCAAGCAGCCCATCGACGTGATCCTATCCGACTACATCCTCTCGGATGGCAACGTGCTAGATTTGCTGAAGCACAGCCCCACAGTGCCGATCATCGTCATCACCCGCCACGCCGACATTGCCGCTGCCGTGCGAGCAATCCGCGCAGGCGCCTACGACTACCTGATCCAAGACGAGCAGGGCGGCTACCTCACGCGCGTTCCAGAGACAATCACAGAAGCCCTGACCATGCGCCGCTCACAAGAGTTTGAGCGCGAGCAGCGCGCCTTGGCGGAGCTGCTGCGCGATACCGCCGCCGCGCTCAACAGCACCTTGGAGCTAGACGAAATTCTCAGGCGCATCCTCGATAACGTCAAACGCATCATCCCACACGATGCAGCCAGCATCATGCTCCTCGAAGGCACGCAGGCGCGCCTCGCCTTGATGAACGGCTGGACGGCGGAAGAAGTCGCCATCCTCTCCACAGTCGTGCTGGATATCACCGAGATCGATCACCTGAATTTGATGTACCACACGCGCAAGTTCTGCATCATCCCGAACGTCGATAGCGTCAATAGCTGGGTGCGCATCCCCGGCGTGCGCGTGCCGCGCTCTTACCTCGCGGCGCCCTTGTGCATCGGCGAGACGGTCATCGGCTTCTTGCACCTCGATAGCATGTCGCCCTGTTTTTTCACCGCCGCGCACGCCGACTGGCTGAGCGCGTTCGTCAATCAGGCGGCGACCGCCCTCGAAAATGCGCAGCTCTACCGCAAGGCGCAGGAACTCGCCGCCATCGAGGAGCGTCAACGCCTCGCCCGCGACCTGCACGACTCGGTCACCCAGACTCTCTTCGCAGCCTCTATCGTCGCCAACGCCCTGATCCGCCAATGGCGAGCCGATCCTGCCAGCATTGGGGCAGAGCTACACGAATTGCGCGATCTCACGCAGGGCGCCCTCGCCGAGATGCGCACCTTGCTGCTGGAATTGCGCCCCAGCGCGCTGCTCGAAGCCGATCTGGGCGATCTGCTGCGCCAGCTCGCCGAGACGATCAAGGGGCGCTCGCGGATGCGCGTCACCTTTCAGGCGGAGGGTAAGTGCGCGTTGCCGCCCGCCGTCCACGTCGCTTTTTTTCGCCTCGCTCAGGAGGCGCTCAACAACGTGCTGAAGCACGCGCGGGCGCAGCACGTCAAGCTGCATCTGGTTCGGTCGCCCGAGCGAGTCGAACTCTTGGTGCAAGACGACGGGCGGGGCTTCGATCCACAAGCTGTCCGCGGCGATCACATGGGCATCCACATCATGCATGAGCGCGCCCGCGAAGCAGGCATTCAACTCACCATAGTCAGCAAGCCGAATGAAGGCACACAAGTCCGAGCTATTTGGACAAGGGAGGAGTAAGCATGAGTGAGCGTAAACCGATTCGGGTGGTGATCATCGACGATCACGAGATGGTGCGGCGGGGGCTGAGCTTATTTCTGCGCGGCTTCGCCGATATGCAAGTGGTCGGCGAGGCTGCCAACGGCGCCGAAGCTCTGCAAGTCTGCGAGGAGCAAAAGCCCGACGTCGTGCTGATGGACGTCGTCATGCCTGAGATGAACGGCATCGAGGCGACGCGCCTGCTGCGCGAGCGCTTCCCGAACATCGCCATCGTGGCGCTCTCCAGCGCCGGCGATACGCGCAGCGTCACGGCGACCATGCAAGCCGGCGCCACCAGCTATCTGCTCAAGAACGTCAGCGACGATCAGCTGGCAAACGCCATCCGAGCGGCGCAGCGCGGGCAACGCACCCTCTCCCCTGAGGCGACTCAAGCCCTCATCAACGCCGCCACGCGCCCAGCCGAGCCGGATTACCGCCTGACCGAGCGCGAGCGCGAGGTCTTGGCGCTCTTGGTGGAAGGCTTGAACAACCCTGAGATCGCCGAGCGCCTGTTCATCAGCCGCTCGACGGTCAAATATCACATCAGCAGCATCCTGGCTAAGCTGGGCGTGAGCAATCGCGCTGAGGCGGTCTCGCTGGCGCTCAAGCAGCGCTTAGTCTAGGTGGCGTCGCGGTCGGCGATCAAAGGCGCAAAGATGCCCTCAGGGTCGCTCAGCAAGCTCTCGGCGAGGGCGTTCAAGTCCAGCGACTTGCCATAAGCCACGCTCTCGGCGAATTGTTTCTCATCCAGCTGGGCAAGGCACGCTGAACGGAAGCGTGCCAACTCGTCTGGATCGAGGTACTCCGGCACGGCGTTCGCCTCGATCACGCCGATCCACTCGGCGGCTTGGATGGCGTTGCCGTCGTGCAGCGCTAGATCGACCATGCCGTAGAAGCCGTGCAACAAGCCACGCATGTTCTGCAGGCGGTGCGCCAACTGCAACCACTCGTAGAGGTTGGCGCGCACAGCCGTCCAATCGCCCAGCTGGACGTTCACTTGTGCTAAGCCGCCCAAGCGCACGGCGACGGTATTCCAATTGCTGTACTTGCGCTCGTGGGCGATGCAGCGCTCGAAGTACTCGCGCGATTCCTTGTAGCGCTTCTGTTGGGCAAGCGCGTAGCCAATGTTCCCAATCGCAGAGTACATCCCGTCCAAATCGCCGAGCCGTTTGCTAATTTGGAAGCTCTGCTCAGCCAGCCTCAAGCCTTCCTCAAGCCGCCCTTCATTCATGTAAGCTAAGCTCAGGCGCATCAAAAGGGGCGAGAGGAAGCGATCTTCGCCTTGCTCGGCGTAATGATCTATGGCAGCCTTAGCGTGGAACTCGGCTTGCCTGTGCGCTTTGAGGTGGCGTGCCACGTCGCTCAAGCCGATGTGCGCGCGGGCAAGGTTCAGCTTATCTTGATGATCCTGCGCCAACTGCAAGGTCTTCTGGAAGTACTGCTGGGCGCTTTCGAGGTGCATCTGCGCCGCTTCAAGGTAACCAAGCACGAAGAACGTCTCGGCAAGTTTGCTGAACTGCTCGTGCTGCTCGAAGATCGCCTGCGCCGCTCTCAAGCGCTCGCCAGCCACTGCAAAGTTGCCCAGCACGCGCTCGATAGTGCCGATGTGGAACAACGCAGTCCCCTGAGCGACAGGATCGTTCAGGCGGATAGCGAGATCGTGAGCTGCCTGATAGTGTTGCTTGGCGCGTTCTTTAGCGCCGTTCTCTGACTCGCACTGCCCGATTAGCATGTGGAGCGTGATCCAGTCAGCGGTAGGCTCAGCTTGCTCCATGCGCTGCAGGAGGGTCTCCAAATGTGGCTGCACAGACGAGGCGCCGCCGCTGCGAATGGCGCGCCGCGCGTGAGCGAACAGGTAGGGCGCAGCCCTCGTCAGCTCGCCCGCCTCGCACCAGTGCAGGGCGAGGGAGAGTTCGTGATCGGGCTGATCGGGGTAGAGCGCCTCGATGCCCTCAGCCACAGCCCGATGCTGAGCGCGGCGCTCCTCAGGGCTGAGGGTATACAAGATGCCTTCGCGCAGTTTATCGTGCGTGAACTGCCACTTGCCGTTTTGAATCCGAAAGATGGCGGCATCCACGCATTTGATCAGCCAATCGTCGTAGTTGGCGGCGCCGCCGACGCGCTCCAACAGCTCGAAGTCGATCTCGCGCCCGATCACCGCCGCGATCTGCACGAAGCGCTGATAGCGCTCGCTCAGGCGCACTAGGCGACGCTTAGCGATCAGCAGCATCCGCTCGGAAAAAACCTGAGAGGGCGGCTGCGCTTGGCGGATGTGCTCAAGGCTGCCCAGTGCTTCGGCGAGGATGCGCAGACTCTCGATCAGATAGAAGGCGTTGCCCTCAGTTTGCTCAAAGAGGAAGGCGTTCAGGCGCTCGGCGTTGCCAATGACCGAATGGCACAGCGCGTTCACCTCCGAAGCGGTGAAGCGCTGCAGCTTGATCAGCTGCATCTCAGGCAACTTGCCGTACAGGTACTGGTTATCGTCGCTGCGGTAGGCAGCGATGACGATCAAAGGCAGCTGGGGCGCGATTTTGCTCAGCTGGCGCAGAATGTACAGGCTATCGGTCGCCCATTGCAGGTCGTCTAGGATGATCAGCATCGGTTGATCGGCGCGCTCGATCAGCACAGTCAGCAGACTAGCGACCTGTTTCTCATCCGGCACGATCCCGATGCCTTGCACAGTGCGCCCGATCAAACGCGCTAGATCGGGGATGATGGCTTTGAGCATGAGCGCCTCGTCATCATCGATGGGCGCGAAGAGCAAGAGCTGGCGCAACACGCTGCGCCACGCGCTGTACAAGCCGCCGACGCCCTCCAAGTACTGTCCATGCAAGACCATCACGCCTTTCACCAGCGTCCGAATGCGCAGCTCATCCAGCAAGCGCGACTTGCCGACGCCGCTCTCGCCGCTGATCAGCCACGCGCTGCCGCGCCCTTGCAGAGCCGCCTCCAGCGCCTGATCGAAAGTGCGCAGCTCCTCTTCGCGCCCGACGAACTTGGGCGATTGCAGCACGCTCTCGCGCAGGAAGCGCGGCTCGTTCGGTTGCATCTGCATGGCTTCGTAGAAAGCCAACATCGCCTCGTGCGCATCGGCGTAGCGCGCTTCGGGCGTTTTCGCCAGCAGGCGCAGCGCAATTTGGCGGATGGCGGGCGGCGCGTCCATCAGCTCGACGTCGGGCGGCTCGGTCAGCACCTTGTAGATGAGCTGGGCGATGCCGTTGGCGGCGAAGGGATGCCTGCGCGCAAAAATTTGATAGGTGATCACGCCCAGCGCGTACAGGTCGGAGGCGGGGCTGACCGCTTCGCCGTTCAGCATCTCCGGCGACATATACTCCAGCGTGCCGCCGGTATCGGGCTTGTGGGCGACCTCAGTGGCGATGCCGAAGTCCAACACACGCACGCGCCCGTTCGGCTCGACGAGGATGTTGCTCGGCTTCAGGTCGAGGTGCAGGATGCCGTGCCGATGCAAATAGCTGAGCGCCTGCAGAGTCTCGATCAGCAGGCGCACCTTGCCGTAGAGCATCCGCTCGGCTGCCACCTCAAGGATGTTTCGGGCGCCCTGCAGCAAGGGCATGGTGAAGTAAGGCTGCCAGTCGCTGCCATAGCCGAAGTCTAGCACGCTGATGATGTGCGGATGGCGCAAGCCGGCGAGGATTTGGAATTCGCGGGCGAGCTGCTGGCGTTGGTAGGTATCGGTGTAGTCGTGTTCAGTGCGCAGCTTGAGGCACTTGAGCGCCACCATCTGACCGCTCAGCCGATCTTCCGCCTCGAAGACTGTGCCCATGCCGCCCTCGCCGATGCGCTTGAGCAGGCTGTAGCGGTTGCCCAATGAATGTTTTATCCCAGAATGCTGTTCCATACCTTTGGCACTTTCGCCACACGGATAACTCGAAACAGCTCAAGCTGTGCTGTGCAGCGATTCAGCGTGCTCACCGTGCATGTATCAAATTATAGGGCGGAGAGCGCCTTGAGACAAACATCCACGCCTCAGGGCAAGCTTGGCGGCATTTTATGCAAACTTTAATTGACTAAATTAAAATAGCTAAATTTTTCGTCTTATGCTAACTTGCCTAGTAGATTGACAAGTTAGTTTTTTCATTGTAATCTGAAAAAGGTTGCGTCCGTGCAACCGATATCTGTCTATTCGGAAAGGCTTCAGAAGATGAAATCACGTTTCTGGGGGATCCTCATTGCTTGCGCGGTGCTGCTCAGCGGCGTCTCACTGGCGCAGGGGCAATCGGCAAATTGCACAGAGCTATACACCGCTGCCAATACGCTGCTCACACAGGCTAAGGCGGCGCTTGATAGGGGCGATCTCGCCACTGCCACGGCGTTGGTCAGCAGCGCCCGCGCTGTATTGACGCCTTGCTTGAACGATAGCCGCTGCCCAAGCGTAGGCGCGGTCGGCACGTTGCTTGAACAAGCCGCCAACAGCTCAGATGCTAACGTCGTCGGCTCGCTTCTGATAGGTGCGCAAGCGGCTTTTGCGCCTTGTCTAGACACTAGCCCTGCATTACGTGCGCCTACCGAGACCCTAGCGCCACCCACCCTCCGCCCGACTGCTACACCGCGCGTGGCACCTGCCACTACACGCACCTTCACCACCACCAAGTCGCGTGTAGCGTTCTCGCTGCGCTACCCTACCGCATGGTTCGATGCCTCTGAGCTAGATAATGGCACGGTCATTCTGGGCAATACGGTTGGTGGCTGGGTGGCGGCGGGCTTAGGCACGCGCCCCCGCGAAAACACAGATTTGGGCGTTTTAGTAGGCGTGCTGCGCCTCGACAGTGCGCCGAACAACATCGCGGCTATATTGAGTGGCGTTCTGAGCAGGAACGAGAATACCCAAAACTTCTCAACGCCGCGCAGAACCACCATTGGCACTTTTACTGCAGCCTACAGCGATATCGGCACAGTCGGGCGGCGCGTCGTGCTGATCGATCTGGGCAATAACTACGTCGCGCTCGCCAATATTTATGCCCACCCACAATCGATGAACAGGCTGTACCCGCAAGTTGAGACCATCCTTGCCTCGCTGCGCGTGCGCTGAGCGATTGCGCACGCGCGCTCAGCCGTCCCTAAGCTCTAGCGCCCCAGAAAGGCGGGCGAGCGCAAAAAGTTGACCACGTCCCAAGCCGTTTGCTCAGGCAGTGGCACGGCGGGCATGGCGCCTGCGCCGCGCTGAATCGCGTTGAAAAGCGACTCATCGCGGCGCGTCTCCACCAACGTGCGGATGCGCGGCATCCGCGCGAACTCGGCGGCGCGCTCGCCGCCGCCGTCGCCGCGCTCCCCGTGACAAGATGCGCAACTCTGGGCGAAAGCCGCCGCGCCGCGCGCGATTGAGTCGGCATCCGGCAGGACGGGATTGACGATCTGCGGCGGCGGATTGCGCAGCCGATCCGTTTGAGCGCTCGCCTCGCTGATGATGAAGGCGCCGCCGATGCTGAACAGGATCGTCACGATCAGCAGGGCGATGAAGATGAAGGCGATCTCAGGCGTGAAGCGGGCACGGCGCACGCGGCGGGCGACGGGCGGCGCGCTCAAGAGGGTCAGCGCGGCGAGGACGCCGAAGGCGCTCAGCCAGTTCAGCAGGGAGGGCTGCCTGAGGTTCAAGGCGGGCGCCACAGCGGGCAAATCGACTGTCAAAGCGATGCGCTGCGGCTCAGTCTGATCGGGCAAGGTCACATCCAGCAGCGACCACCACACGCCCGCTCGATCCAGCTCCAACCCCGCCGAGAGGTAAATGCCGTCGCCGGCGTCGTCCAGCGGAATGAGGCGCGCGCGCCGATCCAGCTCAGGGTAGGCGAGGCGCAGTTGCACTTGCGCGCCCGTCACAGGCTCGCCATCCCGCTTGAGGAGCAGCTCGTAGGTATTGCCGCCCACCCCGCCCGGATCGAAGGTCAGAGTGGCGCTGAGCGCGCCCGCGCTGCCGCGCGCCGTCAAAAGCGGCACGGACTCGCGCTGTGCGGGCAAGGGCGGCGCGTTCGAGGCGAGGATGGCAGTGGCGATCAGCACCAGCACCCCCAGCGCCGCCTCCAAGCGGATGCTGCGCGGCAGCTGCGGCAAGCGCGCGCGCCAATCAGCGTAGCGCTGGCGGATCATCGCAGTCAGCCGATCCTGCCCGACGATCAGGTGATGGTAGAGCGCCAAGAGCAGCATCGGCGCGACCAGCGCGTACTTCGCCAGCAGAATCAGCCCGTAGGGCGTGCTGACGTAGTCGCTGACTTGCCGAATCTGAATGGCGCTGTTGTAAGCGCCCGTGGCGCCCAAGATCAACACCGCGCCGACGCCCAGCGCGGCGAAACGGCGCAGCGCCGCCGTCAAAGCGGCGCGCTTGCCGTCCTCATCGAGGGGCGCGAGGGCGACCGGCAGCAACACAGCCAAACCGATCAGACCGCCCGCCCACGCGCCCGTCGCCAGCATGTGCAGCCAATGCGCAAAAACCGACGGCACCGCCCACAAGTCGCTGCCGACGGCGTGGCTGCTCATCGAGAAGGTGAAGAAAGCCGACGCCGCCGCGCCCATGATCGCCACCCATAGCGGCGCAACAAAATCGGGCAGGCGCTCCTTGAGATAGCGCGTGCCGTAGAGCATGGCGGCGATAGCAGCCAGCAAAATCAGGCGCAGACGCAGCGTATCGCCGATGCTCGTGCCGTTCAGCACCACCTCCCACAGCCCGTCGCGCAGCACAGCCTCCAACGGGACGGCGAAGAGCGCCGCGCTCTGCTGCAGGACTGCCAGCAGCGTCCCGACGACTGCGGCGGCGACCGCGATCCACGCGAGGGCGGTCAGACGGCTCATCAGGCGAGGCGGCAGCCTGCCCGCCCGATAGCGCGGGTTATCCCACGCCGGGCGCAAGACGACCGCGTAGAGCAGCGCCGAGCCGAACAGGGCGTATAGGGCGGGCAAGCTGATGGCGCGCCAGACCGCCTCGAATGGATCGACCAGCGAGCCCTCGCCGCTGACCGCCAAATCGCCGCCTTGCGCCCCGACCCAAAAGACGAGCCGCTCGTTGTAGATATGCCCATCGCTGGCGAAGGCGACGCGCATAGTGACGATGTAGGCGCCATCGGGCAGGGGCTGCGGCACGCGCGCCGAGAGCTGCGAGGTGTTGCTCGGCACGACGCCCGCCTCTTCGAGCGGAATTGGGTTGCCGCGCTCGTCGGTCAGGCTGATGGTGCTGAAACGCGGCTCTAACCCCTCGCTGAACCACGCTTGAATGCGCGTCGGCGAGCGCGCTAACACGGCGCGGTTATCCGGGATGACGCGAATCAGATAGCCATGCGCCTCGGCGGGCTGCGCCGCGCTCAGCAGGGCGCTTGGCAAGAGCAGCAAGGCGAGGATCAGCAGGCGGCGCACGCGGACGTCACTCCAAGCGGAAGCTATCGGGCGATTGATCAGCTTTGGGCGAGATTTTAGGCGCCGACTCGCTCGTCTCAACGGACTCGGCGCGCCCGCGCCGCAA
>CALKXH010000143.1 GCA_938005675.1 uncultured Anaerolineae bacterium
TTGCCCAGAAGCGCGCCTTGCGCTACAACATAAGCTGCTCAAGCACAGATAGGATCGCCCGCATGACCGAACGCCCGCTCGATTGGCGCGCCGCCGTCCACCACGATGGCTCGGCGCTATACGTCTCGAATCCGCTGCCTGCCTACGGCGAGCGCGTGCAAATCACCTTGCGCCTGCCCCTCAACTCGCCCGTCAAAGGCGCGGCGCTGCGCAGCGCGCCCGATGGCGAGCAAGCCTTCGCCTTGATGCACGAGACCCGCCGCGACTCGGCGTGCCGCTACCTCACCGCCGAGCTAAAAGTCACCATGCCCGTCAACGGCTATCGCTTCCGCCTGCTCACCGACGAGGGCATCTGGCACTACAATCAGCTGGGCGTGCAACGGAGCGAGCCGCTCGATTGCTTCGATTTCAAGCTCCTCGCCGACTTCGCCGCCCCCCTCTGGCTGCGCGACGCCGTCTTCTACCAAATCTTCCCCGACCGCTTCTACAACGGCGATCCCTCCAACGACGTGCCGCCCGGCGCGTGGACGGTCGGCAGCTTCACCGTGCAACGCCGCAAGTGGGGCGAGCCCGTCATGACGTGGCGCGAGGGCGGCAACCTCGATTTCTACGGCGGCGATCTGGACGGCATCCGCCAAAAGCTGGACTATCTCACGGCGCTGGGCGTCAATGCGCTCTACCTCAACCCGATCTTCGCCGCGCGCACCAACCATCGCTACGACGTGACCGATTTCCACACCATCGACCCGTACTTGGGCGGCAACAGCGCCCTCGCCGAGCTGCGCACCGCCCTCGACTCCGCTCAGATGCGCCTGATCCTCGATGTGACCCTCAATCACTGCGGCTGGTTCAACCCGTGGTTCAGCGAGGCGCAAGCCGATCCCAAAGCGCCGACGGCGGAGTTCTTCACCTTCTATGAGCATCCGGAGCGCTACGAGATGTGGCTGGGCGTGCCCAGCCTGCCCAAATTGAACTATCGCAGCCAGCGCCTGCGCGAGTTGCTGTACCGCGCGCCCGACTCCGTGCTGCGCCGTTGGCTGCAGCCGCCCTATCGCATCGATGGCTGGCGGCTGGACGTGGCGAACATGCAGGGCAGGCAAGGCGCTCAGCAGCTCGGACACGAGATCGGGCGCGAGATCAGGGCTGCCGTCAAAGCTGAGCGCCCCGATTGCTACCTGATGGGCGAGCACTTCTTCGATGGCACGCCGCACCTGCAAGGCGACGAGCTAGACGCCGTGATGAACTATCAGGGCTTCACCCTGCCGCTGTGGCGCTGGCTGAGCGGCTACGATCACGGGGCGGGCTACTATCCGCTGACCAGCAAGTTGCCCATCAGCGCCGAGACGCTCGCCGAGCAGTGGGCGACCTTCCGCGCCGCCGTGCCGTTCGTCGTCGCGCGGCAGCAGTACAACCTGCTGGATAGCCACGATACGCGCCGCTTGCTGAGCATCGTGGGCGGCGATAAGGCGCTTGCCAAGCTGGGCGCGGTCTTGCTGTTCACCTACTTGGGCGTGCCGAGCGTCTACTACGGCGATGAGATCGGCTTGGCGGGCGAGAACGACCCGGATAACCGCCGCTGTATGCCTTGGGATGAGGCGGAGTGGGATCACGACCTCTTGGCGCACTACAAGCGCCTGATCGCCTTGCGGCGGAGCGCCTCGGCGCTGTGCGAGGGCGGCTTCCAGCACCTCTACGCCGACGCCGACCTGATCGCCTATCAGCGTCAGAGCGCTGCCCAGCGCTTGATCGTGATCGGCTGCCGCGCCGAGCGCGAGGCGATCAGGCTGCCCGTCTGGCAGGGCGGCATCGCGGAGGGGGCAACATTGCGCGATCTGCTGGGCGGCGCGCCTTATCGGGTGGAGGGCGGCTGTATAGCGCTGAGCGAGCTGCACAAGGGGACGGCGCTGATCCTCGAAGAGCAGCCCTAGCAGGTGATGCGCTGACGAATCGGCAAGCTGAGGCAGCTGAACGCGCTCAGCAAGCGATCCGCGATGCGCGCCCAGTCGTATTCGGCGGCATCGCGGGCGGCGTTGGCGCCTAGGCGGGCGCGCTGCTCCGGCGCGCACAGCACCGCGCAGATTTTCTCCGCCAGCGCCTGTGGATCGCGCACAGGCACGTGATAGCCGTTGATGCCATCGCGCACTAGGAACGCTAAGCCGCCCACCGCCGAGGCGATCACAGGCGTGCCGCACGCCATCGCCTCCAGCGCCACCATGCCGAAAGATTCGTAGTCGGAGGGCATGATCAGCGCCTCGGCGGCGGCGTAGTACTCGCGCAGCGCCCTCTGATCGCGGGCGCCCAAGAACAGCACAACCTCTTCCAAGCCCAGCTGGGCGCGCAGCGCCTTGAGGCGATCCATCTCGGCGTTCTCGCCCTGCGCCGCGCTCGGATCGCCGCCGATGATGCTCAAGCTCAGCGTAGGGATCAGGTCGGGGCGCTGCGCCTTGAGCAAGGCGAGCGCGCGCAGCAGCGTATCCAAGCCTTTGAGCGGCTCGATGCGCCCGACGAAGAGCAGCAGGCGGCGCTCAGGCGGGATGCCTAACGCCGCTTTCGCCGCCTCGCGGGGCAGCGGGCGGAAGTGAGCGGTATCCACGCCGGGCGGCACGACGACGATGCGGCTGCGCGGCGCGCGGTACAGCCAGAGCAGCTGAGCGCGCTCGGCGGGCGTGGCGGCGATCAGCAAGTCCGCCCAGCTCATGATCTCCGCCTCGCTGAGCGAGCGCAGGTCGCGCGGATACAGGCTGCTGGCGCCGGGCGGCTGCGCGATGCGATCTTTCATCACGCCGAGCGTGTGAAACATCTGGGCGACGGGCGCGCGCCACGCCGCGCGCAAGGTGCGCGCCACCACGCCGCTCAGCCAGTAGTGGCTGTAAATCAGGTCGTAGCGCAGGTCGTGCTGGGCGGCGAAGCGCAGCACATTTTGAGTGAATTCGGGCAGGCGCGGATAGACCTGATCGGGATCGAGGGGCGACTCGTCGCCGTCGGGCAGGTGGATGACGCGCGCGTTCTCGCCGAGCGGCTGCGCTTGATGCGCCTCGCAGCTTGTTTGGCTGCGCGTGAAGACGTCGACCTGGATGCCGCGCCTAGCCAGCTCGCGGCTCAGCTCGCGCACGTAGACGTTCATGCCGCCGGTCTTTTTGCCGCCGAGCGCCGCCAACGGGCAAGTGTGGACGCTCAGCATGGCGATGCGTGCGATATTCGGCATATTCCCCTCACTGGGCGGCTAGACGCGCCTTGATCTCGATGACGGGGCGATCCTGACCGCCCATGCGATATTTGTACGCTTCGTTGCCGCGCAAAAAGTCGAACTCGCGGCGTCCGCAGGCAATGGCGTGCTCGATCAGGCGCAGCAGCAGCACGATGCCACCGCTCAGATGGGCGTAGCCTTCGGGCTGAAAGCCGCTGTTGTAGACCAAAATGCGGTTGTCGTAATCGAAGTTCAGGTAGGCGGCAATCGGGACGCCGCCAGCGGTCAGGAAGGCGAGTTGCAGCCAGCCGCAGGCAGCGAGGCGCGGCATGATCAGCTTGAAGAACGTCCGATTGCGTTCATCTTGCAGAAAAGCGGCTTTATCAGGATGGCTGGCTGCCATCAGCGCGAGGAAGGTCTCCAGCGCGGCGTTGAGGTCGTCGGCAGGGCTGACGATGTGCCACGCCACGCCCTCTTCAGCGTTTTCGGCGCGGCGCAGCTTACGGCGCGCCTCGTGACGCTGCTTTTTATCCAGACTCTCAAGGTAGCGCTCGAAGGAATCGGGCAGTTGGATGATCGGACAGACCTCTTGTGGGCGCAGCGTCACCTCAAAGCCGACCTTTTCAAGGGCGATGGGCAAGTCCACCAGCGTGGGCGACTGCCCATGGACGTTGCACAGGTTGATGCGCGTGAAAGCCGCGCTGTGCGCCCGCAAATAAGCGGCGATGCCGTTACAGAATGCCTCGCGGCGGGCGTGCGGCGCGATGATATCGAGGTAATCGGTCACATCGACGCAGCCGATGGGGCGCAGCACGCGCTCAGACGGATCGCGCGTATCGATGAACCACGGCGCGATGCCGTGCAGCGTCCCGTGCGGGTCGCGCCCGATCAGCACGAACAGCTCCCCGGCTTGATAGGCGCGCCACCACGCATCTTGCCATTCCCACGTCAAGAAGACCTCGTTGATGGCGTTGTGCGCCAAGAGCGCGTTCCACTCGGCGCGCAGCGCCGCCAATTCTTCGAGCGTCGTGAGGCGCTCAATGCTCAGTGGCACGATTTTCTCTCCGCAAGCGTGATCTCCCTCTTGATCCTATCCGTGAACGGGCGATTTTGCCCACTTTTCTTGCCTTTTGCGCTAAACTCAGCGTACCGCTCATCAAACCGTTGAGGCTTATGTTCAAAGAGAAGCGCCTGTTCGCCTTTTTGAAGGATCAACGCCGACTGCTGCTGGTGCATCTGAGCGCCGCCGTGCTGAGCGCGGTCGCCCTCGTGCTGTGGGCGATTGCGCTCGCCGATTCGATCAACCGCCTGTTCTTTTTAGAGCAGAGCCTCGATCAGATCGCCGATCTGTTGCTGATCTTACTGCTGCTGACCCTCCTGCGCGCCGCTTTGATCTACCTCGGCGAGCTGAGCGCCCACGAGATCGGCGAGCGCGTCAAAGACGACCTGCGCGCGCGCCTGAGCGAGCATCTGCTGCGGCTCGGTCCGCGCTACACGCAAGGCGAGCGCAGCGGCGAGCTGGCGAACGCCCTCAGCCAAGCGCCTGAGGATATCGCCATCATTTTCAGCCAGTATCTGCCGGCTCTGTTCCTCGCCGCGCTCGTGCCGCTGATCATCCTGCTCTTCGTCTTCCCGCTCGATCTGCTCAGCGGCATCGTCATGCTGGTGACCGCCCCGCTGATCCCGTTCTTCATGATCCTGATCGGCGGCATCGCCGGCGCCTTAGCCCGACGGCAATACGCGGCGCTCAGCCTGATGAGCGCGCACTTCCTTGACGTGCTGCAAGGCTTGACCACCCTCAAGCTCTTCAACCGCGAGGGCGCCCAAACCGAGATGATCCGCGCCATCACCGAGCGCTTTCGGCAGACCACGCTCAGCGTGGTGCGCGTGGCGTTCCTCTCGGCGTTGGCGCTCGAATTCTTGGCGACCATCAGCATCGCCATCATCGCCGTGGAGATCGGCATCCGCTTGCTATATGGCTTCATCAGCTTCGAGCGCGCCCTGTTCATCCTGATCATCGCCCCGGAGTTTTATATGCCGTTGCGCACGCTCGGCGCGCGCTTCCACACTGGCACCAATGGCGCTGCCGCCGCCAAGCGCGTCTTCGCCATCTTAGAGACGCCCGCGCCCGTCCGCGCCGCCGTCTTGGAGCCGCCTCGCCTGCCCGACTACACCATCCGCTTTGAGGCGGTCAGCTACGCCTACGGCGACCGCCCCGCCCTGCGCGAAGTCAGCTTCGTGATACCGCACGGGCAGCAGACCGCCCTGATCGGGCATAGCGGGGCGGGCAAAAGCACGGTCGCGGCGCTGCTGCTGGGCTTCCTGACGCCCGATTCGGGCGCGATCGCGGTCGGTGGCGCGCCGTTGGAGACTCTGCCGATGGCGTGGTGGCGCGATCAGGTGGCGTGGCTGCCTCAGAAGCCCTACCTCTTCAACGACACGGTGCTGGAGAACATCCGCCACGCCCGACCGACGGCGAGCGACGCCGAAGTCTACGCCGCGGCGCAAGCCGCCGCCCTGCACGACTTCATCCTGAGCCTGCCGCATGGCTATCAGACTCAGATCGGCGAGCGCGGCGGGCGCTTGAGCGGCGGACAGGCGCAACGCCTCGCCATCGCGCGCGCCTTCTTGAAGGATGCGCCCGTGATCGTGCTGGACGAGCCGACCGCTAACCTCGACGCCGAGACCGAACGGCACATCGCGGCGGCGCTCAGGCGGCTGTGCGCGGGACGCACCGTTTTGATGATCGCCCATCGGCTCGGCACGGTTGCCCAAGCCGATCAGATCGTGGTGCTGAGCGGCGGGCGCGTCGTGGAGAGCGGCTCGCCGCAGGCGCTGCTGCAGCGCGAGGGGGCTTATCGCGCGTTGGTGTTGGCGGCGGGCGCGCCCTTGCCGCAAGGCGAGTAGGCTCAAGCGCCCGTTAGCGCCTTCGCCCTGAATGCGCTACAATCGGCGGCAAAATCGTTTGATCGCACAAGGAGCATCTTTGCATGGCAAAGTGGAAAACGCCCGCCGATTGCCGCTACACCAAGTCTGATGAGTGGGTGCGCCTCGAAGACTCGCAGGCGGTCGTCGGCATCACCGATTACGCCCAAGACGCCCTCTCCGATATCGTCTTCATCGAGCTGCCCAGCGTCGGGAGCGTGCTGAAGGCGGGCGAGCCCTTCGGCACGGTCGAGAGCGTCAAAGCCGCCTCCGACCTGAACATGCCGATCAGCGGCGAGGTCATCGCCGTCAATAGCGCCCTGAGCGACTCGCCTGAGAAGATCAACGCTGATCCCTTCGGCGAGGCGTGGCTGATCCGCATCAAGCCGAGCGATCTCTCCGAGCTTGAGGCGCTCATGGACGCTGAGGCATACCTCAAGTACTGCGAGGAACGCGGTTAGTGATCGGGCGCGCTGCTCGCAGGCTGCTCGCCTTGCTGGGCGCGTGCGCGCTGACCGCCTGCGCCGCGCCCCCAACTCCCACGCCCAGCCCAGAGGCGGCTGCGCCCACCCGAGTCGGGCAGGCGGCGACCGCCACGCTCACGCCAACCGCCACGCCAACGCCGCCGCCGCCCGCCATCCGTCTGTGGCTGCCCGCCCTGTTCGCCTATGAGAGCGAGCTGCTCACGGCGGCACACCTGAGCGATTTGTTAGAGGATTACAGCCGCCAAACAGGGCAGAGCGTCGTGGTGCGCTTGCGCCGCGCCGATGGACTGGGCGGCATCTTCGAGACGCTCAGCAGCGCTGCCTCGGTGGCGCCGAGCGTCATCCCGGACGTGCTGCTGCTGCGCGCCCGCGATCTGCCGCGCGCCGCCGCCGCCCGCTTGATCGTCCCGCTCAGCCCGACTCTGCTCAGCGATCAGGCGTATTTCGGCGCGGCGCTCGGCTTGGCGCGCTATCAGGGCGAGTTTTACGGCATCCCGCACCTGTTGGAGCTCCAACACGCCGTCTACCGCGGCGAGACGCCCCCCGCGACGTGGCAGAGCCTGATCAGCCGTCAGATTCCCTACCTGTTCGCAGCTAGGGTCGCGCGCGGCGTCAACAGCACGCTGCTGAGCCACTACCTGACGCTCGGCGGCAGACTGAGCGACCAAAATGGCGAGCCGACCCTCGACGCCGAGCCGCTGCTGAGCTTGCTGCGCCTCTACAGCGCGGCGCGCGCGGCGGGCAGTCTGCCCGTTGAGGTGCTCGACTACGCCGACCCGACTCAGTACTGGTCGGCGTTTGTGGCGGGCAAAAACGCCGTCGTCCAAGTCGACTCGACCTTCTTCCTGCGCCAAAGCGCGCAGGGCGGCTCCGCGGAGCGCGCGGCGTGGCAGCTCAGCGCCTTGCCGCAGATCAGCAGCGATAAGCCCCTCCTCAGCCCCGTGGATGGCTGGCTGTGGGCGTTCACCACCGCTAACGAGGCGCGTCAACAGCGCGCCCTAGCCCTGATCGAATGGCTGCAAGAGCCAGAGCGCTTCGCCGCCTTCACACAGCGCGTCGGGATGCTGCCCGCCCGCCGCGACGCGCTCCGCGCTTGGTCGGAGCGAGACTACGCCGCTTTCGTCGCGCCCCTTCTGGACGATAACCCTGTCCTGCCGCCCGACTCGGTCAACGGCATCCTCGCCGAGGCGCTCCAAGAGAGCTTCGCCCGCCTGCTCAGAGGCGAGCTGGACGCCGATTCCGCCGCCGAGTCCGCCCTGGAGCGCGCCCGCGCCGCCCGCGAGCGCTAGGCGAGGGCTGGCGCCGCACGGCGCAACGCCCGATTCGCCAAGACGATCAGCAGCAGCGCGACCGCCTGAAAGATCAGCACCGTGCCGTAAGCATCCCGAATGCCGATCTGATCGGCTAAGCCGCCCAAGAGCTGCGGCGCCACCAGCAGCGAGAGACTCACGCTCAGCGCCACGCGCGCGTTCGCCGCATCGACCTGCGCCGCCGCGATGCCCAACGCCAACGAGAGGCACTGCGGGAATAAATTC
This sequence comes from uncultured Anaerolineae bacterium, assembly GCA_938005675.1. Classification (GTDB taxonomy): domain Bacteria; phylum Chloroflexota; class Anaerolineae; order Aggregatilineales; family UBA2796; genus CP2-2F. The sequence continues at coordinate 8,133 of CALKXH010000143.1, forward strand.
GCCGCGCCCAGCCCCACCACGAACAGCCCCAGCACGTTCAAGGCGGGCGACGGCGCCATCCACAGCAGCGCGAAGCCGCCAATCGAGAGAGCCATCGCCCCGATCAGCAAGGTCGTGTTGCGGTAGCGCCGCGTCAGACCGCTGCCGATCAGCCGCCCGATCAGCATCGCCACGAAGAAGAAGGTCATCAAGGTGGAGGCGGTCACGCGCTCAAAGCCGACGGCGCGCTCCAGAAAGTCAGCGCTCCAGTAGATGATGCTCCACTCGATGGCAACGGTCAAGATCAGCACCAGCGCGTACGCCCAAAAAAGCGGCGGCAACGCCTTGCCGTCCCGCTGAGCGGGCGCGCCCTCGCCTCGCGTCGGCATCGGGACGCTCACCTGCCGAAAGATCAGCCACAGGCACGCCCCATAGCCCAAACACAAGTAGATCGCCGCCCGCCAACCGATCCCGATCCGCTCCGCGCCGCTGACCAGCAAAGGCGCCATCAGCGCGGCGAGGCTCGCCCCGACGTTCAGCTCGGTCAGGGCGTAAGCGCGCCGCTCGCCGTGCCGATCCGAGAGGGCGGACTGCGTGGCGCTCTGCAGCAACGTGCCCGCCAAGCCCGCCAGAATCATGCCGCCCACGCTCAACGGCACCAGTCCGCCGTGCATCAGCAGCACATAGCCCAAAGCCATGCCCGCGCCGCCCAACCAGATCGCCGCCCGCCGCCCGAAGCGCAATATGAGGCGCGCGCCGATGATGCCCGTCAGGATGCCGCCGATGGCGGGCGCGCTGAAATGCCAGCTCGCCTCCAAGTAGCCGTAGCCGTACTCCGCGCGGAAGAACGGCATCAACACGCCAACGGCGGCTTGCAGATACGCCAGATAACCGATCAGGAAGTAGCCTTGCCACGTCAAGCGGTCGCGCCGAAAAATATCGGTGGATGAGGTGCGCATCGAAATCTCCTTGCTCGCCGTTGCGAGTATACCACGCTTCAAGCGCGCACACGGGCTCAAAGGTCAGGCTTGCCCTAAGATCGAATTCCGTGCCACAATTCAAGCGCTATCGCCAAAGGCATCCAAATAGGCGGCAAGAGCTATGAACAGACCTTACGATGTGATTGTGATCGGTCTGGGCGTGATGGGCAGCGCGGCAGCCTATCATCTCGCCCGCGCCAGGCAGCGCGTGCTGGCTTTGGAGCAGTTTGAGCTGGATCATCGCAACGGCAGCTCGCACGGCGAGTCGCGCATCATCCGCTACGCCTACACGCATCCGCTCTACGTGCAGATGGCGCGCGAGTCCTTCGCCCTGTGGGAGGCGCTCGAAGCCGCCAGCGGGCGGCGCCTGATGCTGCGCACCGGCGGCTTCGATTTCGGCGCGCCCGACTCGCCCACCTTGCGGGCTACCCATCAAACGCTCGAAAGCGCGTCCGTCCTTTTTGAGTGGCTGAACGCCGAAGAAGCCATGCGGCGCTTCCCGCAATTCAGCCTGACGGCGGAGATGGTCGCCCTCTATCAGCCGGATGCCGCCTATCTGGCGGCGTCGGCGTGTGTGATCGCCCAAGCCGAGCTGGCGCACGCCCTCGGCGCCGAGCTGCTCTTCGAGACGCCCGTCCGCCGCATCGAGCCGCTGCACGACGGCGTGCGCATCCACACCGCCGATCGCACCTACGAGGCGGGCAAGCTGATCCTGACGGGCGGCGCGTGGATGGGCAAGCTGCTGGGCGCCCTCGACTTAGGCTTGCCGCTGCAGCCCACCCGCGAGCAGATCGTCTTCTTCGAGCCGCGCGATCCAGACCTCTTCACGCCGGAGCGCTGCCCCGTCTTCATCTTCCACAGCCCGACGTGGTTCTACGGCTTGCCCGACGTCGATGGCAGCGGCGTGAAGGTCGGCATTCACGGCAATAACGACGCCTGCGATCCCGATCAGGTCAATCGGACGCCCGACGGCGCTTACATCGAGCGCGTGGCAGCCTGGACGCGCCAACATCTGCCCCTAGCGGCAGGCGCGGTCAAAGAGGCGCGCATCTGCCTATATACCATGACGCCCGACGAGCATTTCGTGCTCGATCAGCATCCCGCCTATCCGCAGATCGTCTTCGGGGCGGGCTTCAGTGGGCACGGCTTCAAGTTCGGCAACCTGATCGGCAAGCTCTTGGCGGATATGGCGCTGGGCAACCCGATCAGCTACGATCTGAGTCTGTTCAGCGTAGCGCGTTTCAGACAGTCTGTTCAAGGCGAGGGTGATCGATGAGCGAGGAGCAAAAATTGCGCGTTTTGATTCTATGCACTGCCAACTCCGCCCGTTCGCAGATGGCGGAGGGCTTGCTGCGCCACCTGGCCGGCGACCGCATCGAGGTCTTCAGCGCGGGGACGCGCGCCACCAGCGTCAATCCACATGCCATCCGCGCCATGGCGGAGCGCGGCATCGATATCTCGCACCACCGTTCGAAGCATCTCAACGAGTTTCTGGGGCAACCCTTCGACTACGTCATCACGGTCTGCGATGCCGCCGCCGAGACCTGCCCGATCTTTCCGGGCAGGTCTGAGCGGATTCACTGGAGTTTTCCCGACCCCGCCGCCGTCGAGGGCGAGTCGGCGAAGGCGGAAGCCTTCCGCGCCGTGCGCGACGGACTCGAAGCGCGCTTCAAGGCGTGGCTAGAGACGCTCTAGCGCCTCCTCAGCCAGCTGGACGCCGATTTGGAGCGCCGCGAGGTTCGCCTCCAGCAGGTTGCGCCGATGCGAGGGCATGTGCGCCTCTAACGCCGCCTTGAGCGCCTCCAGACTCAGGATCGGCTTGGCGGTCAGCAGCGCGCCCAGCATGACCATGTTGGTCAGCTGGGGCGTCGGGGCGCGCTCGGTGGCGGGCACGGGCAAGATCGTCAAGTCTTGGCGCTCGGTCTGCTGCGGAATGAGCGAGGCGTTGTAGACCAGCAAGCCGTTCGGCTGCAGCATCGGCACGAATTTATCGAAGGATGGCGCGTTGAAGATCATGCCGATGCCGGGATGCTTGACGACGGGCGATCCGATCTCTTGATCGGCGATCACGACTGTGCAGTAGGCAGTCCCGCCGCGCATCTCCGGTCCGTAGGAGGGAATCCACGTGACGTGGTAGCCGCCATCCATAGCGGCGTACGCCAGCAGCTGCCCGCCGAACATGATGCCCTGACCGCCAAAGCCTGCGAAGATCAACTCGTGTTGCATGGCTCACAGCTCCTTGACCGCTTCAGCGACCTTGTAATCGCCCACCGGGAAGACGGGCAGCATGTGTTTCTCGATCCATTCGAGCGCCTCGGCGGGCGATAAGCCCCAGTTGGTCGGGCAGCTGGAGAGCAGCTCCACCATGCTGAAGCCCAAGCCTGCCTCCTGCGCCTTGAGCGCGGTGAGGATGGCTTTCTTCGCCTTGCGGATGTGGGCGGGATTGTGCAGCGAGCGCCGCACGATGTACGCCGTCTGAGGCAGGACGGCTAACAGCTCGCTCATGCGCAGCGGCTCGCCCACGCGCCCGAAAGGCGAGGAGGTGGTGCGTTGCCCGCTCAGCGAGGTGGGCGCCATTTGCCCGCCGGTCATGCCGTAGATGGCGTTGTTGATGAAGATGACCGTGATCGGCTCGCCGCGCGCCGCCGCGTGCAGAATCTCGCCCGCGCCGATGGAGGCGAGGTCGCCATCGCCCTGATAGGTGATCACGATCCTATCGGGCTGCACGCGCTTGAGACCCGTCGCCATGGCGGGCGCGCGTCCGTGCGGCGCCTCGCAGCCGTCGATCTCGAAGTACTGGTAGGCGAAGACCGCGCAGCCGACCGGCGCGACCAAGATCGCGCGCTCGCGCATATTCAGCTCGTCGAGCGCCTCCGCCAGCAGCCGATGCGCCACGCCGTGCGTGCAGCCGGGACAGTAATGCGTCGGCTGCGCGCTGAGCGCCTGCGGCATACAGTAGACCGTCTCCATGTGGGAGGTCGTGGCTTCCAACAGCAAGTCCGTCATGATAGCACCTCCGTCGGGAGCAGTTGGCGCAGGGCGCCGACGATCTCTTCGGGCATTGGCACAGCGCCGCCCATCCGCCCGTAGAAGTGGACGGGCGCGCGCTCCAGCACTGCCAGCCGCACGTCTTCGAGCATCTGACCGGCGTTCATCTCGACCACCAAAATGCCCGCCACGCGCTCGGCGAGGGCGCGCAGGCGCGCCTCTGGGAATGGGTAGAGCGTGATCGGGCGGAACAAGCCGACTGGCACGCCCGCCGCGCGCAGCTGCCGCACGGCGCTCAGGGCGATGCGCCCGACAGTGCCGTAGCCCACCACCAAGAATTGGGCGTCGTCGGTGAAATACTCGGCGCTGCGCTGCTCGTTCTGGCGGATGCGCGCCAAGCGCGCCTGAATTTGCAGATTGTACGCCTCTTCCGCCTCCGCCTGCAGGTAGAACGAGGCGATGCGGCGCGGCGGACGTCCCTTGGCGCCGGTCAGGGCGTAGGCGGGGCGCTCAGCGGGCAGATCGCGCATGGGCGGCAGCTCAGCCGGCTCCATCATCTGCCCGATCAAGCCGTCCGCCGCCAGGATGACCAAATGGCGGTACTGATCGGCGAGATCGAAGGCGAGGACGGTCAGATCGACCGCCTCTTGCACGGAGGCGGGCGCCAGCACAATCGGATGATAATCGCCGTGCCCGGCGGAGCGCGTCACTTGGAAATAATCGGCTTGCGAGGGCAGGATGTTGCCCAAGCCCGGTCCGCCGCGCATCACATCGACCACCACGCAGGGCAAGTCTGAGGCGGCGATGTAGGATAAACCCTCTTGCATCAGGCTGATGCCGGGGCTGGAGGAGCTGGTCATGGTGCGCACGCCGGCGCAGGCTGCCCCGTAGACCATGTTGATGGCGGCGACTTCGCTCTCCGCCTGCAAAAAGACGCGCCCCAGCTCCGGCATACGGCGCGCCAAATGCTCTAACAGCTCGGTCTGCGGCGTGATCGGATAGCCGAAATAGGCGTACATGCCCGCCCGCAGCGCCGCCTCGGCAATGGCGACGTTGCCCTTAAGCAGTTCGCGGCTCATGGATCGCCTCCTTGCGCGGGCGCTCCTCGCGGTAGACTGTGATGCACACATCCGGGCAGACCAGCGCGCAGACGGCGCAGCCGGTGCAGTGCGCTTCAGGGTCGATCAGCTGGGCGGGGCGATAGCCCTTGCGATTGAGCTGATCGGTCGCCATCACGATCACCTGCTGCGGACAGTTCAGCGCGCACAGACCGCAGCCTTTGCAGCGCTCGGTATCTATGAAAATCGTCCCTTTAGCCATTGGAAAAGCTCCCCGAAAAACAAGCTCTCTTGACTCTGAGTCTAGAGCGGCGAACTAACGCTTGTTAGTACCCTTTGCCAGAAAAAGGGC
>CALKXH010000144.1 GCA_938005675.1 uncultured Anaerolineae bacterium
AAGGCGGCGCTGGAGAGCCTGACGCGCTATTTGGCGGTCGAGCTGGCGCCGTTGGGCATCAACGTCAACGCGGTCAGCGGCGGCTTCGTCGAGACCGAGGCGCTCAAGTATTTCAGCATGGCGCAGCCGATCTTGGCGGATCAGACGGCGTTTGTCGAGCAGTACATCCCGGCGGGGCGCATGGTCACGCCTGAGGATATCGCCGCCGTGGTCGCTTTCCTGTGCACGCCCGACGCCAGCATGATTCGCGGGCAGGTCATCGTGGTCGATGGCGGCTTGACCCTCGCCCACTGAAGTTCGCTCTCCCACGACGGGCGGAGTCGCTCTAGAATAGAGCTATCTTTGAGGGAGGCTGTCATGCTCACGCCCGATCAACGCGCCGAACTGATCCGCCTCGCCTTGGCGATGCGCCAACGCGCCTACTGTCCGTACAGCCGCTATCAGGTCGGGGCGGCGCTCCTGGCGGAGGACGGGACGCTCTACGGCGGCTGCAACGTGGAGAACGCCAGCTACGGCGGCACGATCTGCGCCGAGCGCACCGCGCTGGTCAAGGCGGTCAGCGAGGGGGCGCGACGCTTCAGGGCGCTGGTGGTCGCCACCGCCAATGGCGGCTCGCCCTGCGGCATTTGCCGTCAGGCGCTGTACGAGTTCGCGCCCGATCTGCAGGTCATCTTGGTCGATGCGGCGGGCGCCGTGCGGGCGGAGCATCGCCTGCGCGATCTGCTGCCCGATGGCTTCGGCGCCGCCGACTTGGAGTGAACGTCTATGCCCCGCGCGGAGCGAGTCTTCAAGACTCAAGCGATCATCTTGCGCCGCCACGAGTACGGCGAGGCAGACCGCATCCTGACCTTGCTCACGCCCGATCACGGCAAGTTGCGCGCCATCGCCAAAGGCGCTCGCAAGCTGACCAGCCGTATGAGCGGACATTTGGAGCTGTACAGCCGCGTCGCCTTGCTGATCGCGCGCGGGAGCGACTTGCACGTCGTCTCGCAAGCCGAGCAGCTGGAAGCCTTCTTGCCGCTGCGCGACGATCTGCTGCGCGGCGCCTACGCCCACTATCTGGCGGAGCTGACCGACCGCCTCAGCGAGGATGAGGAGACCCATTCGCCTTTTTTCGCTTTGCTGAACGCAGGCTTGGGCTGGCTATGCGAACCTGAAGCAGACCTCGCGCTGGCAGCGCGCTACTTCGAGCTGCGCCTGCTGCGGGCGAGCGGCTTCGAGCCGTCGCTGTTCGAGTGCGCCGTCGGGCAGGAGGCGCTCAGCGCCCGCGATCAGTTCTTCAGCGCGGCTGAGGGCGGCGTCATCTGCCCTGAACACGCGCGCGGACGCTCGGCGCAGCCCCTCAGCCTGACCGCGCTCAAGGTCTTGCGGCACATGGCGCGCCACGAGTACGAGGCGGTGCGTCCCCTACGCCTGACCGCCGCCTTGCACGCCGAGCTGGAGCGCATCCTCAGCGGCTACCTGCAGCACCTGCTGGAGCAGCGCCTGAAAAGCGCCGAGTTCATCCGCGAATTACGCCTGCGCCTGCTGTGAGGGCTTCGGACGGCTCTGCCAGTAGAGCTTCTCGCGGATGTTCAGGTCGGCGTTGCGAATTTTCATGGCGAGATCGATGGCGAGGTTGCGCATCAGGCGGTAGCCCAGCTGCGGATAGGTATCGCACAGCAGCATCAGCTTATCGCGCGGGATGACCACTAGGCGCGTATCGTGTGAGGCAGCCCGCGCGCCCGCCGAGCGCTTGCCCTCATCGACGAGGGCGATCTCGCCGAAGGATTGCCCGCGCCCCAACGTGGCGACCACGAAAACCGAGTCGGTCGGCTCGCGCCCGACCAGCGAGGGGTCCAGTTCGATATCGACCTCGCCGCTGGCTATCACGTACAGCTCGGTGCCTTGCGAGCTCTCGCTGAAGATCAGCTCGCCGCGCTGAAAGTGCTTCTCCACGCTGATCGAGGCGATCAACTCCAGCTGAGTGGGCGTCAGCTCGTAGAAAATATCGGCTTGCCGCAAAATCGAGACAATTGAGGACATACTTGCCATAACTCCTTGCCTGCGCCTTTGCATTGTAGCACGCTTGAGGCAAGTGCGCCCCAGCCTGCTGCGCCCGCTATCCTGCGCGCTGCCAGAGCAACGCAAAGCGCGTTATAATGGCATGGGCGCGCCGAGCTGCGCCGCTTTTGTCTCGATCTGTTATGCAAACGTTAGAAAAAGATTTCGGAGTCGCTGTAAGATGGTAGAAGCGCTGTTACAAGTGAGGCAACCGATGCTCAAGCACACCGAACTCAGACATGCTCCGTCGCATCGCAACTTGAAAGGGCTGCAAGCATGAAACGAATTCTAGTCGTCGATGACGAAGTAGGCGCGCTGACCCTGATCGGCATCATGTTGGATCGCGGCGGCTTCGAGGTTGTGAAGGCGCAGAGCGCCGCGCAAGCCCTGAGCTTGCTAGAGCGCGAATCGGTCGATCTGATCATCCTCGATATCATGATGCCGCTCATGGATGGCATCGAGCTGTGCGCCGCGATCCGTCAGATGCCGCGTTTCGCTCAAACGCCGATCCTGATCCTCTCCTCGCGCAGTGACTCGGACAGCGTCATTCGCGCGATGGACGCCGGCGCCACCAGCTACCTGCCCAAGCCGATCCTACACCACGACTTGGTCTCGAAGGTGCGCAGCCTGTTGAACCTGAACGCGGTGGAGCGCTAAGGAGTCAGCGTACCTTCGAGGTAGGGCACGCCAAAAGCGAAGAGCAACCTGCCCGCCTCCAGCAGCGCCTGAGCCAGCTCAGCGGGCGCGCGGAACTGCCACCAATGCTCCGGGCTGCCCAGCAGCCCCACCTCAAAAGTCTGCCAGAGCAAGCGCGGCAAGCTGACCTCAAAAGGCGCGCCCTCTGGCAGCGTGCGCCTCAGCAGCACTTGGAAGCGCCCAGAGCCATCGGCGTAGGGCAGCAGCTGAAAAGCGAGGCTGATTTGCGCGCCCTCAGACGTGATCTTGCCGTAGCGGAAGAGTCCGCGCATGTGATGAGTCGGATTTGGCTCTAGGGCGAAGCCCGCCGCCGCCAAAGGCTGCCCGATCACGCGCTCCAGCATGGCGTGAAAGGCGGCGTAGGGCGTCTGAGGCGGAGTCATTCAACCACCTCGATGTAATTCATGCTCGCCTTGCTCAGATCGCTGTACAGCCCGCGCAGCGACGGATCGGCGATGTGGGCGGCGAGGTAGTACATCACCTCATCGGCGGCAGCGCGGTACTCTTGGCGGCTGAGCTTGCCCTTCAAGCGGATCGGGCGGCTGTAGTTGATGGTGACGGGCGTGCGGCGCAGGCGCTTCAGGTTGCGGCGGAAGTGTTGCGTGCCGCTGATGCCCGCCGCCACCATGCAAGCGCCCGTCTTTGCTGCAAGGAGGATGAAGCCCTCTTTCGGCTCGCTGAGCGCCTTGTAGCGATGCCCCTCCGGGGCGATCAGCAGCATGTCGTTGGTGTGTTCCAGCACGTAGAGGGCGCGGCGCAGCGCTGGCATATCCAGCTCGCCGCGCTTGATCGGGATCGCCTGCCAGAAATGCACCATCCACGCGGTCAGCGGGTTGTGAAGCAGCTCCTCCTTGCCGATGGGCGTCACGTCGCGGAAGCGAATCATGCCGCCGACCAGCGGCGGATCGACCTGAGAGAGGTGGTTGAAGAGCAACATGGTCGGGCTGTGGCGCGGCACGTTCTCAACGCCGTGATAGGTCACCTTGACGGTGGTGCGCCACAGCAGCAGCGCGCCCAGCAAGCGCATGAAGCGCCGCGCCAAGCGCGTGCGCGGCGAGTTATCGGCGGTCAGCTGGAGGGGCGGCGCTTTTTTATCGGGCGCGCGGACTCGCTCGCTCATCGGACTTCACTCCTTATCGCGCTCGCGCAGGTGCGGATAGAGCAGCACCTCGCGGATGGTGTGCCGATCCGTCATCAGCATGACGAGCCGATCCATGCCGATGCCGACGCCGCCGTTGGGCGGCATCCCGTAGCGCATGGCGCGCAGATAGTCTTCATCGAGGGGCGCTTCGTCGTCGTCGCCCTCGCGGAACAGGCGCGCCATCTCTAGGAAGCGCTGCTCTTGATCGAGCGGGTCGTTCAGCTCAGTGAAGGCGTTGCCGAACTCCATGCCTGCGATGTAGAACTCGAAGCGCTGCACGTGGAGCGGGTCATCTGGCACACCTTTGGCAAAGGGCGAGATATCGCGCGGATAATCGAGGATGAAGGTCGGCTGGATGAGCGTCGGCTCGACGAAATCGCCCATCAGCTGCTCGATGTACTTGCCCCACGGCAAGTTCGGACGGGTCGGGATGTTGCGGGCGCACAGCTCGGCGTAGAGCGCCTCGGCGGTCGGGTGCGCCATGTAATCGATGCCACAGGCGGCGCGGATCGCCTCGCGCAGCGTCAGACGGCGCCACGGCGGGGCGAGCTCAATGGCGTTGCCGTCGTAAGTGATCTGAGTCGTGCCGTGAACTTGCTCGGCGACGTAGGCGACGAGGCGCTCGGTCAAGTCCATCGCGCCGTTGTAGTCGATATACGCCTTGTAGAACTCCAGCATGGTGAATTCGGGGTTGTGCTTAAAGCTGACGCCCTCGTTGCGGAAGTCGCGCCCGATCTCGTAGACGGCGTCGTACATGCCCACCAGCAGGCGCTTCAGGTACAGCTCGAAGCTGATGCGCAGGTATAAATCTTGCTTGAGCTGGTTGTGGTGCGTGATGAACGGGCGAGCGGCCGCGCCGCCGTAAATTTTCTGCAGGATGGGCGTCTCAACTTCGAGGAAGCCCTCGTTATCGAGGAAGCGGCGCACCGCGCTGATGGTCTTGGCGCGCTTGCGGAAGACCTCGCGCACGTCGGCGTTGACGGCGAGATCGGCATAGCGCTGCCGATAGCGCTCTTCGACGTCGGTGAAGCCGCCGTAAGTGACCGTCTTGCCGTCTACCTCCTGCTCTTTGAGGACGGGCAAGGGGCTGAGCGCCTTCGCCAAGAGGCGCAAGCTGCGCACCTCCACGCTGATCTCGCCGCTGCGCGTGCGCATCATCGTCCCTTCCGCCTGCAGGAAGTCGAACAGGTCGAGATCGCGCTTGAACAGCTCATACGTCGCCTCGCCGACCCGATCTTGGCGGATGAAGAGCTGGACTTTGCCCGTGCCGTCCTCCAGATCGGCGAAGGAGAGCTTGCCGCTGCTGCGCATGGCGCGCACTCTGCCACACACGGCGACCTCAATCGGCTGCGCCGCCTCGCCGTGCGCCTCCTGCGCGCTGAAGGCGGCGAGCGCTTGCGCGATGGTATGGCTGCGGCGCACCGCGCCAGGGAACGGATCGATGCCGCGCTCGCGCAAGCGTTGGAGTTTCTCAAGGCGCTCTGCCTCTAGCTTATTGGGTTGCCACGTCATGCCGTCTTCCTAAAAACGTCGCTTCGGGATGCTCTGCCTCAAGATTATAGCGCATGTGTAGGCTGAGCGGAGGTTGCCTTGCGCGCCGCGCGGCGCTACAATTGCGCCCTGAGAGATTCCGCCGCCGTGGAGATGGGCTGTGCGCCGCCGCGCCTTGTTTGGCTACCTGATCCTCAACGTCCTCGTCACCTTTATCGTGATGGTGGGCGTTTTGCTGGTCAATGAAGCGCGCCTCGGCGCCACCCCGACGCCCGTGCGCAATTTGCTGCCCGTCGTGATCACCGCCACGCCCGATCCCAACTACACGCCGCCCGTCGTCTACATTGTGGTGACGGCGACGCCGCTGGGCATCGCCGTGCAGCCCACGCCCGCCGAGGGGACGCTCCCCGCCGCGCCGCGCGGCGGCAACGCCCCCACTCTCGATCCTGCTCTGCTGCCCGCTGATCTGCAAGCCGCCGCAGGCGATCCGAACGCCTGCCCCACCTACACCCTCGTGGCGGGCGATACCGCCGGCAACATCGCGCAGGCGTACGGCGTTCCGCTGGCAGACCTGATGCGCGCTAACAACTTGCGCGAAGCCGACCTGACCCGCCTGCAGATCGGGCAGGTCTTGATCATCCCCATCGCGGGCTGCGGACTGGCTACCGAGACGCCCACGCCGACTGCCACGCCCACCACCGAGCCTTCGCCGCCGCCGACCGCCACGCTCATCCCGACTTTGGCGCCAGAACAACTCAAAATTGAGGTGACGCAGATCATCAGTCCGGGCGATATTACGCAAGAGGGCATCGAGATTCGCAACATCAGCGGCGGCGTGATCGAGATCGGCGGCTGGACTCTGAGCGATAGCAAGGGCAACACCTACACCTTCCCGGATTATCAGATGTTCGAGGGGCGGCGGGTAGTGGTCTACACGCGGGGCGGCGTCTCGACGCCTTTGGCGCTCTTCTGGGGCTTGCCCAGCGCCATCTGGGGCGATCCGAACGAGGTGGCGGTCATCCGCGATGCAGAGGGCAATCTTCAAGCGCGTTACAGTCGGCGGCAAAGCGGCTCGGCGCCGTGAGGCAAGGGTGAAGGGACTCATGAGCAAGAAACGCGGTCTTCTATTGGCACTGATCGGCATTCTGTGCGCGCTGTGGGCGCTGCCCGCCCAAGCCCAAAATGGCGCGCTGAGCAATCTGCTGCGCCAAGCGCCCGATAGCGCCGCTGCGCGTAGCATCGTGTGGTTCGGCGCGCCGGGCGCCCTCAAGCGCGCCCTGAACATCCAAGTGAGCAGCCGTGAGGCACTCGACCGCTTGCCGCTGACCCAACGCGCCACCTACCTCTCGGAGATCGGGCGCTTGGTCTACTTCTCCGAGCAGAGCGGCTTGGCGCGCGCGCCGGAGTGGCTGGCGACTTTCGGCATCGATAGCTTCGCAGTAGAGCAAGAGCTGACCGTCGGGCAGCCGCCGCAGCAGATCGCCATCCTTGAGGGCAACTTCGACGCCGCAGCCATCGGCGCGGCGCTGCAGAACGTCGGCTATCAAGTCCAGAGCCTCAACGGCGTCCCGATCTTCGCGCTCGGCGAGGATAACAGCCCGCCTGTCGGCATGGTGGGCGCGCTGGCTGCCGATAAGCTCAACCGCCTCGCCGTGGCGCCCGACCGCATCGTGGCGGCTGCCTCCACGTCGGCGTTGGCGAGCGCGCTGGCGCCCGCGCCCAGCCTCGCCGAGAATCCCATCTACGCCGCCCTCGCCGCAGGTCTGGAGGCGCGCGGGGACTTGATCTGCGCCGTCCTCTTCGATGGCGGCTTCGCCGCGCGGGAGCTGGTCGGGGCGGCGCCGAGCGGGCCGAGCGGCTTGCCCGCCTATCAAGCGGGCGGCATCGGCTACTATCGCAGCGGCAACGCGCGCAGCCTGACCTTCGCCCTCGTCTACGCCGATCCGAACACGGCGGCGGGAGCGGGCGGCGTGCTGATCGAGCGCCTAGCCACTTACCTCAGCGCCGAGCAGCCCGAACGCCCCCTCTTTGAGGGCTGGCAGTTCTTCAGCGAGGTGGAGCAGATCGGCGGCGTGACTCTGCTCAAGGTCAGCGCGACCATGCCCGAAGCCAGCGACGTGGCGTGGGTCTGGTTGGTCCAAGAGCGCGATCTGGGCTTTTTGCGCCCACAATGAGGGAATCAGCATGTTAGAAGAGACGGTCAGCGGTTTTCTGCTCTTCGTGGCGACGGCGCTCGGCGCGGCGGTGACGGCGCTGTGGGCGGGCATGGCGGTCTGGACGTGGCGCGACATTCGGGCGCGCTCCCGCGATGGCTTGGCGCATCTGACCGCCACGGCGTTGGTGGCGCTCTTGAACGTCGTCGGCTTGCTGGTCTACCTGATGCTGCGCCCGCGCGAGACGCTCGCCGAAGCTTACGAGCGCTCGCTGGAGGAGGAGGCGCTGCTGCAGAGCATTGAGGAGAAGCCGATCTGCCCCGGCTGCGGCAGACCGACTCAGACGGCGTGGCAGGTCTGCCCGTACTGTCACACGCGCCTGCGCAAGCCGTGCATTCAGTGCGGGCAGCTGCTGGAGCTGGCTTGGACGCTCTGCCCGTATTGCGCCACTGTGCAAACGCCAGAGCCAGCCCCGCGCGCGCGGCGGCGCGCTCCGCAGCCCGCGCCCCTCGAATATATGGAGGGCGACGGCGAGATCGAGTAGGCGGCTAGATGCCGAGCGCGATGTACTTCACGTCGAGGTATTCGTCGATGCCCGTCGCGCCGCCCTCGCGCCCTAAGCCGCTATGCTTGATGCCGCCGAAGGGCGCTTGCGCCGTCGAGGGCAAGGGATCGTTGGCGCCGATGATGCCGTACTCCAAGCGCTCCGCCACGCGGAAGACTCGGCTGACATCGCGCGTGTAGAAGTACGCCGCCAAGCCGTATGGCGTGTCGTTGGCGCGCTGAATGACCTCGTCTTCGCTCTCGAAGGCGATCAACGGCGCGACCGGTCCGAAGGTCTCCTCGCGCGCCACCAACATATCCGCGCTGGCGCCCGTGAGGACCGTCGGCAGCCAGAACAGGCTGTTCTCGCCCAGCGCGCTGCCGCCCGTGCGCAGCTCAGCCCCCCGCGCGAGGGCATCCTGCACGTGCTGGGCCACTTTTTGGCGAGCCGCCTCGTCGATCAGAGGTCCGATCTGCACGTCGGGCGCCAGACCGTTGCCCAGCCGCAGCTGGCGCACCGATTCGGTCAGCGCCTCGGCGAACGGCTCGTAGATGCCGCGCTGCACGAAGATTCGGTTGGCGCACACGCAGGTCTGACCGGCGTTGCGGAACTTCGAGAGGATGGCGCCCTGCACCGCCGCGCTCAGATCGGCATCCTCAAAGACGATGAAGGGCGCATTGCCGCCCAGCTCCAGCGAGAGGCGCTTCACGCCCGCCGCCGATTGCCGAATCAGCAGCTTGCCGACCTCGGTTGAGCCCGTGAACGAGATTTTGCGCACCCGATCATCGGCGAAGATCGTCTCGGAGAAGGGGACGGGATCGTGGCAAGTTACGATGTTCACGACGCCTTTCGGCACGCCCGCCTCGATCAGGATGCGTCCGAGCGCGATGGCGGAGAGGGGCGTCTGCTCCGCCGGCTTGCAGATCGCCGTGCAGCCCGCCGCCAACGCCGCCGAGAGCTTGCGCGCCAACATGCCGGTCGGGAAATTCCACGGCGTGATCAGCGCCGCCACCCCGACGGCTTGCCGCCACACCAACAGGCGTTTGTGCGGCACGGAGGCGGGCACGATCTGCCCGTAGAGCCGCTCCGCCTCGCCGGCGAACCACGTGAAAAAGCTGGCGGCGAAGGCGATCTCATTGTGCGCCTCTTGGAGGGGCTTGCCCTGTTCGAGGGTCATCAGCGTGGCGAGCTGCTTGCGCCGCTCCAGCAGCAGCGCCGCGATGCGCCGCAAAATGACGGCGCGCTCCGGCGCGGGCAGCCCCGACCACTTCGGCAGCGCGGCATAAGCCGCCTCGATGGCTGCGCGCGTCTCAAGAGCGCCGCCATTCGGCACGTAGGTCAGGGTTTGTCCTGTGGCGGGGTTGCGGACGGGGAACTGCGCGCCGTCGGCGCTCTCGCGCCATTCGCCGTCGATCAGCATCAGGTACGGCTCCGTGCCGAGCGTCTGCGCCGTGATGCGCTCTAGATCAGCTACTTCAAACATCGGTCTCTCCTCTCAAAAGCGACTCTCAGCCTGATTTGTCAGCAGATTGTAACGCCCTCAGGCGTGAGGAGGCAGGCGCTTGTCTCAGCTGGGCTGAGCTGCTATGATCGCGCCATACATTGTGCGTTTTTCCACAAAGGTCGAGCTTGCCATGAAGATTCAAGTACGCGATCTGGCTGCGCTCTCGCCCGAAGAGCGGCAATTGATCATGCGCCGCGCCGAGCAGGATATCACGGCGCTCCTGCCGCAGGCGCAGCAAGTCATCGAGGCGGTGCGGGCGCGCGGCGACGAGGCATTGGTTGAATACGTGCGCCAATTCGACGCCAAAGATTACAGCGCCGCCGATCTGCGCGCCAGCGACGCCGATTTCGAGCGCGCCTACGCCGAAGTCGGCGCGGAGGTGGTCGAAGCCATTCGGCACGCCCACGCCAACATCCAGCGCTTCCACGCCGAGCAGCTGCCCGAACCGATGTGGTTCATGGAGGTGGAACGCGGCGTGATGGCGGGCGAGAAGATCACGCCCATCGCCAGCGCGGGCTTGTACGTGCCGCGCGGCAAGGGCGCCTTCCCCTCCGTGATGCTGATGCTGACCGTGCCGGCGAAAGTGGCGGGCGTGCCGCGCGTGGTGGTGGTCACGCCGCCCAACCCGCAGGGCAAAGCCGATCCGGCGGCGCTGGTGGCGGCGGATATCGCTGGCGTGCGCGAGGTCTACGCGGTGGGCGGCATGGCGGCGGTGGCGGGCTTGGCGTTCGGCACCCAGACCCTCCCGCGCGTCAGCAAGATCGTCGGACCGGGCAGCAGCTACGTCTCGGCGGCGAAGCGGCTGCTCTACGGCGTGGTGGACGTCGGATTGCCTGCCGGACCGAGCGAGTCGATCATCCTGTGCGACGAGAGCGCCGATCCGCGCCTCGCCGCCCTCGATCTGCTGGTCGAGGCGGAACACGGGCCCGACTCGGCGGCGTTGCTGGTCACGCACAGCCGCCCG
Organism: uncultured Anaerolineae bacterium; assembly: GCA_938005675.1. Taxonomy (GTDB): domain Bacteria; phylum Chloroflexota; class Anaerolineae; order Aggregatilineales; family UBA2796; genus CP2-2F. The sequence continues at coordinate 10,537 of CALKXH010000144.1, forward strand.
CTCGCCGATGAGGTGCTGCGCCTGCTGCCTGAGTACATCGCCGAGCTGCCCGACTGGCGGCGCCAATTTGTGGAGCGCGTGCTGAGCGGCTACGGCGGCATCCTCCTGACGGGCGATCTTGAGGAGTCCATCGCCTTCGTCAACGCGTACGCGCCGGAGCATCTTGAGGTGCTGACCGCCGACCCCTTCAGCACGCTCAACCGCATCCAGAACGCCGGGGAAATCCTGCTGGGCGGCTACACGCCCATCCCGACCAGCAACTACACGCTCGGCTTGAACGCCATCTTGCCGACGGGCGGCTTCGGGCGCTCGTTCTCGTCGGTCAGCGTGTGGGATTTCCTCAAGCGCAGCGGGATCGGCTACTGCAATCGCGAGGGCTTCGAGCGGCTCTACCAGACGACCGTCCGCCTCGCCGATTACGAGGATTTCCCGGCGCACGCCATGGCGTTGCGCAAGCGCCGCGCCCTGTGGGGCGCGTGAGACGGCAACAGGCGAGGAGTCCTCGCCTGTTTGCTTGAGAAGTACCCGCCATGCCGTGTGACCGCGAGTTTTGAACCTGCTTTCGCAGGTGGGTCATCTCGCCAGCTCTCACGCCTTGACTGCTGTCTACCGCGCTGCAGCTGGATGCGAACGCCCGTCTGATGGGTGTTGGCTCAAAACGTAGGTGCGACATCACGCACACAGCAGGCACGCCAACTTTTATACCATGCTGGGCGGCGCTTGTAAAGGTCAGCCTGTTAAGGCTCAGCCAAGACTTGTTGAAGAATCGGCTTGCCGCGCCGCCCCAGACGGGCTATCCTGATGCCGATTCGCCTTTTGCTACGCAGGAGTCGCCATGCTCGCCCTTATCCCGCTCGGACGCACCACTTTCGATATGCAGCTCGCCCAAGCCGAGAACGAGCGCGCCGCTCAAGCCGTGCGCGCCGCCTTCCCCGACGCGCTCATCATCGAGACGATCCTCACCGATGCCCAGTCGCTGGAGCGCGCCCTCGCCGCGCTGCGCGGAGCGCCGCTCAGCCTCGCCGTCGTCTTCCAAGCCACCTTCGCCGATTCGAGCGCCGTCGTCAGCCTCGCTGAGGCGCTGCGCCTGCCGCTGCTGCTGTGGGCAGTCCCAGAGGCAGCCACGGGCGGTCGCTTGCGCCTGAACTCGCTGTGCGGGATCAACCTCGCCGCCTTCGCCCTGAAGCGGCGCGGCTTGCCCTACACCTTCTGCTACGCCGCGCCCGACTCGCCTGAGGCGCTCAGCGCGATTCGCCGCGCGGCGGCGGCGGCGAACGCCCTCAAACTGCTCAAGGACGCCAAGATCGGCGTGATCGGCGAGCATCCGACGGGCTTCGAGCCGTGCGCCTACGACGCTGAGTCGCTGCGCGCCCACTTCGGAGTCCGCGTGCAGCCCTACGCGCTTGAGACCGCCTTCGCCGCCGCCGATAGCGTCCCCGCTGAGCGCGTGGCGGCTCGCTACGCCGATCTCGCCACCAAGCTGAGCAACCTCGCCGAGCTGAACCGCGCCCAAGTCGATGGCACGCTCAGCTTCCACGAGGCGATGCGCGATCACATCGCGGCGGAGGGCTTGCGCGGCTTAGCCGTCCGCTGCTGGCCCGAGACCTTCCTCAAGCGCGATTGCGCCGTGTGCGCCTCCTCCGCGCTGCTGTGCGAGGCGGGCATCCCCGCCACCTGCGAGGCGGACGTGCATGGCGTCTTGACGGGCTTGCTCTTGCAAGGGGTGGGCGCAACGGCGACCTTCGGCGCGGATATGGTCGCCGCCGACCTTGAGAACAATACGCTGACCTTCTGGCATTGCGGCTTGGCGCCCTTGAGCATGTGCGATCCGAGCTTCGCGCCGCGCGGCGCCCTGCACAGCAATCGCGGACGTCCGCTGCTGATGGAATTTCCGCTCAAGGCGGGGCGAGTCACCCTCGCGCGCCTGACTCAAGCGGGCGACTCAGGCGGCTATCGCTTGGCGCTCGGCGCGGGCGAGATGCTCAGCGCGCCCATGCAGTTCAGCGGCACCAGCGGGCTGTTCCGCCCCGATTCGGGCGCGGCGAGCGTCCTGCAGACCGTCATGGATGCGGGCTTGGATCATCACTTCGCGCTCGCCTACGGCGATTTCGCCGAGTCGTTGGCGCTCTTCGCCGCCTTCGCCGAGCTGCCGATCATTCGCTTGTGAGCGGGGCGGCATCGCCCAGCGCCTCGCCCGCTGCGCCGCTGACGGGCAGGCGCCGTCCGTCTTCGGGCGTGTAGAGCGCCACGATCAGGCGTAAGTTTCCTTCGGGCGGCGCCTTGAGCGCGTAGAGGCTCTCGAAGACCTCATCGGGCAGCCAGCGGGTGGTGGGGCGCTGAGCGGGCGGCGCGTCGTGCTGGCTGAAGAGCGTCCCATCGGCGTTGAGCGCCTGCACCGTGACGGTGAAATCCGCCTCAGGCGGCGCGAGGGCGCGCCAAGCGAGGCGCACGCGCACCGAGTCGCCCTCGCGCTCGATCTGACAGCCGATCAGGGCGATCTGCGCGCCGAAATTGAAGGCGCAGGGCGGCAGAGCGGGCGGCTGGTAGCGGCGGTCGACCGCGATCACCTGCAGCGGCGCCTCGAAGACGGTCTGATCGGCTAGACTCAGGCGCAAGGTGTAGGCGTCGGCGGGCAGATCGGGCGGCAGGCGCACAGCGTAGCGCTCGACGAGGTATTCATCGGCGCGCCACGCGGCGAAAGGATAGGTATTGCGGACGGGCTGCCCCTGCCACAGGCGAATCGGCGCGCCGTCGGCGGCTTGCACTGCCAAGATGAGGTCGGGTTGGGCGCGCGGCGCGCTGAGCGCCTGCCACGTCAGGCTGAAGCGCAGCCAATCGCCCTGCTCGGTCGGCTGGGGCGGCGCGCTGAGGGCGGCGTACAGGCTCGGCAGGACGGGCTTGCCTTGCGGCGGCAGCGTACGCGGGGCGCTCGGCTGCACAGCGAGGCGCGCCGCCATCGCCCACAAGCCGCTGAAGCGATTTTCGGCGTCCACGAGGGGCAAGGGCGCGCCCTCCGAGCGGCTGAGCCACGCCGTGTGCAGCGTGTAAGTTCCGGGCGGCGCGCCGAGCGGAATCGGCACGTCGAGGGCGATCAACAGGCGCTCGCCCGCCCGCAGACGGTCGCTCTGCTCAAAATACGGGTGGAAGCGCGCGATCTCCTCGCCGAACGGATCGCGCAGCGCCACGACGGGCGTCAAGTCGGCGCGCTCAGGCGCGCGCAGCACCTCCCACGCGAGGATCGCCTCTATCGTCTCGCCGCCGCGCCCCTCGTAAAGGGCGGACTCCGCGACGCCCTGCAACACGCCCGCAAAGGAGCGCTCGCCTGCCGCCGACTGGCGCGCTGCGCCGCCGATTCGATAGACCGCGAAGGCAGGCGCGCCATCCGCCCCCTCAAGCGCCTGCAAGGGCATCGCGTTCAGCTCGGCGGCGAGCCTATCCTCAAAGCGGCTGCGCGGCGCGCGCGGAAACAGATACAGCGCGCCCTCGCCCGACGGCGGCAGGATCAGATGCTCCGCCATCAGCCAGCGGACGCGCCCGTGATCGACTCTGTGGGCGAGCACGGTGGCGTGATTGTAAAAAGCGCTGACCACGTAAGCGGTCTCGGCGGGCAGTTGGTGCGCCTCTAGCCACTGCCCGATCCGCTGCATATCGCCGTGCGCCTCGTAGAATAGGTCGGGGCGCGCCGCCCAAGCGCGGTAGTCGCTCCAGGTTTGCAGGGCGAGCAGCGCCACCAGCAGAGGCAGGGCGTAGCGCAGGCGCGGCGCCCGCCCGATCAGCGCGGCGACGCCCAGCGCGGGCGCGAAGAAGATCAGCGGCACCATAGCCACCGAGCGCATGTGCGAGGGCGGCAAGCCGCTCACCGCCACCACCGATGGCGCGATCAAGAGCGGGCAGAGCAGCACCATCAGCGCGGCGAGGCGGGATAGGGGCGGCTCGCCGCGTCTGAGCAGTAGCATCAGCGCCGCGCCGAAGCCGATCAGCATCAGCGCGCCGCTGATCGGATCGAACCACGGGCGTTCGGGCGCTAAGTTGTAGCGCAGGAGCGGATCGCCGCGCAGGAAGAACATCTGGGCGTGCAGCCACGCGCTCTGCAGCAAGCTGAGCGACTCCGAGTCGCTCTGGGCGACCTGAGTCAGCCGATCTAGGAAGACGTTCGGCTTGTTCAGGTAGAAGAGCGCGATGGGCAGGGCTGCAATTGCCATGACGCCGAAACACAGCGCGATCTGGCGCAGGCGCAGCGCCCGTTGAGGGTCGATCAGCAGCAGCCCGATCAGCGGCAGGGGCAACCACAGCGGGAAGATGCGCGCCGCCATGTAGGTGTACAGCGCCGCCCCGCCGAAAAAGCCGCTCAGCGCCACGCGGAGCGCCCAGCCCTCCCGCCGCTGGAGCGCGCTGAACAGACACCACAGCGCGAGCGCCTCCAGCAGGGGCTGCGGACTGGTGCGGAAGCCTTGTCGGGTCAGCCAGACCTGCGCGCCGTTGAAGGCGAGCCACGCCCCGCCGCACAGGGCGATCAATGCGCCGTGCCGATGCCCCTTGAACATGGCGCGCCCTAGCGCCAGCGTCACAGCCACCGTCAGGATGCCCAAGAAGGCGCTGGTCAGGCGGGTGGCGAAGACGTCCGTCCCGAACAGGCGCAAGAGCGGGACGGCGAGGTAGTAAAAGAGCGCCTCGCGCCCGCTGTACGCCTCCACGACGGGGAAAGGCTGATAGCCGTAGAAGGCGATGTCGCGCCCTAGCAGCATATCGGCGGCTTCATCGTAGTGCAGGGCGGGCGGAGAGCGCCGCAGCTCGGCGAGGCGCACATACGCCGCCATCAGCAGGATGGCGAGCGCGAGGCTCAGGTACAGCCGCCGTGACATGCCTCAGGGCGCCAGCGGAGTTGGCGTGCGGTACGTTTCGGGCAGCTCAGGCACGAATTCCACCTCGAAGAGCCACAGCCAGAGCTTGCCGGTCAGGAAGAAGCGCTCGCTCTCAGGCTCGTAGGCGATGCCGTTCAGCACGGCGCTGCCGCCCGCCGCCGCACGCTCCTCAGGGGTGAGCAGATTCGCCGCCTCGATGATGGCGGTCACGCGCCCGCTGTGCTTGTCGATGCGCAGAATCTGGTCGCTGAACCAGATGTTGGCGTAGATCGAGTCGCCCGCGCACTCCAGCTCGTTCAGGTTGCGCATCGGGACGTCATCCAGCCAAATTTCGAGCCGCCGTATGACCTCAAAAGTCTGCGGATCGCGCACGGTCAGGATGTGGCTGCCGTCGCTCATGTAGAGCGACTCGGACTCGGCGTCGTAGCACAGTCCCCAGCCCTCGCCGAGATAGTTGATGGTCTGCAGCTGCTGGAAAGTCTCAAGGTCGTAGACGAAGGCGACTTGCTCGCGCCAGGTCAGCTGGATCAGCCGATTCTCGACTAGCGCCAAGCCCTCGGCGAAGAATTCGGGCGGCAAGACGACTTGCTGCAGCACCTCGCCCGTGCGCATATCGACCTTGCGCAGGGTCGATGAGCCGTATAGTCCGGTGCTCTCGTAGAAAAAGCCGTCGTGGATGAGCAGTCCCTGCGTGAAGGCGAAGGGATCGTGCGGGCGGATGGAGATGATCTGGACTTTCAGGCGCTCAGGGCGAGCAGGCGGCTCTTGGGCGCTCAGCGAGGCGAGCGGCAAGCTCAAGGCGAGCAGCAGGGCGAGGCTCAAGTGCAGGCGCGTCAATTTGAGCATGGCGGTCTATCCGTTGCGGTCGATTCTCAGGGCGTCATTCTAGCGCGCGGAGCGGGGCGGGGCAAGGCGGCGCTCAGGGGATGACGCGATATTGCAGCATCTCGTTGATCTTGCTGAGCAAGCGGCGCAGCTCCGCCTCCAAGTCCTCGCCGATGTCCTCGATGGTGACGGCGTCGCGCAGCAGGTCGCGCGCCTCGCGGAGGGCGGCTTGTCCCTGGCGCAATTTCGCCAAGCCGTCGCGCATATCGGTGCGGGCAGCTCGCAACGCCGCGCTGGAGAAGCCCGTCTCCCAGCCGAAGGCGGCAGCCGCCTTGCCCAGCGCGGCGCGGAACTGCTCGAGGCTGCTGTAGGCGCGCTGAGCGCCCTGTTGCAGCCACTTTTGAATGCCTTGACTCAAGGTCGGCTCGACGGCGAAATCGAGCGTCGTGATATCTTTGTAGCGGCTCTCCACGCCCAGCTGATCGGCGGGTTGCGCCATCAGCGCGCCTTTTTGTGGCGAGAGTCCCGTGAAGACGGGATACAAAATGCCCACGCACAAATTGTGGAGATCGTCGGCGATTTTTTGCGCCAACGCCTGCCCGCCGCCCTCGATCAGGCGCGAGCTGTTCCAATCGATCACTTTCAGCTGCCGCCCATCCCAGTAGACGTGCTCCAGCTTGTGATCGAGGTAGACGATGCGCTGCCGATGCGCCAACGCCAAGACCTCGGCGAACTGATAGGCGAGATCGATGCCCTCTTCGGTGGGCAGCCGCCAACGGACGCCGTTGGTGTTGGGCTTCATCACGTAGAGCAGGCTATCGGTGCGCGGCAGTGGCTCTAGGGCGAGGTAAGGTCGCCAGCCGCGCCCGCCGTAGCGGAAAATGCCCTGCCGAAAGAGTTCGACGTTCAAGCCGTAGGACTCGATCTCGCCGCCGCGCGGATTCTCATCGCGCGCCGAGAGGTAGCCGCAATCGTACAGGCGCACCACGTGCGGCGAGAGCGCCATGCGCGTCAGCAAGTCCGCCTCGTTGATGAACGCGAACGCCTCCATGCGCGGCTCGGCGTCGCCGGTCACCACGTGCTCAAGGCGCATGACCTTGAAGGCGACTTGCCGTCCGTCGCGCTTATCGAGCGCTTCGTAGACGCGCGCATAGTGACCGAGCGCGAAGGTATCGATGGTGTTGCCGATTTGATACAGGTCGTTTAAGAGAGCCACTGTGCATCCACCTGGGCGCTATTCGGGCTTTTGCAGCCAGACTCGAAAGGCGTTCACCTTGACGATCATGCCGCCGCTGGCAGTGTAGAGATACAGGCTGATGGGCGCATCGGGCGCGTAGGCGGCGTTGGATTGCCCCAGCAGCCGCTCATCGAGGAAGAGCGAGAGCGTGCGGTCGGCGCCGCGCGCCACCGCCGCCCGCAAGATCAGCGGCTTGGCGGGCAACTGAGTCTTCTGCAGGAAGTTGCCGTTCAAGTTGATGCCGAAATTGGCGATCTGCTCTTGGATCAGGCGCGCCTCGACGGCGGCGCGTTGCCCCTGCAAGGACTCCATGCCCGCCCCGAAGACGACCAGACCGGTCGGCAGCAGGCGCGGCTCGTAGCTGACCAGCTCCAGCTCGACCTCCATGCGCCGCACGTAGCGGGCTGCCTCGGCGCCGAAGAGCGGGGTGAGCAGCTCCGGACCGAAGCGGATCAGCGGCGGGCGCGTTCGGCTCTGCAACGGATTGCCCAGAATCCACGCGCCCTCTTGGTAGGAGAACCACGCGGCATCCCACGTGCGGCGGCTCTCCTCCAGCCCCAGCAAAGCGGCGAGGACGTCGTATTCGCCGCTGGCGGCATCAGGCGGCAAGGTCGGCAAAGCGATGGCGGGATTGGTCGGTTCGGGCGAGGCGCCGGCGCTGAGGGTCGGGATGGGCGTCGGAGTCAGAGCAGCCAGCAGCGTGGCGGGCGAGAGCAACTCGCCGGTCGGGAGGGGCGTGGGCGTCGGCACGACCGCCTCAGGGGTGGGCGTGGCGCTGGGCGTGGCGGTCGGCACGGTCGGCGTGAGGGTCGGCGGCGCGACGGTCGGCGGCTCAGTCGGGAGGGCTTGCGCGGGCGGCTGCGCGACGGGCGCGCCCAGTCCGACGGGCGTGGCGCTGGGCGTGGGCGGCAGGTCGGAGGCGCCGCCGCCCAAGAGCAAGAACAAGCCCGCGAGGATCGCCACCACGCCCAGCGCGCCGATCAAGGCGAGCGGGATCAGCTGGCGGGGCGCGGGGCGCTCGGCGCGGCGCTCCAGCGGCAAGACTTCGGCGGGCGGCGGCGGAGACGGGCGGCGCGGGGCGGGCGGCGCGTCTAGCGCGGCGAGGTCGGGCGCGGCGGATGGCTCGTACTCTGCAAAACTGGGCTGATAGCGCGGCAACTCCGGCTCAGGATCGGGCATGCGCGCCACAAGGGTCCGCCAATGCCGCAAGATGGGCAGGGCGGGCTGTCTATCGATGAAGAGCGAGGCGAAGTGGCTCTCGAACAGGCGCAGTTTCTCGTCCTTGCTCAGGTCGGGGTCGGTGTAGACGTCGCGCAGGGCGAGGTAGGTGTCGCGCCATTGGCGCAGCTGAGCGGTGTACGGCTCGCCGAGGTCGCGCCGCGTGATGTCCACCAATTTTTGATGAGCTTCGGCGATCTCAGGGCGGGGCGTCTCAGAGGGGGCGAGCGCCTCCTCTTCGATCAGGCGGCGCTGCTGGGCGAGGTACTCGGCTGAGTCGGCGAGCAGTTGCAGCCAGTCCTTGAAGCCATCGAGCGGCTTGCCGAGCGCGATCTCGGCGCCGACGGCGCGCTCAAGGGCGAGATCGAGCTGTTGGCGGGCGGCGCGGAAATCGCCGTCGTGCCAGCGGCGCAGAGCGTCCTCAAGGGCGCGGATGGCGAGGTCGGCGTTCTCCAGTTGGGTGGCGGCGAGCGGCGCGCGAGCGGCTTGGCGCGCCTCGGCGATGGCGGAGACGTTGTTGACGGCGTTGAGGGCGCGGATAGCCTCCAGAATCAGTTGGCGGCGCGCGATAGCCGTCTCAAGGCTTTGGAAGGCGGGATGATTGCGGGCGGTGGCGAGCGTTTTGGCGGCGGCTTCTTGCCACAGATTCGCCTCGTCAAACTGCTCGCGCTGCAGGGCGAGGATGCCGCGCAGCACGTAATCGAAGAACAGCACGCGCAGCGCGGCGGCGCTTGAGTCGCGCAGCGGCTCGACCACGCCCTTGCTCATCGCCTTGAGGTAAGTCTGCATGGTGGGCATTTGGGCGGCGAAGGTCTGGCGCAGCGCCTCTTCTTCGGGCAGGAAGAGGGCGCTGACGCGCCGTAAAGCTGCCTCGCTCTGCGGGGTGGAGGCGGCGCCGTCGCGCTCCAGCCACGTCTCAAGGGTCTCGCTCAAGCCGATCAGGCGGCGGGCAGCCAGCCGCTCGGCGTCGGTCAGGGCGTAATCGGCGGCGCGCCTGCCGCTCAGCAAGGCGTCCGCGGTGCGCCCGCGATCCCAGCTCTCCCAGCCCTCAGCCAGCGCCCTGCCGAAGGGGATGTTCGGGCTGAGGAACTCCACGTGCGGAGCTTCCTCCAAGCGGCGGGCGTAATCCTCGAACCAATGGGCAGTGCGCGGACTGAGCGAGCGGATCGCCGTCGCCGCGATTTTGCACTGCTCCACAGCCGGGCGCTTGCCGCCCAAGGCGATGGCATCCGCCACGCGCAGCCAAGCTTTGCTGGCTGTATCGATGTCGCGCAGGAGCGCCTGAAAGCGCGGATCGGTGATCTCGGAGGCGTAAGGCGCCAAGCGTTGCGCCGCGCCGCCCAGAAAATCGGTGATATCGCCGCCTTCGGCGGCGGGAGCGTAGGCGCGCAGCGAGTCGAGCTCGGCGTGGAAGGCGTTCAGGAGCGCGTTGAGCGGGGCGAAGGCGGCGCTGGTCGGATCGATGGCTTGGGCGTGCCAGAGGGCGTTGCCGGCGCGGGCGGGGTCGCTGAGGGCGTTTTGGGCTGCCACCTCGATCAGATCGAGGAGCGCCTCGGCGGCTTGGGCGGCGCGCGCGAGCGGCTCGCGGGCGCTTGGGAGGCTCGTGAGGTCGTCTTGGAGGGCGGCGAGCAGATCGGCGATGCGCTGATAGTGGCGCAGCAAATTTTGGATGCCTTCGGGCGGCGTCTCCTCAGAGCGGGCGATGATGCGGCGCAGGGCGGCGAGCGCTTCGGGCTGCGGCGGGCTGCTGAGCAGCTCCTCCAAGCGCGCCAGATGCGGGCGCAGCAGCACGACGGGCAGATGGGCGCACAGGCGCTCCGCCAGCAGCAATTGGAGCTGGCGAGCGGCGTCGCGCGGCTCAGGGGTGGTCAGCAGGGCGCGCGCTGCGCCGTGCGGATCGTCTTTGAGCAGGGCGTCGAGCGCCTGCGGGAAGCCCTCCGGCTGCAGGGGCGGCGTGTGGCGCGCCAACAGCTCGCAGGCATCCTGCATGAAGCGCAGGGTCGGCTGCAATTCGGCGCTGCTGCGGGCGATCAGATCGTCGAGCAAATCGGCGGCGCGGCTGAAGTTGGCGCTCTCAAGGTAGATGCGCACGGCGTCGAGATCGGCTTGCAGCTGCAACTTGGCGAGGCGGCGCTCGACCTCCGCCTCCAATTCGCGGGCGGGCGGATAGCCGGGATCGCCGCTGCGCGCCTCAGCCAGCCACGTGCGCAACTCCGCCAGCTGGCTCTGGCTGTTGACGTAGGGCAGGCGCGCGCGGACGCGCTCGATGAGCGCCTCGCGGGCTTTGTGGAGCGGGCGGCGCAGCTCGGCGAGGTCGCGGCGCAATTCGGCTAGATCGGCGTAGCGGGCGGCGGGATCGGGGCTGATGGCGCGGCTGATGATCGCCTTCAAGCGCGGCGGGACGTCCTCTGGCAGGGCGTTGAGCATGTCGGGGCGGTTCAGGTCGAGTCTGCGCCCGCCGCTGAGCAGAAAATAGAGCAGCTGTCCGACTTGGGCGATATCGACGTGAGGCGTGAAGTGGCTGTGCGCCTCCGAGTCGAGGAAGATGGCGTTGCCCCAGTCGATCATCTTGAGCTGGTAGGCATCCCGATCCCAGAAGACGTGCTTGGCGTCCACATCGTTGTAGAGGATGCGCTTGTCGTGGGCGTTTTGCAGCAAGTCCAGCACGCCTTCAAGGACGGTCAGCAGTTCGAGGTCGGGCAGGCGCTCGCCCTGCGCGGCGAGGGCGAGGGTGAGCGCCTCGAGGGTCTCGCCGGTCGCCATCTCGATGACGATGTACTGATGTTGCTGCCCGCCGATGCGGAACGTGCCGCTGTGCAGCAGCTCGCACAGCACGGGATGCCCGCTCAGCAGCTCGAGGGCGCGCTTCTCGTTCAGGATGCTCCGCTCCTGCCCGGCGCGGATGGGCGGCGCATCTTGCAAGGCGGGGCGCTTGATCACGCAGGGGCGGTCGCCGTTGAGCGTATCGTAAGCGCGCAGAGTCTCGCCGCTGCGCCCGCGCGGGTAGATATGATCGTAGCGGTAGCGGTTATCGAAGAGGCTATCGGGACGCCGAGCCGTAGGCGGACGTGGCATTCGGGCTGCGCTTCTCCATCATGATACGTTCAGCCGACTAATTGTACGCCAAATGCGCCGCGATTCAAACTATCTATTCACGCCTAGCCCGTCGGCGGGCTTGCTGAGCGCTGCCGAGCGCGCTACAATGCCCCCAAAGCGCGGGAGATGCCCATGAGCGACTCGGCTGAAGCCTTCCTGTATCTGACCACCACGGGGCGCACGAGCGGCGCGCCGCATCAGATTGAAATCTGGTTTGTGCAGCGCGGCGCGAGCTACTACGTGGTGGCGGAGCGCGGCGAAGCGGCTGATTGGGTCAAGAATCTGATGGCGTCGCCGCGCGTGCGCTTCAGCGTGGGCGCCCGCAGCGATCCGACCGCGCGCCTGCCGCTTGTGGAGGCATCCGCGCGCGCCTTGCCCGCCGACGATCCGCTCGCCGCCGAAGTGCGCGCCCTGATGGACGCCAAATACGGCTGGAGCGATGGGCTGATCGTCGAGTTGCGCCCCGACGGGAGTTGAGATGCGCCGCTTTGCCCGCTTGTTGATTCTGCTGCTGGCTCTGAGCGCCTGCGAGGGCGGGCCTGCCGTCTTGATCGCCACGCCCCTCCCGCCCGATGCCACTTTCCGCACCTATCGGCATCCTAGCGGCGTTTTCAGCTTGCGCCTGCCATCGGAGTGGTCGGTGCGCGACCTGAGCGATAGCGACGCCGTGCGCGCCGAGTTCTCCGCGCCCGACGCCAAAGGCTTGCCGCTGAGCGTCTACGTGCGCAACAGCGGCATGGCGCTGAGCGCCACCGCCCTGATCGAGCAGATCGACCTGTACCTGCAGAGCGTCCACGGCGGCGCTTACCGCGAGATCAGCCGCGCCGCGCAGGGCGATGGCAGTTGGCGCGTGGTGGGCGTGCGGCAGACGGGCATCGGCGAGCGCGCCCTGAACACTTTTCTGCAAGCCGATGGCACCTTCCTGAGCGTCATCGAGGCGGACGTGACCGACCTAGATGAAGCGGAGCTGCGGACGCTGCGCCTTGTGATCAACACGCTACGCGTCGATCCGAGCGCGGCGCTGCGCATCGCTGACCTGAGCCGCCCGCCTGAGCTGCCCGTCGCCGAGTTGGGCGGCCTGATCTTCAGCGGGCTGCACAGCTGGACGGCTCGCAACGGCGATTTCGTGGTCAACGGCATGGTCACCAACGGCGTCGGCGCGCCCTTGGAGGCAGTCCGCCTGACCGCGCTGCTCTACGACGCCAACGACGCCGTCCTCGCCGAGCAAGCCAACGCGCTGAGCGCCGACGTGCTGCTGCCCAACGCCAGCGCGCCCTTCTCAATTCGCTTTCGAGGCGGCAAGCCCGCCCGCGCCGTCCGCTATGAGGTGCGCGGGGTCGCCCGCCACGCCGAGTTCACCCTGCAGAGCTATCTGGGCGAGGAAGCGTTCCTGCGCGGCAACGAGATCGCCCGCTACAACGCCAACGGCTTCCTGACGGTCAGCGGCGATATCGTCAACCAGACGCAAGGGGCTGCCACGCTGGTCAAGATCATCATCGCGGTCTTGGACGATCAAGGGCGCGTGGTGGCGACCGATAGCACCTTCCTCAACCGCCCGCTCTTGCTGCCGGGCGAGGCAGCCCGCTTCGAGGTGGTCTTCCCAGAGCTGGGCGGCGGCGCCATCCGCTACCTGATCAGCGTGGAGGGCAAGCGCCCCTAGCCGTGCCGCCGCAAAAAGCGCGCCAAGCGCTCTAACGCCTGCTCAATTTTCTCATAAGCAGTGGCATAGCTGGCGCGCACGAAGCCGACGCCGCTGGCGCCGAAGGCGCTGCCCGGCACCATCGCCACGCGCTCCTCCTGCAGCAGCCGCTCGGCGAAAGTGTTCTCATCCATGCCGCTCGCCGCGATGTTGGGGAAGGCGTAGAACGCCCCGCGCGGCTCGAAGCAGGTCAAGCCCAGCGCATTGAAGCCGCTGACGATCAGCTTGCGCCGCCGATTGTATTCGGCGCGCATCGCCTCCACGTCGGGCTCGCTCTGCTCCAGAGCAGCCAGCAGCGCCTCTTGCGCCGTCGTCGGCGCGGACATGATCGTGTACTGATGAATCTTGCGCATCATGCCGATGATCTCGGCGTTGCCGACGGCGTAGCCGATGCGCCAGCCGGTCATGGCGTGGCTCTTGCTGAAGCCGCTCAGCACGATGGTGCGCTCGCGCATGTTGGGCAAGGTGGCGAACTGGGTGTGCGGCACGTCGTAGACCAGACGATCGTAGATTTCATCCGAGATGACCAGCAGATCGTGCCGCTCAGCCAGCTGGGCGATCTCCAGGAGGCGCTCGCGGCTCATCACGGCGCCGGTCGGATTGTTGGGGTAGCCGATCAGCAGCGCTTTGGTGCGCGGCGTGAGGTAGGCGGCGATGCGCTCCGCCGTGACCTGAAAATCGTCCGCCATGTAGGTTGGCACGGGGATGGGCACGCCCCCAGCGAGGGTCACTTCGGGCATGTAGGCGACGAAACACGGCTCAGGCACGATCACCTCGTCGCCGGGGTCGAGGATGGCGTTCAGGGCGAGGTAGAGCGCCTCGCTGACGCCGACCGTGATCAGCACTTCGCGCTCAGGGTGATAGGCGATGCCGTACAGCCGCGCGATGTAGTCTGAGAGCGCCACGCGCAGCTCGTAGATGCCGGAGTTGCTGGTGTAGTGGGTGCTGCCGCGCTGCAGGGACTGGATGCCGGCGTTGAGCAGGGCGGGCGGCGTGGTGAAGTCCGGCTCGCCGATGCCCAGCGAGATCACGTCGTCCATCGTGGCGGCGATATCGAAGAAACGGCGGATGCCCGACGGCGGGATGGCGCGCACGCGCTGCGCGATGAAGTCCCTCATGCTCTCCCTCTCATGCGAAGCCCAAGACCGACGAATCGCCGACGTTTACGGCGCGGAAGCGCCCCTCCACGCGGGCGTTGCGCCCCACCAAGCTCTGCGCCAAGAGCGTATCCTTGCAGAAGGCGCCCTCGTCAATGATGCTATCGCGCACCAGACAGCCCTCGATCACGGCGTTGGCGGCGATGGTCACGTGCGGACCGACCACCGAGCGGCTGATGCGCGCCGATGGATCGATATGCACGGGCGGGATGATGATCGTCTGGGCGTGATGGTTGCATTGGGCGCTGTTGTCGTGACCGTGTTCCAGCAGATAGCGGTTGGTGGCGAGGACCGTATCGGCGCGCCCGCAATCCAGCCACTCCGAGACTTGCCGCGTGTGGAAGACCATGCCGTCCTGCACCATCAGCTGCATGGCGTCGGCGAGGAAATACTCGTTCTTGGTCATGATCTTGCGCGCCATCAGCTGCTCGATGGCGTTCAGGAGCGGCAGGCTGCGCTCGAAGTAATACAAGCCGACCACGACCAGCTTGTTCTCAGCGGTGGCGGGCTTCTCCACGAAGCGGGTGATAGCGCCTTGCGCGTTGAGGCTCACCACGCCGAAGGGGCGCGGATCGTCCACCTCTTTGACGAAGATCAGGGCGTCGCGCCCCGCTTGCGAGAGCCCGCTCAGGTCAGCCTCGAAGAGCGTATCGACGAAGATGACGAAGAGGGGCGAGTCATCTTGCAGATAGTCCTTGGCGAGGTAGATCGCGTGCGCCTGACCGAGCATCTCAGCCTGCTCCACAAAGCGCGCCTTGATCGGGTAGTGCGCCCGCACGTACGCCTCGACCTGATCGCCTAAATAGCCGACGATGAAGATGTACTCTTCGACATCGAGCGGCAAGAGCTTATCCAGCAAGTGACCTAAAACCGCCTTGCCCGCCACGTTGATGAGCGGCTTGGGCTTGGTGAAGGTGTGCGGGCGCAGGCGCGTCCCGAAGCCCGCCAACGGAATAACGACTTTCATGAAAAACTCCTTGTCTTTTTTGAGAGCAGCCCTGCAGCGCCTAATTTTCGAGGTAGGCGGGCGCGCGCGTGTGCCAATCGGTGCTTTGCTCGTAGGCATAGGCGACGCGCAGCGCTTTCTCCTCGCCGAAGGCGGGCGCGAGAATCTGCAAGCCGATGGGCAAACTCTCGGCGTCGTAGCCGCACGGCAAGCTGATGCCGCAGATGCCCGCCAAATTGACCGGCAGCGTGAAGATATCCTCAAGGTACATCTGCAGCGGATCGTCGAGCTTCTCGCCCAGTCGGAAGGCGGTGCGCGGGGCGGTCGGCGTGACGATCACGTCCACTTCGGCGAAGGCGCGGTCGAAATCGCGCTTGATCAGCGTGCGTCCCTTTTGCGCCTTCAGATAGTAGGCGTCGTAGTAGCCCGCCGAGAGCGCGTACGTGCCGAGCATGATGCGCCGCTTGACCTCGCTGCCGAAGCCCTTGCCGCGCGTTTGGCGGTACATCTCCCACATGCCGCGCCCGTCGCTAAAGCGCGGACCGTAGCGCACGCCATCGAAGCGCGCGAGGTTAGCGCTCGCCTCGGCCGGGGCGATCAGGTAGTAGATCGGCAAGCCGTAATCGGTGTGCGGCAAGCTGACCTCGCGCACGTGTGCGCCGAGCGCCTCGAGGTGCGCCACCGCCGCGCGCACCGCCGCCTCGACTTCAGGCTGCATCCCGCTGACGAAATATTCCTTCGGCACGCCGATGCGCACGCCCGTGACCTCGCCGCTGAGCGCGGCGCTGTAATCGGGCACGGGCGCGTTCACGCTGGTCGAGTCCATCGGATCGTGACCGGCGATGACTTGTAGCAGCAGAGCTGCATCGCGGACGGTGCGCCCGAACGTCCCGATCTGATCGAGCGAGGAGGCGAAGGCGATCAAGCCATAGCGCGAGACGCGCCCATAGCTGGGCTTGATGCCGACGATGCCGCACATCGCCGCCGGCTGCCGCACCGAGCCGCCCGTATCCGTGCCGAGCGCTCCCAACGCCATGCGCGCCGCCACCGCCGCCGCGCTGCCGCCGCTGCTGCCGCCGGGGATGCGATCCAAGCGATGCGGATTGCGCGTGGGATGATAGGCGCTGTTCTCGGTGGAGGAGCCCATAGCGAATTCGTCGGTGTTGGTCTTGCCGAGCATGATCGCGCCGCTCTCGAAGAGCTTCTGGACGGCGGTTGCCGTGTAGGGCGGCACGAAGCCCTCCAAAATGCGCGAGCCAGCCGTCGTCTGAACGCCCTCCGTGCACAGCACGTCTTTGATGCCCAGCGGGATGCCCAGCAAGGGCGCTTCTTCGCCGCGCGAGCGCCGTTCATCAGCGCGACGGGCTTGCTCAAGGGCGCGTTCGGCGGTCACGGTCAGGAAGGCGCCGAGGCGTGGCTCAAGCGCCTCGATGCGGGCGAGGTGCGCCTCGGTCAGCTCCACAGCGCTGATTTGGCGCGCGCGCAGCGCCCTCAACGCTTCAGACAGGGTCAGGTCGGTTAAGTCCATTGGCTCTCACTGCGTAGTGGCTGCAGAATAACTGCCTACTACTATAGCACGCCTTGCGCCCGCCTGCACAAGCGCCCTCAACGCCTAACTTTTAACATGCTCTTGATGTTTGCATAACACTCTTTGCGCACAATTAAGCCGATGCGGAGACTTTTTAGGAGACTCACCCGTGAACTACAAACGTCTACTCGTTCTAGCTCTGGCGAGCCTGCTCGCCGTCGCTGTGCTGGGCGTCCCCGCCCAAGCGCAGGATAAAATTGAGATCAGATTCGTGCACATCTTCGGCGGTCAGCAGGATTCGCGCGCGCAAGTTGTGCAGGCGATTGCCGATGCCTTCATGGCGCAGAATCCGAACATCACGGTCACGGTCAGCAGCACCAGCACCGATTACGTCGAGCTGTTCAACAACGCGCTGCTCGCCGCTGAGCAAGGGCAAGCCCCCCACATCGTGCAAGTGGAGGACTCGCTCATCCAGCTGGCTACCGACTCCGACTTCTTCCACCTGATCAGCGATATCGCCACGCCAGAGCAGCTCGCCACGCTGGATGACCTGCTGCCGACCGTGCGCGCCTACTACACCCTGAACGGCAAGCTAGTCGGGATGCCATGGAACGCCTCCAACCCGATCCTGTACTACAACCGCGATATGTTCGAGGCAGCCGGTCTCGATCCTGACGCGCCGCCCCAGACCTTCGCCGAAGTGCTGGAGACCTGCGAGAAGATCATGGCGCAACGCGAGGCGCTGCGCATCACCGCCTGCATCAACTTCCCGATCTCCTCGTGGTTCGCCGAGCAGTGGCTGGCGATGCAGAACGCCCTGTTCGTCAATAACGACAACGGGCGCAGCGCCCGCGCTACGGAGGTCTTCTTCACCAGCCCAGAGATGCTGCGCATCGCCCAGTTCTACCGCGATATGCGCGAGAAGGGCTACTACACCTACACCGGGCGCGTCAACGACTACAACGGCGAGGGCATCACCTTCCTGAGCAAGCGCACCGCCATGACCATCAGCAGCACCGCCGGCTTGACGCTCTTCCAGAACTTCAGCCGCGCGCAGGGCTTCCAGCTGGGCACTGCGCCCCTGATCACGCCCGGCGCGGACGCCGATAACGGCGTGACCGTCGGCGGCGGCAGCGTCTGGGTGACTAAAGGTCACAGCGATGCCGAGACCAAAGCCGCCGTCGACTTCATCTTCTTCCTGACCAGCACCGAGAACGACATCACGTGGCACAAAGGCTCCGGCTACTTCCCGATCCGCCAGAGCTCAATCGAGCAGCTGCGCGCTGAGGGCTGGTTCGATCAGAATCCGCCTTTCGCCATCGCCGTCAACCAGCTGCTGCAGTCGCGCGGGAACGTCGCTAACGCCGGCTTCGTGGTCGGCCCCTCCGCCGAGGTGCGCGACGCCCTGATGAAGGGCTTGCAATCCATCGTGGATGGCGGTGAGTCGCCCGAGGCGGCGATGGCAGCCGCCAAGCAAGCCGCCGACCGCGCCCTAGCCGAGTACAACGCTGTAGTCGGCAACTGAGGCACGCCTATGGGACGGGATGAGCGCCTCCAGACGTTCTCGGTGCGCCTGATCACGGCTTTCGTCGCCCTATTCGCGGCGTGGTTCATCCTGAGCGAGCGCGAGGGGTTGCTGCGCCTGCTAACATGGCTGCTGCAGGGATTCGCCGCCGCGCCGCGCTCAATCGAGGCGCTCATCAGCTACTATCTCAGCCTGCCTGCCGCGCCGCTGCTGCTCTCGTTGGGCGTGGGCGGCGCGACGGGCGGCCTCGCCAGCTATCTGATCGGGCGAGCTGCTCAGCGCAACGGGCAGCGCGCCCCCAACCTGCCGCGAGGCGTTGCGCTGGGCGCGGGCATTGGGATGCTGGGCGCGCAAATCGCCGCCGCCGCCACCCAACACTGCACCTACCGCGCTGAAGCCGCCTTCGCCGAAGTCCTCTTGGGCGCTTTGCTGACCATCTTGACGGCGCTCGCCGTCCTCGTGCCGCTCTGGACGCTGCTGCTGGGCAGGCGGCGCGTGGAGCAAGCCGAGTCGGGCTATTTCCGCAACCGTTGGCTGCCTTATGCGCTGCTGGCGCCCTCGCTGCTGAGCCTGATCGTCTTCCTGTACTATCCCAGCGTGCAGATGTTCAACCTCTCGCTGATGGCGCGGCGCTTCCCCATCCGCACGGAGCGTTTCGTGTGCTTGGGCAACTACATCAGCCTGCTCAACGACGTCATCTATCAGAACAGCTTGCTGACCACGTTCGTGATCACGGTTTTTGTAGTGGCGGGCAGCATGGCGACGGCGCTGGCGATTGCGGTGCTCGCCTCGCAGAAGGTGCGCGGGGCGGGAGTCTACCGCACGCTGCTGATCTTCCCCTTCGCGCTCTCGCCGGTCGTCTCGGCGGCGGTTTTTCAGGCGATGTTCCGCGAGGGCGGCAGCGGCTTGATCAACTACTTGCTGGATTTGACGCTCGGCGTGCAGCCGGCGTGGCTGCGCGATGCGGTGTTGGCGCGCTTCGTGGTGGTTTTCGCCGCCATCTGGAACATTTTGGGCTTCAACATCATTTTCTACATCGCCGGGCTGCAGAACGTGCCGCGCGATCTGCAGGAGGCGGCTGCCATCGATGGCGCCAATCGCGTGCAGCGCTTTTTCCGCGTCGTGCTGCCGATGTTAGCGCCCTACACCTTCTTTTTGCTGGTCACTAACGTGACCTACGCCTTTTACGGCATCTACGGCGCAATTGATATGCTCACGCAGGGCGGACCGCCTTTGGGCGCGGCAGGACAGTTGGGCGGCGCCACCAATATGCTGATCTACAAGCTCTACGACGACGCCTTCCGACCGGGCGCGCCGATTGGCTCGGCGGCGGCGCAGGCGGTCTATCTGTTCTCGATTGTCGCCGTCTTGACCGTGCTGCAATTCCGCACGCTTGAGCGCAACATCACCTACGGAGGCTGAGATGAACGCTCTGAGCAAGCGCCCTCGACTCGGCGTGCATATCGGGCTGAGCCTCGTGTGCTTGATCATGTGCTTGCCGGCGCTTTACGCGCTGCAGGTTGCCACGTTGGATATCGTGGCGGCTTTTCAGGCGCCGCCGCAGCTCTTCCCGCCCGGCAACGCGCTCGGCAGCAACGTCGCCACGCTTTTCACGCGGCTGCGCTTCGATCAGTTGATCTTCAACACCGCCGTCGTCTCGCTCGCCATCGTGATCGGCAAGACGGTCTTGGCGCTTTTGGCGGGCTTGGCGTTTGTGTATTTCCGCTTTCGCGGCAAGGTGGTGCTGTTCTTCTTCGTCCTGCTGACCTTGCTGATGCCGACCGAGATCATCATGTTGCCGCTCTTCAACATCGTCTCGGAGCTGGGCTGGGTGCAGACCAACCCGCGCTTGGCGCTGAGCGTGCCGTTCCTCGCCACGGCGGCGGGCGCCTTCCTCTTTCGGCAGCATTTCTCCAACATCCCGCGCGAGCTGGCGGATGCCGCTCAGATCGATGGCGCCTCGCCCTTGCGTTTCCTGTTCGCCGTGCTGATCCCGATGAGCTGGAACGTGATCGCCGCCCACGCCCTGATTCAGTTCATCGCCAGTTGGAATCAGTATTTGTGGGCGCGCCTCGTCTTGCCGCCCGACCGCTTCGATGCGCAGCTGATCCAGATCGGCGTGCGCAACGCCGGCACGGGTCCGCAAACCGACTTCGGTTTGCTGATGGCGGCGGGCATTGTGGCATCTTTGCCGCCGCTGATCCTATTCTTGCTGCTGCAGAAGCAATTCATGAGCGGCTTCGCCATCACGCGCGATAAGTAGACCCAAGCAGGCGATATCCGAGCGCTGAAGAACAGACGGGCGAGTCTGTGAGATAATGGTGGGCGGACGTTATCTCGCCGACCTGAGCCACCATGTTCGAGAGCTTGCCCGAATCGATCCGCGCGCTGCTGCGCCTGTTGGGTCAGCGCGCCGCCGAGCGCCAGACCGCCCTCTATGTGGTGGGCGGCTTCGTGCGCGATAGGCTGCTGGGCTTGCCCTTGGAAGCGCCCGACCTCGACTTGGTGGTGGTGGGCGACGCGATTGGCTTGGTGCGCGCCCTCGCCGAGCAGCACGGCGGCAGCTTCACAGCGCATCCCGCCTTCGGGACTGCCACGTGGCATCCGCCCGCTGATTCGCCCTTCCCCACCCTCGATTTCGCCACCACCCGCCTAGAGACCTACAGCGCGCCCGCCGCCCTGCCCACCGTGACTCTGATCGACGGCGAGGATGCCCTTGCGCGCGACGCGCGGCGGCGCGATTTCTCGGTCAACACGCTCGCCCTGCGCCTTGCCCCTGAGCCGCTCGGCGAGCTGGTCGATCCGCTGAACGCCCTGCCCGATCTAGCCGCTAAAAGCTTGCGCATCCTGCATCCGCGCAGCTTTGTGGACGATCCGACGCGCATCCTGCGGGCGGCGCGCTTCCGAGCGCGGCTGGGCTTCGAGCTTGAGCCTGAGAGCGCCGACCATCTGCCTGAGGCGCTGCCTTACATCCCCGCCCTCAGCGGCGAGCGCCTGCGCCGCGAACTCGACCTGATCCTCGCCGAAAAAGAGCCGCACGTGGCGCTGCGCTGGCTCTCGGAGCGGGGAGTCCTCGCCGCCTTGCATCCCAGATTAAGCTTCGATGAGCGTTTAGTGAAAGCTTACACAAGTTTGACCGCTCTAAAGCCGCCGCAAGACGTCGATCCGCTCGTGCTGCGCTGGGCGATCTTCGGCGTCACTTTTCCCGATGATGCGGCGCTCTTGGCGCGCCTCGCCCTGCCCAAACCCGCGCACAAGGCGCTCGCGGAGGTGCATCGGGCGCGCCTCGCCCTCGTCGGGCTGCCCGCCGAGGCGCCGCCCAGCCAGATCGCGCGCGCCCTCGCCCCGTTCTGCCCCGAGGCGCTCCTCGCCGCCGCCCTCTTCGAGGCACGCCCAGAGCGCAAGCGCGTCCTGCGCTATTTGTTCGTCTGGCGGCAGATTCAAGTTGCTGCCGATGGGACTTATCTGCGAGAACTGGGCTTGAAACCCAGTCCGCTTTTCGGTAAACTGCTGACCCGTCTGCGCGATGCCGTGCTGGATGGCGTCGTGAACGCGCCCGAAGCCCAACGCGCCTTGCTGAGAGAATGGATTCAAGAGACACAAGACGGCTGACCGACCCTATGAGCGCATTGGAGCGCCACTCGCTGCGCTTGCAGCTGCGGGTGATCTTCCGCCTTGCCGAGCGCGAAGACCTGCCCAAGCTGGAGTGGTACGGCAAGTACACGCACTTTCGGCGGCTCTTTGAGCGCACCTACCAAGAGCAGCTGCGCGGCGAACGGCTGATGCTGTTGGCGGATGTGAACAACTTCCCCATCGGGCAGATTTTCATCCAGCTGGGCAGCGCCGACGAGCTGTGGCTGCCCAAGCACGCCTACCTGTACTCGCTGCGCGTGATGGATGCCTTCCAGCGGCAAGGCATCGGCTCGGCGCTGCTGCGCGAGGCGGAGGCGCTGCTGCGCGAGCGCAACTACAGCTCGGTCAGCATCGCGGCGGCGAAAGAGAACGTCGCGGCGCGCCGCCTCTACGAGCGACATGGCTTTCAGGTGGTGGCTGAAGACGCCGGACGCTGGAGCTATGTCGATCACGAAGGCATCACGCATTACGTGAACGAGCCGTGCTGGATTCTGGAAAAATCCCTGCGCTGAACATCAAGACTGACGAGGTATCCCTAGAGCATGAAGACGACTGAGAGAATAAGCACAAGCCTTGAGGGCGTGCGCGTGCTGCGTTGGCGGGGCGGCGCCCATCCGACCGAGCAAGCCATCCGCCTGCAGCTGGGGCGCGAGGGCGTGCAGCCCTACGCTTGGGCGCAGCGCGCTAATTTCCGCTATCCGTTGCGTTGCCACGCCCACGATAAAGTCCTCTTCTGCGTGGAGGGCAGTCTCGAGGTGATCCTGCCCGATCTGAATCAACGCGCCGTCTTGCGCGCCGGCGACCGTCTCGATCTGCCTCGCAACGTCCGCTACGCCTTG
Organism: uncultured Anaerolineae bacterium; assembly: GCA_938005675.1. GTDB lineage: Bacteria > Chloroflexota > Anaerolineae > Aggregatilineales > UBA2796 > CP2-2F. The sequence continues at coordinate 33,102 of CALKXH010000144.1, forward strand.
ATCATCGGCGAGCGCGGCGCCCGTTGCCTCGAAGGCGAGCGCGGCGCGCCCGTCAACTAGCATGTTCAGCCGCCGCGCCGCCCCAAACGACTCTGAGAGCGCCTCGCGCCCGCTTTTGCCGTTCACGCTGCAAGGCTCGGTGGTGCTGGGCGTCTTGGTGGTGGTGCTGATCGGCGCCATCTGGCTGCTGATAGCGCTCGAAGCGCTGCCAGAGGAATTCTACGCGGCGGCGTCTGTGGCGGCGGGAGTCGTCGGCGTGGTGTGGTTCTTGGTGGCGTTGCTGCGGCGGCATTCGCGGAGCATCCTCTTCGCGGCGGCGTGGTTGGGCGCGTCGCTCAGCCTGCTCTTGGCGGCGCAGGGTATTGCTGAGGTCGGCGATACGCTGATCGGCTTGGTGCTGATCGCCGTCGGCGTGGCGCTGATCCTGCGCGGCTTGCTGATGGCGAACGTCGCGCTGAACTGATGCGCTGCGCAGCGGCGGGCGAGGTCGCGCTTGCCGAATCCCTCGCGCGCGCTAGGATCGACGCCTTATGAAGGCACTCCGAGCGATTGCTCGCAACACAGCGCTGCTGCTGATCGTCGTCTATGCACTTTTGCTGCTCGTCTACGCTCCGACTCTGCTCAGGCAGGTCGGCGGCGGCGAGAGTCCGTACATGGACGACGTGGGCGAGGCGCAAGTGACCCTCAACCTATGGGGGACGCTGCACCATAGCGGCTATCCACTCTGGACGATCAGCGGAAATTTGCTAGTGAGCGCGTTGCGGGCAGTGGGAGTCGCGCCTGAGCTGGCGCCATCGCTACACAGCACGCTGTGGCAGTTGGTGGCGCTGGGCATTTTCTTCGCGCTGCTGCGCCACCTGACCGACGATCCGCTCACGGCGGCGTTGGCGACCTTTCTGCTGGGCTTGCCGCGCACGATCTGGTTTCACGCCGTCGTCCCGGAGGTCTACAGCCTGAGCCTGACCTTTCAGATCGGCTTGCTGGCTGTGGCGCTGTGGCGGGGCATCCCGATCTATCGGCGGGTGATGCTGCTGGCGCTGATCGGAGGCTTGGGCGTGGCGCATCATCGCCTGATCGCGCTGCTGATCCCCGCCTTGTTCTACGCCATCTTGCCCGACGTGCGGGCGGCGCTCCAAAATCAGCCGCGCCGCGCCATCTTGACTGCGCTCGCCGCTTTTGCAACAGGCGTGGCGGGCTTTCTGCCGTATCTGTACTTGCCATTACGCGCGCAGGCGGGCGCGCTGTGGGTCTATGGCGATCCCAGCGCGTGGGCGGGCTTCTGGGAGCAGTTCACGGGCGCTGAGGCGGGCTTTCTGTTCAGTTTGCCGCCCGATGTGGCGGGAGTCTTCGAGAATCTGGGCAAGACTCTCTCAATTTTGTGGACGGAACTGCTCATCTTGCTGATTCCGTCGGCGGCGGCGCTGCTGATCTTGCCCCTTTTCAGGCGCTACGGCAGGCTGGGCGTCACGCTGTGGCTGGCTTTCGGCGCGCATTTGGTCTGGCTGATCGCCTTGCATCGCGTGGTGATGCCAGAGGCGGTCGCCATGCCGATGATCGCCGTGCTGCTCTTGGCGCTGGGCGCGGCGTGGGCGCGCCGCGAGCCGCTCGACCGTTATCTGAGCGGCATCGAGCTGACTGTGGTCTTCGCGCTGGGCTTGATCGGGGCGGGCGCGCCCTTCGTGGCGGCGTTGACAAGCGATCCAATCGGGCTGCGGGCGATTGAGGCGGCAAGGCGCGTCCCGCGCGATCAAGGCGCGCCCATCTTGATGATCCCCTGGGGTCCGCGCCACGCGGCGGTCGCCTTTTCGGTCTATGTGACGGGCGAGAACGCCGATTTGCGCCTCGTCAAGCACAGCGCCGATCTAGCGGCACTCAGCGGCGAGGGGGCGCTCTACACCCTGCGCGATACGTTCTATCGCTTCCCGCTCGATTGGTGGCGCGCTCGGCTGGGCGCGGTGCATCTGAGCGCGCCCGCCCGCGACGTGGTGCAGATCGCCCGTGTGCCGCAACGCGCTGCTGCGGCTGAGGAGGTTGTGGCGGGCGTCGGCTTGGCGAGCGCGCGGGTCTGCGAGACGGAGGGGGGCTATCTGCTGGATGTGCAATGGGCGGCGCTGCGCCCGCCCGAGCGCGACTTGAGCGTGTTCGTGCATCTGCTGGGCGTCGAGAGCGACGTCCCGTTGGCGCAAGGCGATAGCAGCGCGCCCGTCTACGGCTGGTATCCGACGAGCTTGTGGACGGCGGGCGAGGCGGTGCGCGATCACTACTGGCTGCCGAGCGCAGAAGGTGGAAGGCGGCTCGCCTTTGGGCTATACTGGCAGGCTGAGGACGGGTCGTTCGAAAGTTTCAAGGCGCGGGAGGTCGCGCTGAGCGAGGTGCAGCCATGCGATTCGGGCGAGTGATCGCCATCAGCCTAGCGTTGGCGCTGAGCGCCTGCAACGCTGCGCCGCAGCCCAGCGGCGATGCTGTGCTCTTGGATGAGCGCGCGCTGCCTAAAGCCTTAGCGACTTTACTGTTCACGCCTACGCTCGATCCCGCTTTTGAGCGGGCGACGCGCGAGGCGGCGATGCCCACCCCAAACGTCACGCCCAGCGCCACCTCGACGGCAACGCCCGTGCGCGGCGTGTTCATGGGCAATCTATTCCGCACGGCGGAGGCGCCCATCATCAGTGGCGCGCTTCAAACGCCGCTAGTCATCACGCAGCCCGCCCTCGCCACCACGCGCCAAGCCGCCAGCCCGATCATCGGCGTGAATCCGCCCATTGCGGGCGCCAACCCGCCGCCGCTAGCCATCAACCCGTCGGGCGAGTGCGCAGTCGTGATCGCTGCGCCTTTCGTCCGCGCGGCGAGCGATCCAACCGTGCGCAGTCGGCTGGGCTGTCCGCGCGGGGAGGCGATCAGCCTCACACTTGTGACTCAAAATTTCGAACGCGGCGTGATGTTCTGGCGCGATACGCGCGAGATTTACGTCCTAGCGCTGCAGGCGCGCGGCGCAGCCGCCAACACAGCTTGGAAATTCCCCGACGGTTGGACAGAGGGGCAACCCGAGCGCGATCCGAATCTGCAGCCGCCCGAGCCGCTCCTGCAACCGATTCGGGGCTTTGGGGCGATCTGGCGGGCGAATTCGGCTGTGCGCGAGGCGCTGGGCTGGGCGTTGGCGGCGGAGCAGCCCTATAACGGCTTGTGGCAGCCCTTTGAGGGCGGCGCGATGCTGGTCGGGGGCGATGGAGCGGTCTACGCGCTGGCGCTGGACGTCAACGCGCCGACGGGCATCGGGGCGCATTTCGGCGCCTTGCCGCAATAGCCGCGCAGGGGCGATTCGTGAAAATTTCGTGAATTGGGGCGTTGTTACGCAATCGTTACGCACGAAGTTATTGACACGCCCTCCGAGAGGTGCTATAGTGTGGGTGCTTCGATAGAGAAGCACTTATCAATCTCAAGGAGTTGTGAGCTATGCTGTATCTACCTCGTGAAGAGGGTCAGGGCCTCGTCGAGTACGCCCTCATCCTCGTGCTGGTCGCCATCGTCGTGATTGTCATCCTGACTGTTCTGGGCCCGACCATCGGCAACGTCTTCTCGTCCATCAATAGAAGTCTCAGACTGCAATAGTAGTGACAGTCGCCGTACGGCTTCTTTGAGCGAGGCGCCCGCCTTATGGCGGGCGCTTTGTATTCCTATCGACTGCTCGCACCTCACTTGGTCTAGTTTGGTCTGGACGCCGACCTCGCCGCCTGCTATCCTTGCTATAGCACATATTTCTGAGAGGATTTGAGCGATGAGCGGCAAAAACGGTTCAACGGAATACCCCGATCTGACGACGGAAAAGCGCGGTCTGGCGCAGATGCTTAAGGGCGGCGTGATCATGGACGTGGTGACGCCCGAACAGGCGCGCATCGCTGAGGAGGCTGGCGCTTGCGCGGTCATGGCGCTGGAGCGCGTCCCGGCTGATATCCGCGCGCAGGGCGGCGTGGCGCGCATGAGTGACCCTGAGCTGATCGAGCGCATCAAAGAGGCGGTCAGCATCCCGGTTATGGCGAAGTGCCGCATCGGTCACTTCGTGGAGGCGCAAATCCTCGAGGCGCTCGGCGTAGACTTCATCGATGAGTCCGAAGTGCTGACGCCCGCCGATGAAGCCCATCACATCAATAAGCATCGCTTCCGCGTGCCGTTCGTGTGCGGCTGCCGCGATCTGGGCGAGGCGCTGCGGCGCATCGCTGAGGGGGCTGCCATGCTGCGCACCAAAGGCGAGGCAGGCACCGGCGACGTGGTCGAGGCAGTCCGCCATGCCCGCGCCGTGCAAAGCGAGATTCGCCGCCTGACCAGCATGGATGAAGACGAGCTGTTCACCTACGCTAAGGATATCCAAGCGCCCTATGCCCTCGTGCGCGAGGTGGCTCAAACTGGTCGCTTGCCCGTCGTGAACTTCGCCGCCGGGGGCGTCGCCACGCCCGCCGATGCCGCCCTGATGATGCAACTGGGCATGGATGGCGTCTTCGTGGGCAGCGGCATCTTCAAGAGCGGCGATCCCGCCAAGCGCGCCAAAGCCATCGTCATGGCGGTGACCCACTACAACGATCCCAAGCTGCTGGCAGAGGTCAGCCGCAACTTGGGCGAGCCGATGGTCGGCATCAACGTGAGCGCCCTGAGCGAGGGCGAGCGCATGGCGAAGCGCGGCTGGTGA